>NZ_JBSWXO010000003.1:0-479931 GCF_056160645.1 Alteromonas sp. ABH4_456
ATGGTAGTGTGGGGTCTCCCCATGTGAGAGTAGCACACCGTCAGGCTCCCAATTACGAAGAAGCCCGCTCATCTGAGCGGGCTTTTTTCGTTTCTTTTCTCTGGTCAGAATCTCTGCTAGTCAAAAGCCATAACATTAAGGCTGAATCACTTTTTGCCGGAGCCAGCCACTCAGTTATTTAAAATATAATTGTCTGTCTACCGAAGGATTTCAGAAGAGGAATGATCATTGAAAAGTTGATAGGAAAGGGGAGCAGAGAGAGATACGGACAGCCAAACCGGACACTGATTGTGAGTATCCGGAGGGATCATAAAAAAGAAGACTTACTGAGAAGTGAACTTAGTGCGCTGGAAAAACATCCATTCCAGAGACACAAATGCGATGAGCATGGTTACCGGCACCTGATGTGACGGAATGAATCCCAGAGATTTGAATAAGATACTGGCAATAAATGCATAAGCGAGCAGGCCGGTATGCTTAAGAATTGAGGCCCAGTCCGCGGGCTTCAGTATGGCTTTCCAGTTAAACACTGTTCCTCCTATCCGGTGACTAAGTCGAAGCTCCCTGTCAGCGCCTGAAGGCCGTCCTGCAAGGGATGTAAACGTTATATCGAATAAAGTGTGCCAGTGAAATGGCTCTGCGTTGAATTACGTCAGATGCACCTGAGTGAGCAGCAGTTGCAATGGTTGTTATCCGGCTTCGATGTGATAGGACACATGCGTTGAAATACACGGCGTCCGGCTTATAACCGGTGATCATAAGCAGCATTCATCGATCACGAAATAGTCTGAATAATATCGGGTGATCAGTACCTTAAACGGCGATAATAGCCTTATGAACGAAGAAGACTATCAACGCCGCATTGCTGAGCTGGAGCAGCAGCTCCAGGAACTGAATAACCAGTATCAATATCTGGAAGAACAGTTCCGTATCGCACAGCAAAAACAGTTTGGCAAAAGCGCCGAGGGCCACCCCGGTCAGGGCGAACTGTTTAATGAGGCGGAAGATTTGGCTGTTGATGTTGAAATGCCAGAGCAGGAAAACATCAGTTACACGCGCAATAAACCTAAGCGTAAACCATTGCCTGAGGACTTGCCGCGTGAAGTCATCGTCCACGATATCCCTGATGAAGATAAAGTCTGTGATTGCTGCGCTGGCACACTGCACTGCACTGCATCGGTGAAGATAAGTCTGAGAAACTTCAGTTCATTCCGGCTCAGGTCAAAGTGATAGAGCATGTACGGCCGAAGTATGTGTGCCGTACCTGCGAAAAAGAGGGTATCAGCAATACGGTCAAACAAGCGCCGGTACCACATAGCGTTATCCCCAAAGGCTATGCAACGCCGAGCCTGTTAAGTCAGATAATCACCAGCAAGTACCAGTTTGGCCTGCCGCTCTACCGGCAGGAAGCCATGTTCAAACAGCATGGCATCGAACTCAGCCGCAAAACCATGGCTGACTGGATAATCCGTTGTGCTGAATTATTTAAGCCGCTTTATGACAAGCTTCTTCAACATTTGCTACAACAACCGGTTATTCAGGCGGATGAAACCACACTGAAGGTTGTCGATTCTGACAAAGCGACCAGTTACATGTGGCTGTATGCAACCGGTGCAGATTCACTGCAAGCAACCATCACCGGCTCAGCCATCCCCAACATAGTACTGTACGATTATCACAATAGTCGTGCCGGGCGATGTGCCGTGGACTTCCTTGATGGTTGTAGCGGCTACCTGCAAGTGGATGGTTATCAGGGCTACGAACAAACGCAGGTCACCTTAGTCGGCTGCCGGGCTCATGCCAGACGCAAGTTTATGGAAGCGAAAAAAGGCGCTGGCAGTAAAGGCAGTGGCAAAGCCGACTGGGCACTAAACCACATCCAGAAACTCTACCGTGTCGAAACACAGTTAAAAGAAGAGAAAGCCTTAACCCGCTATGCGCAACGGCAGGAAAAGAGTCTGCCGTTGCTTAATCAGCTTGAGAGCTGGCTGACAAAATCAGCTCAACAGGTGTTACCGAAAACAAAACTCGGAGAAGCAATAAAGTACTGCCTTAATCAATGGCATAAACTGGTTCGTTACACACTCGATGGTCATCTCAACATCGACAATAACCGCGCAGAACGCGCCATCAAACCGTTCGTCATTGGCAGAAAAAACTGGCTGTTCAGCCAGACCGCAAGCGGTGCCAATGCCAGCGCCATCCTCTACAGCATCATCGAAACGGCGAAAGCCAACGACCTCAATGTGTTCGAGTATGTCATGAACTGCCTGGAGCAGCTCAGCAAGCCCGACACCGATTTCGGACAACTTCTACCATGGCAGTTTGCTAAACGCTAGGTGGGATTACCGGACGGTTACGACCCTTTCACAGATGCTGGCCGTTAAGGTTTGAGAAAAAATTTCTTATATGAATTTAGAAATAAGAAAAACTCTGTGTCGAATAAATTTACAATAAATTTTCAACAACTGATATTTAACTTTTTAAGAAGGTGGGAACTGATTGTTTTTTCAATGGTTTAAGGGGTTCTGCTGGGTTGGCCTTTTTGTTGCGTGAGAGTTTTTGTACTGTCGATGATAATGTACAGAATTTTATTAAGTAGTTTTGGTTATACTACGGGAAATGGACTTATAAGGATCTGGAAATGAAAAACGAAGTTTTGAAATTTGGAGCTGTTGCTGGTCTGACACTGGCTTCTGCCTTCTCTGCAAACGCAACAATTTTAACGGTTTTTGAAGGCATCGCTGATGGCGTAGCATCATTTGACAGCACAGTGGCTGCTGCCGGTGAGACTGTAACTGTTGACATCTGGAATACGCTTTCAAATGGCTATAGCATTGACCGCGGTGACTATGTAATCACTCAAAATGACGGTGGTTATGGTTACGGTTCAGGTTATGGCTCGATGTCCGGACGCGTTATTGGTATTGATCCTGCTGGTGGTGGAACAAATCCGCGCACAGATCCAATGGATTATTTTAACAGTGGTATTACTTTCACTTTTGATTCACCGGTTAATGCAGTCGGTTTTGAAGTAGGCGACTGGGCTACCTGCTGTACAGCACCTACCACTGATTTATTTATTTCATTCGATGGCGGTGCTCCGATTATGGTTGCATCTGCATCATCTAATGTGGAAGGTCAATTCCCTTCTCAGGCTAACCCTGCCAGTACAGTTTACGAAATTTTTGTAGCAGCCTTTGATGACAGTGATGAATTTACAACGGTGTCTTTCTGGGGTAACGGAATGGGTGAAGTACTGTATGCCGGTGGCCAGCTAAGATATGCATTACTTGATCAGTCAAGCCTGCCACCAACTACAGTACCTGCACCTGCTACATTAGGTATCTTTGCACTGTCTTTGATTGCTTTACGTCGCTTCCGTCGTTCGTAAGTATTTAAAACATCAATTACCTGAAATAAAAGTGATAGCCGCACGATTTTAAGTGCGGCTTTTTTATGTGCTAATTCTCTGACTTCATTCACAGGTGAGTGATAAACTATTTAGTAAATAGATTTTCTGTTCAGTATGAAAGCAAAAGCATTTTTCCTCGACCGAGACGGCGTTATCAATATCGATCACGGTTACATTTCTACACCTGAATCATTTGACTTTGTTCCGGGGGTTTTTGACGCCTGCCGCTCTATTACAAAAAATGGATACGAAATAGTCGTTGTTACAAATCAATCCGGTATTGCCCGTGGCTATTACGATGAAGCAGCGTTTGAATCTTTAACAAAATGGATGCTGTGTGAATTTGAGAAGGAAGGAGTCAGTATTAAAGCCGTCAAATATTGCCCTCACCATAGCAAGCATGGAGAAGGGAGATACCTTGTTACCTGTAAATGCAGAAAGCCTGAACCGGGTATGCTTTTGGAAGCCGCGGAACAGTTAGATATTTCATTGAAGCAGAGTGTCATGGTAGGAGACAAGCTGTCTGACATTGAAGCCGGGCGAAGAGCTGGCATCTCTCATTTGTATAAAATAAGCAAGGATGATGAGGGCAATGGAAAGGACTATACCACCCGCTCGAATCTTTATGACGTAGTTGCCCATTTCTTTCATTTAAACGATAAATAAAAAACTTAATTACGGCAAAAGAGCCTGTCTTGTGCAAAACCTGTTGTAGCTAACCTCCTTAACTCTTTGTGACGCTTTTATTCCCGGCTTAGTTCGCCTACCATTGCGGCAAAGAGAAAAAGTATTATTAGACTGTGCCCACACTAACATCACACCACACTTTCCAGCTCCCGGCCAATTGCAAAGCTGTTTGTCATTTTACAACGCCGGATGAGTTTCTCCTGAACTGGCGGGAGTCTGCCTGTAGCTATCTTCTGGGTGGGGGCAGCAACACGCTGTTTTTATCCGATTTTGACGGCACGGTATTTATCAATGGCATGCGGGGAATAGAAGTTAATACCTCCGAAGATAGTTACAGGCTGCGCGTCGCCGGCGGTGAGAACTGGCATAACCTGGTTACTCACTGTTTAAATAATGGTTGGTACGGTTTAGAAAATCTGGCACTGATTCCGGGGTCTGCAGGTGCAGCTCCAATACAGAACATCGGGGCTTATGGTCTAGAGGTCGGCAGATATATCGAGTCTGTTGAGTATATTGATATCACCACCGGTGAACAGCACACGTTATCCAACGATAAATGTGAATTTGGATATCGCGACAGTGTGTTTAAACGCCGTCTGTCGGGAAACGTACTGATCACCTACGTTAATTTTCGTCTGCCGGTAAATAACGAGCTGATTGTGTCTTATGGGGAGCTTGCAACACTGAAGGACCCGACACCGGAAAGTATCTACAACAAAGTGATTGAAGTGAGAAAGGCAAAGCTGCCTGATCCTGATCTGTTGGGCAATGCCGGTAGTTTCTTTAAAAACCCTGTCATTACCGCGGCCCGTTACGAAAAAATTAAAGATACATACGGAGAAGTACCGGGATTTGCAGCCGGGAGCGGTAAAAAGGTGCCTGCAGCCTGGTTAATCGATCAATGTGGATTCAAAGGCCGCGAAACGGGTGGTGTGCGATGTCATCCCACGCAACCTTTGGTGCTGACCAATACCGGAAACGCTTCCGGTGAGGACGTGATCAAGATGGCGGGTGATATTATTAATGCCGTAAATGAAAAATTTGATATTCAGCTGGAGCCGGAAGTCAGGCTTGTTGGCAAATCCGGAGTAATTACGTTATGAAGCAGGCCTCGAAAATTATACGACAGCACATTTTGTCTG
Organism: Alteromonas sp. ABH4_456; assembly: GCF_056160645.1. Lineage (NCBI taxonomy): Bacteria > Pseudomonadati > Pseudomonadota > Gammaproteobacteria > Alteromonadales > Alteromonadaceae > Alteromonas > Alteromonas sp. ABH4_456. The sequence goes on from NZ_JBSWXO010000003.1 coordinate 5,245, forward strand.
TGCTGGCTGACGGACAATTTCATTCCGGCGAAATCATTGCTCAACAGGTAGGGCTTTCAAGAACCGCTGTGGCAGGGCACATCTCGCAGCTTGCTGACTGGGGCCTGGATGTATTTAAAGTAAAAGGTAAAGGTTACAGATTGAATCAGGGTTTTCCTATGCTCAGTACAGAGCAAATCAAAAAACACCTGGCCAGACCAGGGTTGTCGACCATACAGGTAGAGCCGGTACTGGCGTCCACCAATACAGAAATGAAAAAACGTATTGCAACAGCACGGCACGATTTAGCTGATGGTGACGTAATACTTGCCGAAGTTCAAACAGACGGTAAGGGCCGCCATGGTCGTAAATGGACTGCGCCGGTGGGAGGCAGTCTTACTATGTCTATGTACTGGTCTTTTCCGGATGGTTATCAAAGCATGGCCGGATTGTCCCTTCTCGTTGGGGTAGCCATCTGCGAAGCGTTAAGAAAATTCAAAATTGAAGATGCGCAGCTTAAGTGGCCGAATGATATTTATCTGAATGGCCGTAAACTGGCCGGTGTTCTCATTGAAGTTGAGGGCCAGATCGGCGCTACTGCGCACAGTGTCATTGGTATTGGCCTGAACGTGAATGTACCCGACACCCAGTATGATGTGGGTCAACCTCACAGTGATTTAACCGGCTACTTAGGTGAAGTGCCCGACCGTAACAGGCTCGCTGCTGCTGTTATCGAATCACTCCGGGAGTTGTTGCCTGAGTTTACTCAGCGGGGCTTCGGCAAGTTCGTACCTTACTGGGAATCTCTGGATTTATTTGCAGACAAGAAAATTGTTTTGCAAATGGGCGACAAGCGTTTCTCCGGTATTGACCGTGGTGTGGATCAGAGCGGGGCGCTGCTGGTAGAAACTGAAGACGGTATTACCCGCTTCCATGGCGGTGAGGTAAGCCTTCGTGGTATCTGATACCGCCGTTCTGTTGGTTGATGCCGGGAACAGCAGAATAAAGTCTGTTGCTCTTGCTGATGTTAAAGATTCAGAGCCTCTTGTTCATACAGATGCAGAAGCATTTGTTCTTTGGCTGTCGGATTCAAATTTCTCTCATATTTTTTTATCTAATGTGGGTAAAAAAGACATTTCAGAAAAAATTATTCATTTCTGTGACACAGAAAATAGAGTCATTCAGGAAATTTTTACCGAAAAAGAAAATTTTGGTGTACGCAACAGCTATCAAGATGTCACAAAAATGGGTGTCGACCGGTGGCTGGCGATGGTCGCTGCACAGGAAATGACCGGAAAAATGTTTTGTGTGATCGACATGGGTACTGCAATTACCTGTGACTTTGTAGAAGATGGTCAACATTTAGGCGGTTGGATAAGTCCCGGTTTTCATCTTATGCGTGATGCTCTGGTTAAAAATACAGCAAGAGTCACCTCAGACAACTCAATACCGCAAAATTTAGCACCAGGCTCTTCTACTGAAATGTGCGTTGCACAGGGTTGTCATGCAGCACTAAATGGTGTTTATTTAAGCGTGATTGATTATTTGCTAAGCAAACGATCCGATTTTGCTGTAATTATTGGCGGTGGAGATAAAAATATGCTTGCAATAAATCATTCCACTGATACTATCCGTTCCGCGAATTTGGTGGTGCAAGGTCTTGCCCGCTACGCAAGAAGTCAGCTTTTTGCGTAACATTTTTCGTTTAATTTGAAAGAGTAAAACGCTCCGACAAAAAAAACGAAAAAAATAAAAAAGACACTTGCACGGAGTAATAACTTACTCTAGAATGCGCACCCACTTGATGAGGAGCCGACTTAGCTCAGTTGGTAGAGCAACTGACTTGTAATCAGTAGGTCGCCAGTTCGATTCCGGCAGTCGGCACCATTCATCAAACTCTGGAGGGGTACCCAAGCGGTCAACGGGAGCAGACTGTAAATCTGCCGGCTCAGCCTTCGCAGGTTCGAATCCTGCCCCCTCCACCACTTTTTCATTGAGGTGGCCAGAGAATTAGGAACGCGGGCATCGTATAATGGCTATTACCTCAGCCTTCCAAGCTGATGATGCGGGTTCGATTCCCGCTGCCCGCTCCAATTTCCGTGCTGATATAGCTCAGTTGGTAGAGCGCACCCTTGGTAAGGGTGAGGTCGGCAGTTCAAATCTGCCTATCAGCACCATTTCTCCCCAGCTCATGTTTAAATTAATTGTTTTTTATTTTTAACGTAACTTTGCTGGGATACTAGAAAAATGGCAAAAGAAAAGTTTGAACGTACGAAACCCCACGTAAACGTGGGTACTATCGGCCACGTTGACCACGGTAAAACCACTCTGACTGCAGCAATCACTACCGTCCTTTCAAAGACTTACGGTGGTTCAGCTCAGGCTTTCGACCAAATCGATAACGCGCCTGAAGAAAAAGCTCGTGGTATCACCATCTCTACTTCACATGTAGAATATGACACGCCTACCCGCCACTACGCGCACGTAGACTGCCCGGGACACGCTGATTACGTTAAAAACATGATCACTGGTGCTGCTCAGATGGACGGCGGTATCCTGGTAGTTGCTGCGACTGATGGCCCTATGCCACAGACTCGTGAGCACATCCTGCTGGGTCGTCAGGTTGGTATCCCTTACATCATCGTATTCATGAACAAATGTGACATGGTTGATGATGAAGAGCTGCTGGAACTGGTTGAAATGGAAGTTCGTGAACTTCTGACTGAATACGAATTCCCTGGTGACGATCTGCCAGTAATCAAAGGTTCTGCTCTGAAAGCCCTTGAAGGTGACGCAGAGTGGGAAAAGAAAATCATCGAACTGGGTGAAGCACTGGATTCTTACATTCCAGAGCCAGAGCGTGCTATCGACAAGCCGTTCATCCTGCCAATCGAAGACGTATTCTCAATCTCAGGCCGTGGTACTGTTGTAACTGGTCGTGTTGAGCAAGGTATCATCAAAGTTGGTGAAGAAGTAGAAATCGTTGGTATCAGAGATACAACCAAAACTACTTGTACCGGTGTTGAAATGTTCCGTAAACTGCTTGACGAAGGTCGTGCAGGTGAGAACGTTGGTGTTCTGCTGCGTGGTACTAAGCGTGATGACGTTGAGCGTGGTCAGGTACTGGCTAAGCCTGGTTCAATCACTCCTCACACTCAGTTTGAAGCTGAAGTATACGTACTGTCTAAAGATGAAGGCGGTCGTCACACTCCATTCTTCAAAGGTTACCGTCCACAGTTCTACTTCCGTACAACTGACGTAACTGGTGCCGTTGAGCTGCCAGAAGGCGTAGAAATGGTAATGCCTGGTGACAACCTGAAATTCGTCGTTGACCTGATCGCTCCAATCGCGATGGAAGAAGGTCTGCGCTTCGCAATCCGTGAAGGTGGTCGTACAGTAGGTGCTGGTGTTGTAGCTAAAATCATCAAGTAATTGATGACTACACACTAGTCCAAAAAAAGGTCGCGCAAGCGGCCTTTTTTGTTTTTCTTTTCCTCCCGCAAAATTAGCAACTTAAAACATATTGGCTATAGTTAAGTCATCTTCTTCGTTACTCAGTAATCCCAGCTTCTTCATGACAAAAAGTGTGGCAATTATCTGGCTGCTGTTCAGCGTTGTATTCTGTACAACGTCTTTTCATGCAAGCGCGTTAAATGCTGAAAACTCTATTGCTGTCGTCGTTCACTCCGACAGTGCCGTACAGTCCCTTTCAAAAGCTGAAGTTATCGATTTATTTATGGGGCGTTTTACCGAGACATCTGACGGCGAAGTACTTATTCCCCTTGATTACAAATCTGAGCTTAATCTGAAAGGAGAGTTTTATCAGACACTGGTAAACCGTTCTCTGCGTCAGGTGAACTCGTACTGGTCCCGCTTACTGTTTTCCGGTCGTGCCAAAGCGCCGGTGCAGGTGAATTCGGTAGCGAATCTCGGCGAGTTGTTTAATGGCAATCAGCACTATATTGCCTATGTTCCAATGAATGCTGTTTCAGAGGAGATGAAAATTGTTCTTGTACTCGAATAAAATCCGTCTCTTTCTCACTTTACCTTTATTGCTGGTCTCTGCCGCAGCACAGTGCGCGGATGACGATAACTGGCGGTTCAGCGGGTTTGCGACGGTAGGCGCCAGTTACAGCAGTAACGATGAACTTGCTTTCCGTTCCTCTTATCTGAATAAGCCCAGAAAGCATTTTAATGTCTTCACAGATACTATGGTCGGGTTCCAGTTCAACTATCACTTCTCAAACGATCTGGACTTAGTAGTACAGGCTATTGCACAGGACCGCGGAGACAGCGAAGTTGCTAACTATTTTGAAATGGCCTTTCTTCGCTATCAGTTCGACAGGAACTGGTCGGCCCGTGTTGGCCGGATGAATTACAACGCCTATTTACTCTCTGAATACAGAAATGTCAGCTATGCCTATCCCTGGGTAAGACCGCCGGTCGATTTCTATTTGCCCACTTCATCGGTGTCGTATGTGGACGGTGCTGAGATCCAATACCGCCATAATGCGAATAACGGCGTGTGGCAGCACACATTTGCTGCCGGAAAGTCAGAAAGTAATCTGTTTGCCCTCGACAGTTTTACCACGATTTATTACGACTATGTCCTGAATGCGACTACAACATACGAGGCATACGACTGGCTTGTAAAGGTAACCGGATCCTACTTTATGGGAGACAGAACCCATTTTAACGGAGGAGATTTCGAGGCCCATTATGATAGCCTTCTGGCGGTACCTGATGTGCTCTGGCCGGGCGTTGATGAAGTCTATGATCATTTGCACATGGACAATGAGGCTATCTGGTATTTGTCTTTAGGGTATCAGTACAACAACGATGAATGGCTAGTCATGGCAGAAATGGTCGCGATGGATTCAGCCTGGACCCTTTTATCTCCTTATGTCTCCGGGTATATCAGTCTTGGCTACCGTTTTGGCGACTTGCTGCCTTACATCACCTTCGCGGGGATAGACGAAACTGAATCATCCCGGCAACTGCCAGTTCCTGATTTCTCACAAGCGCCAGATGCAGAAACAGCACAATATCTCGGTTTACTGTCGTTCGCCAGCCAGGAGATTTCGAATGCGATTTCACAAAGCCAGCGCTCAGTTAGTGTGGGAGTTCGGTGGGATGTATCGCCGTCGTCAGCAATAAAATTCCAGTATGACCATTATTGGATTGACGTTCCCGGTTATGCGCTCTGGGGAGTGAGTTTGTATCAGCAAGTATCCGGAGACCAAATGAGCAACGTTGTCAGCCTGACATACAGTACAACATTTTGACGTAACGCAAACGGATTGCACGAATGTTTCTACGCAGACTACACATCCGGGTTGCCTCTATTATCGCTCTTATCGGAGGGATTATTGCCATTGCCGGTGGCAGTATCGTGTATCAGCAGAGCGAAGACTCTCTGATGTTTATCACTAAACAACTGGTGGCACAACTCGCTGACAGTACCCGCAAGCCTTCTGCTATCGCCGTTTATGTGGAAGACGATATTCTGGCGAAGGAGATTACCGAAGGTCTGGTGAGAAATGATTTAGTTATGGCTGCGGTGGTGACAACTAATGAAGGGGTACTGGCCCAAAGCGGAGAGCTTATAACGCCGGAAGGCGGTGTTGTTATTCCTTTGATTCACCCGTTTATCGAAGATCAAACCATCGGGAAGCTCTCTGTATACCCGGATATTGAATTTATTCAGCGCAACGTAAGCGAGTTCGCGATGCAGGGGAGTTTATCGATGTTACTGGTTGCTCTTTGCATTACCGTGGCCGTAGCAATTGTGACTAACGAAATGCTGTCCAGGCCATTATTGAAGCTGAGCCGCGAGTTTGAGCGGGTTGACCCTTCCGATCCTGACAACCTGCAAACTATTACAATAGTGAAGAAACGGCAGGACGAACTGGGCAAGCTGATTAGCCGGATGAACGGAATGATATCCGCAACCCGGCATTTCTACTTACAGGAAAAGCAACTTCGCAAAGACACCGAGAAACTGGAACGGCAATTCCGTCTTCTTTTTGAAAGGGCCACTATAGGTATTGCGCTGATTTCCCCGAAAAAAGGCCTGTTGCAGGCAAATCCGGCGTTCAGAAGCATGCTGGGTAATATCAGTTCGCTGGATACATTTTGTCGTAAATTTAACGAGTCCGGGCAAGTTGAAGCCATCGCTTCCAGCTTCTCAAAAAGAGAAAACGCTGAACAGGACTCTGTCGACCTTTCTTATTACGAGAACGGGGAAGTTAAATGGGTGCACTGTCTGTTTGCTTGCGTCAGTGAACAACGTATCAGTCAGCATCGCGAGGGTGAGGTACTCATTGAAGTTATCGTTAATGATATTACCGGGCGCATGCGACGTGAAGAGCAGGTGCGCTTTGCTGCTGAACATGATCCCCTCACCGGTTTGCATAACCGGCGTGGCGGTGAACCTTTCCTCAGAAATCTTATCTCTGCCTCTGCCGGTAATGACAAAACCTTTGTATTGATGATGATCGATCTGGACAAGTTTAAACCGGTGAACGATGAGTATGGTCATGAAGCCGGAGATAAAGTACTTGAAGCGGTGGGAAGCCGGATCCCGAGATTTTTTGCCGATGTCACCTGTGTATGCTGTCGCTGGGGAGGTGATGAATTTGTTGTTGGCTTGCTGGCAGGTAAGACCTTCCTGAATGACATCGACATTCAGTGCAAACTGCTTATCGATATGATCAGCGTACCGGTACCTGTTGAAGGCGTCGGCACGTGTGCTGTTTCTGCAACCGTCGGCGCAATTCTGCTGAAGCGTGAGCATGCTGAACTGACCACTTTACTGGCGAAAGCTGACGAGTTGATGTATGCCGTAAAACGGGAACACCGGGGCGGACATCGCATCGAATCGTATTAGAATTTCCGCACTCTCCGGGCAGTGTTGCATTTATTCAGGTGAATGAACTGAAATGCATTATGTACGCAGGTAAAATTTAACAGCTTGTAAATTATCAGGATGTGTCGTCACACGCCTGTCAATGCTGTATAAAAAAGCTTCACAACTCAGTGTGCATTTCGTTACTTTAAATAATGATAACAACGTACCCTCTAACTCAGGATTAATCTATGCAGTCAATAATGATCGTCGTCCTTGGCATCATAGGCATGCTACTAGGATGGTTTGTATACTCCAGGTTCATTGCCGATAAAATTTTCCGTCTCGACGACAGTTTTGTGACGCCTGCTCACGAACTGCGCGACGGAGTCGATTACGTTCCCACAAACAAAGTTGTTTTATGGGGCCACCACTTTACCTCCGTAGCCGGTGCTGCTCCTATCGTCGGGCCGGCTATCGCCGTATATTGGGGTTGGGTTCCGGCCGTTCTGTGGGTGGTATTCGGTACCATTTTCTTCGCCGGTGTTCATGATATGGGCGCTTTGTGGGCGAGTAACCGCCATAAAGGGAAGTCCATGGGGGCGCTGTCTGAAAGTGTTATCGGGAAACGCTCCCGTGCGCTTTTCATGGTCGTCATCTTCCTGGTACTGCTGATGGTAAATGCGGTATTCGGCGTGGTGATTGCCAAGTCGTTTGTCTCTCAGCCTAACGCGGTTTTCCCTGCCTGGATGGCGATTGTTGTTGCCCTGGTGATTGGTCAGTTGCTCAAGCGCAATTTCAGCCTTATCCCCATGTGTGTGGTTGGTATTATTGTGCTTTATGCGTCGGTTTACGCGGGCAGTTATATCCCTCTTGAGCTGCCGGAAACCATGTTTGGATTATCCGCTAACGCCAACTGGATCATTATTCTGTTCATCTATGCAGCCATTGCATCGTTGTTACCGGTCTGGATGCTGCTGCAACCACGTGATTTTATCAACGGTATGCAGTTACTGGTTGGCTTACTGCTGCTGTACGGAGCGGTATTTATGTCTATGCCGGATATCACAGCACCGGCGTTTAATACGCAAACTGCTATTGATACACCGAGCCTTATCCCGCTGCTGTTCGTTACCATTGCCTGTGGTGCTGTTTCAGGTTTCCACGGCATTGTATCTTCCGGTACCAGCTCCAAGCAGTTGAATAAAGAGACTGATGCCCGTTTCGTTGGTTATCTCGGTGCCGTAGGCGAGGGAAGTCTTGCACTTATCACCATCGTTGCAGTGAGTGGCGTGGCCTTAGCCGCATCCCCTGAAGAATGGCACGAAGTGTACAGCCACCTTGGTGACGGAAGCGTTTCTGCCTTCATTACCGGTGGTGCAAACCTTATCCAGCAAGGCTGGGGATTACCGGTAGATTTCTCATCCACCATTCTGGCCGTTATGGTGGTACTGTTTGCCGGTACTACCATGGATTCAGGTGTGCGTTTACAACGTTACATCATCCAGGAATGGGGCGAGATTTATAACCTTAATATCCTCAAAAATGGCGTTGTCGCTACGCTGGTTGCAGTGGGTACCTGTTTGCTGCTGTCATTCGGTGCCGGTGGAGCATCCGGCTCCGGCGGTATGATCATCTGGCCATTGTTCGGGTCGACTAACCAAATCCTGGCTTCACTGACATTGCTGGTTATCTCGGTAATGTTGATCAAAATGAACCGCCCGGCCATATACACGCTTATTCCGATGACGTTTGTTCTGGTAATGGCATTCTTTGCCGGTGTCATTAAGCTTCAGGAATACTGGGCAGCGGAAAATTACCTGCTGGTATTCCTGGATGCAGTGGTACTGGTTGTCAGTGTGCTGGTTATGCTGGAAGCCTGGTCTGTTATCGCTAAATTCAAGCGGGAAAAACAGTAAGCTTAAGCATGCATCCTTACTGAAATTAAACAGCCGGCACTTGCCGGCTGTTTGATTTGTACAGGTGGACAACAGAATATCTGCAAACTGCCTGCAGATACGTTATGGTTATTTTTCGCGTCTAATTAACGGGTTTAGCAACGCTATGTTTCTGCTGATTGTTTATATTTTAATAGCGCTGGGCTTTTCATTTCTTTGCTCGATAGCTGAGGCGGTGATCCTGAGTATTTCTTCTGCCTATATTTCAGTGCTGGAAAAGGAAGCCGCACCTTCCGGTAAATTGCTGCGGGGATTAACCGATGATATCAACAAGCCCTTATCCGCCATTCTGACATTAAATACCATTGCCCATACCATGGGAGCTGCGGGAGCGGGGGCACAGGCCGCCGTGGTGTTTGGCGACGCGTATCTTGGGATCATCAGTGCGATTTTAACCTTACTGATCCTGATCTTTTCTGAAATCATTCCTAAGACGCTGGGTGCCACCTACTGGCGGGCACTGGCGACACCGACTGCATGGTTTCTGAAATACCTCACCTGGTTACTAACCCCCTTTGTATGGTTTTCTGAAAAGCTCACAAAAGGGTTTAAAGAAGAAAGCCCGCTAAGAGGGCTGAGCCGCAATGAATTGCAGGCAATGGCTGAGTTGTCATGGCAGGAAGGACAACTGGCCGAAAAGGAGACTGCCTTTCTGAAAAACATGCTGAATATGCATGAAGTGAAGGTGCGGGATGCCATGACTCACCGTACGTCGATGTTCTCCTTATCAGAAACCATGACAGTGGAAGGCTTCTTCCATCAACATGCTCATATGGAGTTCTCCCGCATACCGGTTTATACCGGCGAAGACAGTGAGCATATCCATGGTTTTGTTATGCGTTCAGATTTATTGCTGGCTTTCGCCAGAGGGAATACGCAAAAACAACTGAAAGATTACCGGCGGGATATGATCACGGTATTGAGCAGTATGCCTATTGCCAATGTCCTTGATTTGTTCATGACGCGGCGGGTACACATTTTCATGGTAGTGGACGAATACGGCGGTCTGGAAGGGATTGTTACGCTGGAAGATATTCTTGAGCATCTTCTCGGTATTGAAATTGTGGATGAGAAAGACAATACGGTCAGCATCCGCAAATATGCACAGAATATGGCGCGCCGCCGGGCTGCCATGCTGATGAAAAACGTGCCTGACCTTGGCGGCGATGATTAAAAAGCACTAGCCCGCCATAGGCAACTGCACCACAACACAAACCCCGGTGTTGTCCGGCAGGTTACTCAGTTGCACGCGCCCCTTGTGGTAGCCGGCAATCATATTGGCAATAAACAGTCCTAAACCAAGGTGAGGGTGTTCAGCGGATTTGTGGCGTTCTTCATCCGGCCTCACTGATACCATCGACTGCAACAGATTGTCGTTCATATTATCGGGTAACGGTGGTCCCGGGTTGGTCACTGACAGTTTTACGGATTTACCTTCCCGCCATAAGTGCACCGTAATCGTATCGCCGTTGTGACTGAACTCCACCGCGTTGGCGATAATTTTATCCAGCATCTGCGCGAATAAATCCCCTGAACCCCGTAATTTTGCCTCTTCCAGCGAGATTTTAAGTTGGAAGGTACGTTCAGAAAAAACATAGGCGTAGCCGTCAATACAGCCTGAAACGACAGCAGCTGCATCGAACAGTTCGGGGTCTTCCTGAGCGATAGCATGTTCCAGTCGTGTGGCTTCACTCATACTGTTTAAAATGGTGCTCAACCGGGTGATGCCGCTTTGCGCCCGGCCAATCAGAACAGACTGCTGGGAAGGATCTTTCACTTCGCTGATGGTGTCCAGTGATGAACGTACAACGGCAATAGGCGTACGCAATTCGTGGGAGAGTCGTGAGGCCATGTTTTCCAGATACGAATTGTATTGCTGAAGACGGTTTAACACGCCGGCGAAGGACTGATGCAAGTCATCAATTTCATCTACACGGCGCACTGCCGGTAAACTGCCGACAATTTTGCCGTTATCGTCAATCACTGCCTCAGTGTTGTCTCTCAGTGTCCGCACCCGGTTAGAAATACGGTTAGCAAACAGAAATAAACTGAGGGTGCCCAGCAGCATTACTGCCAGGATTACGTGGAAAAGTTGCTCCAGAGCACGGTTTCGCAGGGTACGGATACCGTTGGTGGTTTGCTCCACCACCACTGCACCCATCACGTTTTCCTCAATATAAATAGGGTAAGCGGCGGAAAGAATAACGGCTTTACTGTCAGGAGAAAGCCGCCATAAGGAATCCGGTGTGCCGGACAGCGCCGAAGCAATATCTTTTCCGGCCAGCGCATACGCGCCCTGCAACTCATCAACAAATCCGGCTGGCGGACGGGTCAGAATATGATAATAAAGCGGCAGCAAAACATGCTGCTCAAGCCACTGCCACCACGGGTAACCTTGCTGCTCCTCACGGCGTACTTTAAACCCAGTGGCTGACTGGATCGAGCCGGCTCTGGCAAGTACACGCATGTGGTTATCGACTACCCACACCCGTGAATCGGCATATTTAAGCCCGGAAAGGATGCGTTCAATTTCCGGCGACGGCGTCAGTACCGTGCCCATGCCGTCGGCCTGATTGGGGTTCGCTGTGCCCATCGCGTAGCGCTTCTCCCGGCTGGCCGGATCGTCCACATCAACCAGCGCAAAGGCGAGAGCGCCTGTGGTCATACTCAATGGAAAGCGTAGTTCAATACCATATCCCTCACCGGTTAGTTGCCAGCGGCCCTGAATACGCAGTTCGTTGTCTGTGGCTCTGTAGCCCCCCGGCGTGTCGTCCAGCTTAAATGCATTCACCCAGCCTTCTGAGTAAGGTGCAATGACAAAACGTTCCAGTTCGCCGTCACCGGCAATAACACTGATCAGTAAATGGTCACTCTGATCGACGGCCAGTGCGTTAGATGCACGCCACACAACGCTGTCATCCTGCACATCAAACATGGCATACAGGTATTTTCCGTAGCGTCCCACCATATGATTAAAAGACAGTGTGACCGGCGGAAAATCCGCAACTTTGCCAAACCAGGAAACTACCTGACCTTCACCATATTGCTGACTGAGGCCAGAGACTGCATTCCAGTCTGAAAATTTACCATCCAGCTGAATGGGGGTGGGGATGGGCGGAGCGTACAAATCTGTGCCGGGGCGAACATCTTTTAAATAAGCAGACTGACTGTCAAACAGGGCCGGGCGTTCGTGCAGGGCAGTGGCTACCGCTCTTGCTGTACCAATCATGGTCTGCTCCTGCCCGGTCCGCAAATATTGTTCAAGCTCCCACACATAGCGGTAACCCAGCCAGGGGATGGTGAACAGAAATAGCGACAGCACCAGCAATTGCAGGCGGATAGAAAAGCGTAAGTTCACGAACAATCAGCCCTGCCAGCGATAACCCATGCCATACACCGTATCGATATGATCAAAGGTGCTGTCCAGCTGGATAAATTTTTTACGCATGCGCTTAATATGGGACGTAATGGTGGTGTCGTCGACAACCATCCGTGATTCGTCCATCAGTTGTTGCCGGCTTTTTACGTGGCCGGGATGTTTGATCAATGCATGCAGCATCCAGAACTCTGTGACTGTTAAGGCAACCGGCTCGTTCTTCCAGCTTACTGTCATGCGGCTGACATCTACACTTAAATGACCAAGCTGAATTTGTTCGCTCTGTTGCTTCGGCGAGGATAATAAGTCCGTGCGCCTGAACAGGGCGGCGATACGTGCGAGCAGATGCGCCATACTGATATCTTTGGTCAGGTAGTCGTCGGCTCCCATACGCAGTCCGCTGATGGTATCCACATCGTTGTCTCTGGCGGTAAAGAAAATGACCGGCATGGTCTGGGATAGCTGTCGCAGTTGCTGACACAACATAAAGCCGCCTTCCATTTCTTCCTTCAGGCCAATATCAATAATAGCCAGATCAGGCAGCGCCTGTGAGAACGCTGCAGAAGCGGATGGTCTGTCAGCATAGGCATTCACCTGATAACCCTGCGCCTGCAGTGCAGCAATATAGTTTTCCCTGATGGCGGCATCATCTTCAACAAGAGCAATAGTTCTTGGCATCGTCATTAATCTTTTCAGTTTCAGTGGCATGACTATACACCATGAAAACTGAACAATGCCTGATTAAGACAAAATTCCCCCGTAACGCCACTTTTTAGCCATATTTGCCCTGTTTAACCGGCGTAACGTGGTGCGGGTGACCTGATTGCCCCGATTTATCACAATGCTTCGCCACCTTTCCCCATTTCACTTGGAGCATGGTCAGATTGTGCCGGTTTAATTATTACCATCAACACTCACTCTGGTAAGGAAATGAACATGACAGGTAAAAAAGTACTTTTAGCAGGCATCATCGCGGTTATGGTTAACCCGGTAGCACAGGCTGCCAGTGACAGGCATTATCAGGAACAAAAAGACAAAGCTGCGGCAGTCGGATTAGGAACCGGCGTGGTTATCGGTGCTATTGTGGCAGGTCCCATTGGCGCCGGCGTTGCCGGTATTCTCGGGGCCGTGATTGGTGACAGCAAGGCAACCAGTGAACAGTTAAAAGACACACAGGCTGATTTAATGGCCAGCAATGCTGCATTAACTGAATCTCAACAGCAGCTTCTGGCTGTAAGAGATGCACTGGAATCGGCGCAGCTTCAGGCTTCAATCACTCAGGTAGGTTTGACGTCGTATCCGGAAGAGCAGGTGATGGCGATGGAGAGTGCCATTCAGTTTAAGAGCGGCTCTGACGATATCGAAGCACTCTATAGTACGCAGCTTGATCTGATTGCGAAGGCGCTTAAGCAACATGAAGGGCTGGGGATCCGGTTAACCGGTTATGCGGATTATCGCGGCGAAGCCACCTTTAACCAGACATTGTCAGAACAGCGCGCCGGCGCGGTTAAACAGGCACTCACAGCACGGGGTGTGAGTGAAGATAAAATTGCCCTGCTTGCTGTCGGGGAAGCGGGCAGTCAGCATTCTTCTGCAGAAAATACCTTCTTCGACCGCAAAGTGGTTATGCAAATCTTGCCAGCCGGACAGGTTATGACGGCACAGCGCTAATTCCTTTCGTTAATCCTCCCAACCCCAACGTTTAGCGCCCGCAACGGGCGCTTTTTTCATGTTATTATTAACGGCTTAATGAAAACAAAACAGGCAAAGCATGAAAGCGCTGGATATCACAGATTTGAAGAAAATCTACAAAGGTGGCGTGCAGGCACTGCGCGGCGTCAACCTGCATGTAGATGAGGGTGATTTTTTTGCCCTGCTGGGACCTAACGGTGCCGGTAAATCCACCACCATCGGCATCATCAGTTCACTGGTTAACGCCAGCGAAGGCGATGTGAAAGTGTTCGGGTACGACCTGAATACTGAAAAAGAAAAGGCTAAATCCTGCATTGGCCTGGTGCCGCAGGAATTCAACTTCAACCAGTTCGAAACCGTACTGCAAATCGTACTGAATCAGGCGGGTTACTATGGTGTGCCCCGTAACGTGGCTAAAGAACGGGCCGAAAAATACTTAAAGCAGCTCGACCTGTGGGAAAAGAAAGACATGGCTGCGCGCACGTTGTCAGGAGGTATGAAGCGCCGCCTGATGATTGCACGGGCGTTAATGCACGAACCCAAATTGCTGATTCTGGATGAGCCCACCGCCGGTGTGGATATTGAAATCCGCCGTTCCATGTGGGACTTCCTTAAAACCATCAATGAACAGGGGATTACTATCATCCTGACGACCCATTATCTCGAAGAAGCGGAAATGCTGTGCCGCAATATCGCGATCATTGATAAGGGAACAATAGTGGAAAACACCAGCATGAAGTCACTGCTGGCCAAATTGAGCATGGAAACATTTGTGCTGGATCTTGGCAATTACGCCAACAAGCCGGTCATTTCAGGTTTTACTCACCGTTTGCTGGATGAAAATACGCTGGAAGTGGATGTGGAGAAAACTGAAGGGCTGAATCCGGTATTTACCCAGTTAACAGAGCAATCGGTGCCGGTGCTCAGTATGCGTAACAAGTCGAACCGCCTGGAAGAGTTATTTGTTACCCTGGTCGAGAATGGCCGTAAAGCCAAAGAGGAGGCGTAATCATGCACGGACAAAATAACTGGATTGCGCTGAATACTATCTGGATTAAAGAATGTACCCGCTTTCTGCGCATCTGGGTACAAACACTGGTGCCACCGGCAATTACTATGACACTGTATTTTGTCATTTTCGGTAGTCTGATTGGTGAACGGATTGGTCAGATGGGCGGCTTCACCTATATGGAGTTTATTGTTCCCGGACTGATCATGATGTCTGTGATCACGAACTCTTATTCAAACGTGTCATCGTCGTTTTTCAGCGCCAAATTCCAACGCAATATTGAAGAATTGCTGGTGGCTCCTGTACCGACCTGGGTGATCATTTTCGGTTACGTGGGCGGCGGCGTGGCCCGTGCTATCTTAATCGGCATTATTGTGACCTGTGTATCAATGTTTTTCGTTGATGTGCAAATTCACAACCTGGCCGCTATTGTGGTTACCTTGCTGCTTACCTCCACCTTATTTGCTACCGCCGGTCTGGTAAACGCGGTATTTGCAAAAACCTTTGATGATATCAGCATGGTGCCCACTTTTGTGCTGACCCCACTAACCTATCTGGGCGGCGTATTCTACTCGTTAACGCTGTTACCGGAATTCTGGCAAATTGTCAGCAAGGCGAACCCGATCGTGTACATGGTGAATGGTTTTCGCTACGGCTTTTTAGGTGTGTCAGACGTTAATGTTTCTGTGTCCATTGCCATTCTTGTCGGCTTCAACGTGGTGCTTTACGCTGTTGCACATCATCTGCTGACAAAAGGTCGCGGGATCCGGAGTTAACTGTGAGTACCGGTAATTCCCGCGAAGTATTGAGTAATCAGCAGGGCATTCATGAGAAGCTCGATGAACTGGTCGAGCGGTACCGTCGCACGGAAAATCAGCGCCCGGTGAGTGACCATACCCGCGCATCTTTTGATGACGTGTGTGCGTGGCTGGATGACTGGCAGGGCGATGTGATTCTGGATTCCTGCTGTGGGGTAGGGGAAAGCACGGTCAACCTGGCTGAACGCTTTCCTGATGCCAGAGTTATTGGTATTGATAAGTCGGCGCTGAGAGTAGATAAGCACGTGCACTATAAGTCAGAAAGTCAGAACTACGCTGTGTTTCGTGCAGATGTAAATGACTTCTGGCGCCTGGCTCGCACGGCGGACTGGAATATAGTGCAGCACTTTTTGCTGTACCCTAATCCTTATCCGAAACCGTCTCAGGTACAAAAGCGCTGGTACGCCTCTGCCGCCATGGTGGATGTTATGGCGCTGTGTAGTAACATTGAGGTGCGCAGCAACTGGTTTTTGTATCTGATGGAGTTTGCCCGCGCGGCAAGTCACTATGGTTTATCCGGAGATATCAGTGAAATTACCGGTGATAACCACATGACCCCCTTCGAGCGGAAGTACCGTGGCAGCGGGCAACCATGCTGGCGGTTGAATACCCGTTACGATGAAGCTGATTAAATACATTTGTAAGCAGTAAAGGCCGGTCATCCGGCCTTTACTATTCTCAGAACGTCAATTTCTCCCTTTAAGATATGGAAGAGTCGTCACTGAACAGGATTAACCTCAGGGAGTGGACGTCATTTCAAGTTTGAGTAACCCTCCCCGGGTAATTTCTCCGTGCGTCAGATACCGGCGGTTAAGAGGCTTACCGTTTAACCATGCCGATTTAATATAACGATTTTCGTCACTGTTGTTCACGGTCTCAATCGTGAAATTTTTGCCACTGTAATAACGTTCATCTAAAGCAATGGTGATACGCTCAAAGATCGGGCTTCCTATTTGATAAACGGGCTCTTGACGCGCGCCGCCATCGACCTGGAATAATCCGATTTTCATTAATACCGCAAGTGAACCCATTAATCCCTGGTCTTCATCACCGTTGTAGCCATGCTCAGGTGACAAGTTTTGATAAACCTGATTGACCACCTCCCTGGACCAATATTGGGTTTTGCCCGGCTCACCGAGTTCATTAAAGATAAATGCGGTTTGAATTGAAGGTTGATTGCCGTAGTTCACAGGAATACGGCGGTACTCTTCGTGGGTTTCCTGAGCGTGCGCGGTACCCGAAGTAAATCCAAGTTTTTCAGCGGCTTCAAAGGCCTCATTCAAACGATTGGCTGCGACTTTTTCCCCACCCATTAAATCAGCGAGGCCGGTAATATCGTGAGGTACGTACCACGTCATTTGTGCTGCGTTCGACTCGACGAAACCGTGCCGGTATTCAAACGGGTCAAAGTCGGCTTTCCACTTACCATTTTCATCTTTCGGACGCATGAAACCGGTCCCGGTATCATAAATATTCCGATAATTGAGACTACGGTTTTTCAGCCACTCAGCATCTTCAGCAAGGCCGAGTTCCTGCGCCAACTGTCCCAAAGTCCAGTCTTGATAAGCGTATTCAAGGGTTTGACCTGCTCCATCGCGGTGGAACGCGTCGCTTTCAACTGGCAGAGGATAGGGCACAAAGCCTTGTTCCATATAGTATTCTAATCCACCACCTACGGCGGTGTCGTGCTCATAGCCTGCGTGGCTCATCATACCGCCGGGTAAGTGATTTTTTTTCAGTGCTTCATAGGCTTTCAGCGGGTCAAAATCATGAATACCTTTTAAATAAGTGCTGACGATAAATGGCGTAGACGAGGCGCCTGTCATTACGTAAGTGTAATTTCCACCAGATGGCCCTCTGGGCACATAGCCGCCATCTTCCGCCATGGTAAGCATAGAGTTTGAAAAGTCAGACGCCACTTTGGGATAGGCCAACGGCCACAAGGTTTGAATAGTCCACTGAGCGCCCCAGAATGAATCTGAGTTGTGGTGATTGAATTCAGGTTGGTGTTGCGCATTTAAGGGGAGTTGTTTGATTTTTCGTTCAGCGCTGGTTTGATCTGAATAGCGGCCATCAACATCAGAGATAATTCGACGCCCTTGAAGCGCGTGGAATAAATCGGTGTAAAAACGACGGCGCACTTTTTCACTTCCCCCTTCTACCCGGATTTTCCCTAACCATTCATTCCAGGTATCACGTGAAGCCGCTACAGTGGCGTTGAAATCCCACCCGGGTAACTCAGATTGCATGTTTTGCTTAGCACCATCCTCATCTACGTAAGAAATAGCCACTTTCATCAGCACGTCATCTGTAGAGTCATCCAGTGTTAGCAGCGCTGCTGTTTCATTGACATCAATTTTGGCAACCGGCTTGTTCAGTTTGATATAGAAAAACACTGGTGTAGGGCGCGGGCGACGAATAGTGGGTGCATTAATCACAGAACCACTAAACGTGGTGTCATCAATTTGGGTAAAGCTGCCTTTGGATAACTCCGAGGGACCAAATTGACCCTCTAAATCCAGCAAGATCTGTTTCGGTCCCGCTTGGGTATATTCATAGTGATGAAAGCCAACTCGGGTGGTGGCGGTCAACTCAGCGTTGATGCCATAGCGTTCAAGGATGAGCGAATGGTAGCCAGCCGCTACATTTTCTTTGTCGTGACTAAACGCAGAGAAATAGTCGTTTTCTATCTCTGCCAGTGGTCGCTGTTGAGAGATAGGAAGCACCGATAAACCTGACAACTGCCATGCATGGACATGGTTGAAGCCTTTTACTTCCTCAGTGTTATACCGGTAACCACTACCCCATGCTCCGTCAATTTCGGTGTCGGGGCTGAGATTCACCATGCCGAACGGTCGGGTGGCTGAATTAAAGTAAAACCAGCGGGAATTGGCTGAATCTAACCAGGGCCATACCGCATCGACAGGGGCAAGCTGTTCACTCACTGCTTGTTGCACAGAAACCGGTGCTTCTACTTTATTAGATTTTTCACAGCCAGCCAGCGCCGCACTGACAAATAACGCTGAAACAGCGCAATGCGTTAATCGCATGTCTTTCTCCAAGAGGGTTGCGATCAATCACACCGATGCATTAAGGGTCAGGTAACTAGTCGTCGTTTAAGGTGCACTCTGAGAACTCATTGATGACTCGCTGGATATGGGATCTCATTGCTTGTTTTGCCCGACTTTCGTCTCTGCTTTGTAATGCTTCTATAATCAGGTGATGATCTTCAATTATTGGTGACGCACCACGACGGCGAATTAACGCATCGAAAGTGGTATTCATTTCAGACCGGTTACGTAGCGACCACAACCCACAGATGATTTCGTAAATACTGGAGTTTCTTGTTGATTGTGCGATCAGCTCGTGAAAACTTCGGTCATAACTATGTGTTTTTGCTAAATCCTGACTCTCAAGATTTTGCATTTTCTTTTGAAACACTTTTAACTGATGAATTTCCTGATGAGTAATCCGCTGAGAAGCTAAAGCTGCGGCTTCTGATTCAAAATACAAACGGGCTTCCAGAATTTCAAACGGGCCGGGTAAGTTGTCTTCGATGTTGAGTTCGCTACGGCCAGATTCAGCGATGACGTACACGCCGGAGCCCGAGCGAATTTCCACAATACCACTCACTTCCAGCGCGATCATTGCCTCGCGGATAGTGGGGCGGCTAACATTAAAGGTTTCCGCAAGTTTGCGTTCTGCCGGTAGTTTTTCACCGACACGTAAACTACCCTGACTTATCATCTCCAGGACTTGTTCGGCGATTTGCAAATAAAGGCGCTTGCTTGATAAATCATTAATTTGAAAGTGCATGAATATTGTTTTTTCTGAACCTGCTTTACTTCCACTCTAGCGTCTTACTGTTCGGGTGGTCAATTTACATGACCAAATTAAAGTATGTGGTTACCAAAAAGGTAACCACATAAGCACAATTGTCAGAAGCTGTACGTTACACCCATGAAGTAGGTAGAGCCAAAGGTCGCAACAGATTGTAACCGGGCTTTCTCGAAACGTGTTCCACGCTCGTAATCGCCGTTAACGTTAATACCTTCCAACGACACTTTTACGCCATTCTCAAACTCGTATGACATGGATACATCGACTTGTTTCCGGGCATCGAGTAAGCTTCCGGGATTAGGCACTATGGCACTGCTGTCACCGAAGTTTTCACCTGTTTTTGAGCCATCATTCAATGAATATTCACTGCGATAGTTCATGGCAATACGAATGGCGAAACCACCATTTTCGTAATAACCAATGAGGTTGGCAGTACGTTCTGATGAACCCAGAAGCGGTTGTTCTTCTTGTGGATTGTCTGCATCCAACAGGGTGTAGTTAGCGATCATGCCCAAACCATTAAATGGTGCTGGCAAGAAATCAAACGACTGGTTATAAGCAAGCTCAATACCATTGATCTCTAAAACACCATCGGTCGCACGATTTCGTGTGATGTTATAGATATAGCCATCGGTGCCACGACATTCACCGGTTGCTGAGTCAAATGAAACATCGGCTAATTGGAAATCACCCGGGCATACTGCCTCAGTAATAACCTGATTTTTAACTTCTTTTTTGAAGTATGCTAACGTAATTGCACTTGATTCATTGAAGTACCATTCTGCGCTTAAATCGTACTGGTTAGCGGTCAGTGCCGGAAGGTCGAAAGAGCCTTCAGAGACATTCACAATAATATCGGTACCGTTGTCCTGAGTCGCAATCTCGCGGCCAAAGCTCGCGGTTTCACCAATAATCGGGCGCACCAATACTTTGCCTGCCGCAGCACGAATCACGATGTCGTCGGTTAGATCATAGGCAAGGTTTAAGCTTGGTAGCCAGTTGTCATAATCAAAGCTACTCGATGACGGTTCGGCAGAATCGCCGCCGATATCCGTAAATGCGCCTGTTGTTACTTGAATTCCGCCGTCATAAGTAACGGTGTCAACGGTACGATCTGTTTTAGCGTAACGTACGCCAATATTACCGCGCAGGTAATCATTGCCAAAGTCCAGCTGTGTATAAAAATTAGTGATGTTACGATCGATTTGAAAGAATCCGGCTTCCTGGAAGTTTGGTTCAATTGTCAGACCCGATTCATCAAAGGCTTGCAGGTAAGCATCAACATCCGGTAATACATAATTCAAGTTTAACCCGGCGAACTCACCGCCGCTAAAGTCATTTACGGTATAACTCGCTTCTGCAACAGTAGGGAAAGGCGCAGTATAAATATCGTCGTCACGGAAATTCCGGTCATAACGTGTACTTTCTGTATCCAGGGTTTGTCTGCGGTGCTTGAAACCAAACTTCACGGCTTTGAAGAAATCGCTGTCGAGATAATAGTTGAAGTCAACCTGTGCTGCGAGCTCGTCAGTATCGTAAGTTTGCACTTTACCTGAGATGTCATTACGAAACAGATTATCTAGCGCCCATGAGCTGGGATCTGACACCGGATTGAGGCCGTTTGAAGTGAATACGGGATTATTTGGATCCATGTCGACTTCAAGATCTGAACGAATACCTAATACAACTGCGCGTTCTACGATGTCAATGCTTCCCGCAGTGTAATGGAGTGCACTATTCATGGTGAAATCATCGGTAATCATCCATTCTGATGTACCTGTTAGAGCGTAGCTGGTACGGTCTTCAGTTTGACGGGTATGGTTGGCTTCTACGCGAATGTTCTCAGCAAGGATATGGTCTACAGTATTATCTGTTTGACCCAGGTAAGTAAGGGTGGGTTCAGGATCACCACCACCAAAAAGTGGAACTAACTGCTGGAAGTAAATCTTACGTTCATCCTGTGCAAGAATCCCTGTTAATCCAAATTCCAGAGTATCGCTGGCTACATATTGTATTGCTGTATTTAACAGATAACGTTGCGTGTTGCCGTCTTCGCGGCGCATACGGGGACGATTGGTTCGTTCCAGTGGGATGCCATTAGCTGCGTAATCGCTTTCGCCATCGCTGTTCAGGTCAACATCGGAAAAACGTTGGCTGTACATTAAGTCATAACGGGTATCGAGCTCCTGATAACCAAAGTTAACTAAAACACCCAGGTTGTCATTAAATTGGTCGATATACGTAAAGCTTCCGCCGGGTGTGGCACTGCTGCGGTCTTCTGAGTAGTTTGCCTCGACTTTTGCAAGCATCTTGCGTTCGGAATAGTTGAGAGGCTTAGCTGTGCCTATATTCACAGCACCAGACAAGCCGCCTTCATCCATTGATGCGCTGGGAGTTTTGAATACCTGAATTTCTGATGCCAGTTCTGACTGCACAATATCAAAGCGGAAGCCACCGTCAAATTGTGCGCTGGCAAACGCCTGACCATTCAGGGTTGTTGCCGCATATTCGGGGCCTAGTCCCCGAATGCTGATCAACGCACCGCGTCCGTTCGAACGTTGAATTTGAATACCGGCAATACGTTGGATCGATTCGGCGATATTTTCATCAGGAAAGCTTGAAATGTCGTCAGCGGAAATGGCGTCAGAGACACCTACTTCGTAACGCTTCATCGACAATGCTTTAGTAACACTAGAACGAATCCCTTTAACTTCTATCACTTCAGGATCCTGTGAACTTGTCTCTTGCGCTAGCACCGTAATTGGTAATGCCAGTGCCAAAGCTGTGGCTAACGGTGTGAGTGTGTATTGCGCCCCGAATCGTTTTTTCATGCTGTCTCTCCCAGTCTTATGAATAATTGGTAAGGCCGGATAAGTATAATCACAAGTTAATACGTTCAACAACCAAATTTTTACAATAAATAAACGCAGATTACATTTATGGTACGAAAATTACGTTCCGGTTATAGATGGTATTTCTTTCTGTAAATCACTTGGTTAGTGGTTCTGATAAATGCAATATTTCTATAAAACAATGGTTTGTGTGTATTTCCCGGTTTGTACGACCCCTTTATTGCAATGTTGATGGTCTTCATTTACTCTCTGTAAGGTGGCCTTACCAGAGTTGTGAGGTTGTCGAAATGTGAACATAAAGGTGACCAATGAATACAGTCAGTAATACACAAGCCTCAATAGCGAAGTCGCATTCGCCATTATTAGCGATGAGTGCATTGTTTTTTTTCTGGGGCTTTCTGACAAGCTTGAATGATGTCTTGATTCCTCACCTTAAAAGTGCGTTTTCACTTAATTACACTCAAGCCATGTTGGTGCAATTTGCCTTTTTCGGTGCTTACTTTCTTGTGTCACTGCCTGCTGGTAAGTTAATTAGGCGCCTGGGTTTTAAAGCCGGCATTATCGCGGGCTTATTAACTACAGCGGTGGGCTGTCTACTATTTTACCCCGCTGCAGAAGTGAAGTTGTATGTGTTTTTCTTAGGGGGGCTATTTGTTCTCGCCAGTGGAATAACGATATTACAAGTGACGGCAAATCCCTATGTGGCTGCGCTTGGAGATGAAAAAAGCGCATCAAGCCGGTTGAATTTTTGCCAGGGATTGAATTCTGTGGGGCACACCGTCGCCCCGTTCTTTGGCGGTGCGCTAATCATTGGTGCGAGCCAGCTCGAAGGGCCTGCTAATCCTGAGTCGGTCCAAATTCCTTACTTGTTGATTGCGTTGGCGCTGGTTGTGGTGGCGATTGTATTTAAGCGTTTTCCTCTACCTAAAATTGCCGCAGAGTCCGGGCAATCTGCAAGCCTGCAAGGAGAGGCTGTGAAAAAGCTCACCGCTCATCGCCATCTTGTGTTAGGCGCCGTGGCAATATTTTTGTATGTCGGTGCCGAAGTATCGATCGGTAGCTTTTTGATTAACTTTTTAAGTAGCGACGATATCGCTGGTCTCACTCACAAAGATGCAGCCACCTATCTGGGGCTTTATTGGGGCGCCGCTATGGTCGGGCGTTTCGCTGGTGCTTACATCATGCAGTACATCAAAGCGTCTTCAGCACTCACATTTAACGCTTTGGCGGCTATAGTTCTGCTCGTTGTTGTGATGTCAGCCAGTGGCAGTATCGCAATGTGGGCTGTGGTATTGATTGGACTGTGCAACTCCATCATGTTCCCCACCATTTTCTCATTGGGAATCCGTGGGTTAGGGGCAGCAACGGCTGAAGGTGCGGGTCTGTTGTGTCTGGCTATTGTTGGAGGTGCAATTTTGCCTGTTTTGCAGGGCATTGTAGCCGACACCCTGAGTATTCAGATGAGCTTTATCGTGCCGTTAGCCAGTTATGGATTTGTGACCTGGTATGCACAAAAAGGCAGCAAGCTGCCAAATGAACAATAGAGGGTTAGATTATGTTGGACTGTAAAAGCGAACAGGCATTAACGTCACACATTGAAGATATACTGGCGTTTTATGCCCCGAATGTAATGGACGAAGTTAACGGTGGTTTTCATCAGAACTATTACGACAATGGTGACATTTTCGAACCGGGGAAAAAGCATCTGGTGAGCTCCACCCGGATGATTTTCAACTATTGCAAAGCCTATCAGCACTTTCAACGTGAAGAAGACCTCCAACGCATTGAGCACGGTTTAGTGTATTTGCTTACCCGGCACTGGGATGAAGAACGTCAAGCGTATAATTGGTTGTTAGATGCTAATACACCGGTGGACCAAACCAACCATGCTTACGGATTAGCTTTCGTGATCCTAGCGCTCGCAACCTGTGTGAAAACAGGACTTAACAAGGCTGAGATACCTTTATATCAGGCGTGGGAAATACTCAACGAGCGTTTTTGGCAAGAGTCCGATGGTTGCTATGCCGATGAAGCCTCACCAGATTGGTCAACGTTAGGTACGTATCGCGGTCAGAATGCCAATATGCATTGCTGTGAAGCGTTATTAATTGCCTATGATGCAACAAGGGATAAGGCGTTTTTAAAACGTGCTTATACACTGGCAAAAACTTTCGCGGTAGAAAAAGCAGCACTGACGCAAGGACTGATTTGGGAACACTACCATGCTGATATGTCGATTGATTGGGAGTACAACAAAGACGACCCGAAAAATCTTTATCGTCCGTGGGGCTTCCAACCGGGCCACCAAACTGAATGGACTAAATTACTGTTAATTTTGCATCGTCATCAGCCCGAAAGCTGGATGGTGGAAAGAGCGCAAGCGCTATTTGATAGCGCACTGAACCTTTGCTGGGACGAGGAAAACGGCGGTATTTTTTATGGTCATGCCCCTGACGGTGAAATTTGCGACAGTGACAAATATTTCTGGGTACAAGCCGAGTCGTTAGCAGCGGCTGCGTTGTTAGCTAAAGCAACAGGTAATGATGCGTATTGGCAATGGTATGAGAAAATTTGGGCGTATTGCTGGAGCGCCATGATTGACCACACATACGGCAGTTGGTTCCGTGTACTTACGGCGGACAACAAGCCTTACAACAATGAGAAAAGTCTGGCTGGCGCTAAGTGTGATTACCATACCCAGGGGGCGCTTTGGGAAATTATCGAACAGGCATTATAACTTTCGAAGAGTAACTATTTATGATTGAAACGTGGAGATGGTTTGGTCCTGATGACACCATTACCCTGGAAAAAATCAAACAGGCGGGCGCAGTTGGTGTGACTGGGGTTTGCTACAACTTTATGCCGGTAGTTGGTTGGACACGTACTAACCTCAACTATCAATTGTCCGATAAAACATACGCACTTCGTTTTGAATACTCTGACTTTGCGGCATACGACGTTTACATCATGCAACGACGGGGCAGAAGCAGATTACCCGGCAAGTTTGCTGGCCAAAGCCAAAGCCCGTCTGGATGTCATGTCAGAAGAACAGAAAGTCTTGCTTGAAAGGTTTGGCTGAATTACCTGGTGTGATAAGTGCGGTTTCGTACATTCAGACTCGTTAGTAGTATTTTCTGCAAGGAGAAAGGACAGTGGTATTGTGGTGGAAATCCAAAATGTGGATGTTCGTAATTTTATGTAGTGTTGGCCTGAGTATGCAAAGTTGGGCCGGGCCTTTTTCATTAGTTGGGGAAGAAGGTGTAGCCACGCTGTTTGTTGATGAATCAGATGCGACAGTAGTACACAAATCAGCGGCTATGCTAGCCAGCGATGTGGCGGCAATCAGCGGTCACAAATTGTCACTCGCGTCACATTTTAGTCCGGTTCCTCACACTGCAATTATTGCCGGAACATTAGGTCAAAGCGCTTTGATCGACAGCTTAATTGAACAGGGAGACATTGACCCGTCCTCAATTCAAGGTCAGTGGGAACGCTATCAGATCTGGCTGAAGCCTGTTGCTATTTTGGGTGACAAACCGGCTTTAGTCGTTGTGGGCAGTGACCGGCGTGGTACTGCCTATGGTTTACTTTCATTGTCACGTCAGATGGGCGTGTCTCCATGGGAATGGTGGGCCGATGTCACGCCCGCTACACAGTATCCTTTGTCTGTTGACGTACCAACATCAGTCTCTTCATCACCGGATGTTAAGTATCGTGGTATTTTCCTTAATGATGAGGATTGGGGCTTACAGATTTGGGCAGCGAAAAACTATGAGCCGGAAACCGGTGACATAGGGCCAAAAACTTATGCCCGCGTATTTGAACTGTTATTGCGTTTGCGGGCCAATACTATCTGGCCCGCTATGCATAAAACCACAACACCTTTTTATGCAATTCCTGAGAATAAACAAGTCGCTGACGATTACGGTATTGTTGTCGGTTCCTCCCATGCGGAACCTATGTTGTCGAATATCAACGGGGAATGGGACAAGGATGTAATGGGGCAATATCGTTACGATACAAATGCTGGCGCCGTAAAGCAGTTTTTTAGTAATCGAATTAGAGAAACAAAAGACTTTGAGAGTATCTACACCGTGGCGATGCGAGGTGAACATGACTCGCCAATGATCATGCGCGACAGCTCCATGGCTGATCAGGTAGCTTTGCTCGATAAGGTGATTACAGATCAAAGAAAGTTATTGTCTTCGATTACTGGCGAAGATGTCGATTCCATTCCGCAAGCTTTTGTGCCTTATAAAGAAGTATTAACTTACTACCAAAACGGCCTCGAAGTACCCGATGACATCACGTTAATGTGGACCGACGATAACTACGGTTACCTGCGACAACTCAGCAATCCCGAAGAGCAAAAACGCAGTGGTGGGGCGGGTATTTACTATCACACGTCTTATTGGGGGCGGCCTCATGATTATCTGTGGTTAAACTCGACTAACCCTGTTTTAATGTGGCAGGAAATTACAAAAGCGTGGGATCTCCACGCCAGAGAGCAATGGATATTGAATGTAGGGGATATTAAGCCTCACGAATACAATACCGAGTTATTTATGGACATTGCCTGGCAGCGAGATCAGTTTAATTCTGCGGATGATGTTTACTTGCAAATGGCGGAGTATTTTGCCCGCGACCTGTCGGCCGGGGCATCAGATAAACTGGTCGCTATATTCAAACAGTATTTTCATCTTGTGTATCAACGACGCCCTGAATTTATGGCCTGGAGTCATGTCGAACCAGTGTCATTGCCTCAGCCCGGCGAACTAACACAAACTCATTACGGCGATGAAGTGAGCGCACTTATCACCCGGTGGCAGGCGTTGATCAAAGAAGTTGAAACCTTACAGCCGCAAATCGATAAGACCCGTCAGGATGCGTTTTACCAGTTGGCCTATTACCCTATTGTCGCGGCCGGGAATATGAGCCTCAAATGGCTTTACCATTATAAAAATGTCTTTGCTGCAGCCCAGGGCCGTGGTGATGCTGACTGGTATGCAGAACAGATGCTCTCGAGTTATCAAACCATCCGGGACATTACCCGTTATTACAATACTGAATTAGCTGGTGGTAAGTGGCAGCACATCATGTCTGCGTCTCCGCGCAACTTACCTGTGTTTGATACACCTTCTTCGGCACAGCCTCATCGAGAGCAGAAGCAGGCTGTAGGGTTTGTGTTAGAGGGCTTCGACATGCCAGCCAATTCGCATATCACTAATAGCCATGCCCGTACCTTACCTGTATTTAATAGTTTTACCCGTAACCCGCGTTTTATTGATATTTATTTGAATGGCTCTGAAGCGAGAAAGTGGAGTATTTCTCCTCAACAACCGTGGATTAAATTATCTAAAACACAGGGAAGATTGAGCCAGGCTCATCCTCATGAACGGGTGTGGGTGGATATCGACTGGGGCAAAGTCCCTGAAGGTGAAGCCTTAAAAGAGCCACCACTCGGTCATGATCATCAGTTAATACCTCCTTCATTTAAAGTGCCCGGCAAACTGATTTTTACGACAGAAGTTTTTCAATCGGATATTAGTTTGAATGTGTTTAACCCTGATTTACCAGAATTGAAGAGTTTTGATGGTTACGTGGAAGATCTGGGATATGTGGTGTTGGATGCGGCCAACTTCCAGCGTCAAAAAAACGGGGAAAACCGTCGTTGGCAGAAAGTCGACAATTTGGGTTACAGCGGGAGTGCCATGAAAGCAGTCCCCGTGACCGCCGACCCGGAATCGGCAGATCTTTTGTCTCTTGAAGGTCCTGCATTGGAATATGATTTTTATACGTTTAATCAAGGTATGGCTGAGATTAGTGTGAATGTGGTGCCGACTCACCCTATGTATGAAGGACGAGGCGTTCGTGTTGCCGTTGTTGTAGATGATAACAATCCTGAAATATTGGATTTTCGTACAGAAGGGCGCAGTGAGACGTGGAAGCAAAATGTTCTGAAAAACCAGGCGACCGGATCTATCCAGCAGCTTATCGACAAGCCCGGTAAACACACGTTGACCATTTACATGGTTGATTCAGGTGTCCTGGTAGACTCGATATTAATTGACCTGGGCGGCAAGAAGGCAAGTTATGCATTGCCCGCAGCCACGGTTAATAAAGCGTTTGAGAATCACTGATAATCTACTGGTTAAATCCTGAACGCTGCCCCTGATTTACCTGTGTAGACATATGCAAGTATGTTTTATCAGTGGGCAGCGGCGTTGCGCGGCACCGGAGCTGGTTCACAGAATACAAAACCCTGTGCATACTGAATCGGCAGTTGCATCACTTTTTCCAGGGTATCGGCATCTTCGACATGTTCAGCCACAATACTCATATGCCGTGTTTTAGCCAGGTCGCAAATGCTGAGTATGAAATCCTCGATTTCTTCGCTGTGGTCGAGCCGGCGCAATAAGCCGCCGTCCAGTTTGACGCCCCGTATTGGCAGCGACATCAGTTTACGCACATTGCCGCTGCTTTTGCCCAGATTATCAATAAACACGCCCATTCCGCTGTGCATAGATTTATCGATAAAGCGTTTGAGGGTTTCATAATGGTGGCTGGCTACGTCAGCACTGACTTCCACACATACCCGTGAGGGCTTCGGATAGTTGGCAAGTTGGGTGATAAGCGAGTTCAGCAGCTCTTCGTTATTGAGATCAGAGGCATCCAGGTTGATGTTCCAGGGCGTATTGGATTCTTCGAAATACACCGCACTTTTGCAAAACATCATTTCAGCCAGTTGGTGAATATGATTGTTACGCTCAATGAGGTACAGAAAATCGCTGGGCAGGAAAACCCGTTGTTCAGGCGTAACAAGTCGCGCAAGGCATTCATAACGCCATACAATTTCTGACCTGATATCGACGATTGGCTGAAAGTAAGGCACAATAGATTCGAGGGTGTAGCTGTCTGTTATTTCACGAATTGGCATGTCACTCGCCTCTGGCTATTCCTGTCTTTTCACTATAGCAGACGTTGTCAGATTACCCATTCTCTATTTTCACATATTCGTGTTAACCGTAATGATGGGCGGTATTTAAAGTCATTTGGCGTGATTATCACTACCGTTTAATCCGTCTTACACTTGGCGCAGGCGTGTTTCCGGGGTAAAGTTCGGCACTTTGTAAGATGCGTGCTAAGTTTTCATTGTCACTGACGATGTTTGTCAGGGTGCAGCCGGTGTTGTACTTTGCCTGTGGCGAAGCGCGGTTTGCTCCAATTTAATTAAGAGGTGTGTGGAGTGGGTGAAGCACAAGTCAGTCTGAAACATCTGTTTCGGGTCTTTACTAAACCTGAACACAAAGACTCAAAGCTCGCACAAATCGAACAGCATTTGTCCGATAACATTCTGGATTTTCTGTCTCAGCACGTAGTGACGAAAAAGACGTCGCTGGAAGAGGTTGAGCAGGACTTTTCTGATCCCTTTGTGCCGGAATCCCCTGAGTTTGTTTCTTCTCACGCTGAGTCGTTGCTGAACAAGCTGGTCGCCCATTCTGTCAATACCTATTCCCCGACCTTTATTGGTCATATGACCTCTGCGTTACCCTATTTTCATTTGCCACTGGCCAAATTGCTGGTGGGCCTGAATCAGAATCTGGTAAAAATCGAAACATCTAAAGCCTTTACACCGCTTGAACGGCAGGTACTGGGCATGATGCACAACCTGGTTTATGGCCAGGAAGACAGCTGGTACCAGCAGTATTTGCACAGCGCCAGACATGCACTGGGAGCGTTCTGCTCTGGTGGTACGGTGGCAAACATTACAGCGCTTTGGGTTGCGCGGAATAAAATTCTCGGGCCGGATAAGAAATTTGCCGGTGTGGCTAAGTCAGGTCTGGCTGCTGCTTACCGCCATTATGGTATTAACCAGATGGGCGTAATGTGTTCCCGCCGTGGTCACTACTCATTGTCTAAAGCCGTGGATGTGCTGGGGATCGGGCGTGACAACCTAATTACCCTGCCATGCCCGCAACAAACCCTGTCACCTGAACAGGCGCTTGCTGAAGGCCGTCGCTATCAGGAAGAAGGCAATAAGTTGCTGGCTCTGGTGGGTGTTGGCGGTACTACGGAAACCGGTCACGTTGATCCGCTGGATGAACTGGCAGATGTGGCCCGTGAGCTGGGTTGCTGGTTCCATGTGGATGCTGCCTGGGGCGGCGCTACGTTGTTTTCCGGCACGCACCGGAGCAAGCTTAAAGGCATAGAGCGTGCAGATTCCGTTACCATTGATGCGCATAAGCAAATGTACGTGCCCATGGGAGCTGGTATGGCACTGTTTAAGAATCCTGAAGATGCCAATGCTGTGCGCCATCATGCCCAGTACATTCTGCGTCAGGGGTCGAAAGACTTAGGTGCAACAACGCTGGAAGGCTCCAGAAATGGTATGGCGATGATGGTGTATGCGTCATTACATATTTTTGGCCGCCGGGGTTATGAACTGCTGATCGACCAGAGTATCAGTAAGGCAAAAGCCTTCGCCCGTATGATTTCAGAGCATCCTGATTTCGAACTGGTGACAGCACCCACATTATCCTTGCTGACTTACCGCGTTTGTCCGCCGGTTATACAGGAAAAACTGAAAACCGCTTCTGATGACGAGAAAGCACGCCTGAATCACAAAATTGATGCGCTGGTGGTGAATGTGCAAAAGCTGCAACGTGAAGCCGGTAAATCCTTCGTGTCACGTACCCGCCTTGAAAACCCGGACCTGAATCCGAAGCCGGTAACTGTATTTCGTGTAGTGCTGGCCAATCCGCTGACGACAGAGCAGGATTTAAAGAATATTCTGCAGGAACAGTCTGAAATCGCCCGCGCCCGCCATGCCTGGGCAGAGCTGGAGAAAGCCATTCCTTCTGCGGTTGCCGGTTAATATCTTCCGGTAAGCTCCGCAATATCGCAGTAACCTGCGGGATCAAAAAAGCCGCGCAAGGGTATTTAACCTTTGCGCTGCTTTTGTTTGTGCTTAGGCTACTTGCTAAAGTGAATATTGTCGATGAGACGGGTGTTGCCCAGATACGCAGCTACAAGGATAACGAACTCCGTCGACGCCGCAGTCGCATCGGTTAAGTCAGCAGCATTTTTAACTGCAAGGTAATCCGTGCGGAACCCTGACTTGTTAATGTGAGCACTTACTGTCGATATGAGCGATTTGAAGTCTGTCTCGCCAGCCAGAATTGCGGCTTTCATATCGCACAGTTGCTGATAAATAACCGGTGCAATTTCACGTTCCTGCGCCGTGAGATATCCGTTGCGTGAACTCATTGCCAGGCCGGAGGTCTCTCTTTCCGTCGGCACCCCTTTGATTGACAGACCCATAGATAAGTCTTTTGCCATCAGGCGGATAACCTGCAACTGCTGAAAATCCTTTTCACCGAAAAAGGCGGTATCCGGAGAAACCATATTAAACAGTTTACAAACAATGGTAGCGACACCACGGAAATGTCCCGGACGACTTTCGCCACACAGGATAGAGGAAATGCCCGGGACTTCGACAAAGGTTTGCTGCTCAAGGCCTCTGGGATACATTTCTGCCACTGATGGCAGAAAAACAGCATCTACGCCAAGGCTTTCAAGCTTTTCTTTATCTGCATCCAGTGTGCGGGGATAGTTATCCAAATCTTCATTTTTCCCGAATTGCATCGGATTGACGAAAATCGATACCACCACAATATCGCACTCAGCTTTCGCTGCACAAACAAGCTGCATATGGCCATTATGCAAATTACCCATCGTCGGCACAAAGCCAACAGTTTTACCTGCCTGCACCCATGCGCTGCGTTGCGCACGTAAGTCTTCAACCGTTGTCAGAGATTTCATGGATTACTCGAAGCTGTGAGAGGCGCCCGGGAAAGCACCGCTTTGAACATCGCTGATATACTTTTGCACCGCTTTTCGCATATCACCGGTTTCTGCCAGAAAGTTCTTAGAGAACTTCGGCATGTAATTAGCTGAGATGCCAAACATATCGTGCATCACCAGAATCTGTCCGTCAGTACCGGCTCCTGCACCAATACCGATAACCGGAATGGACAGTGCTTCAGACACTTTTTTACCTAAAGAGGTCGGCACACACTCCAGCACCAGTAGCTGCGCACCGGCTTTTTCCAGCGCAAGGGCATCTTCAAGGAGTTTTGCCGCTTTATCTTCTTCTCGGCCCTGTACTTTAAAGCCGCCAAAAACGTGAACAGACTGCGGGGTAAGACCAAGGTGTCCGCACACAGGAACGCTGCGCTCTACAAGGCCTCTGACAGTCTCTGCCAGCCACGCACCACCTTCAATTTTCACCATGCTGGCACCGGCAGCCATCAGTCTGGCAGCGTTCTGATAAGCATGTTCAGGTGTGTCATAAGACATAAAAGGCATATCCGAAAGCACAAAAGCCCGTTTCGTACCTTTTCTCACCGCGCGGGTGTGATAAGCAATATCGTCTGTGGTGACGGGCAGGGTGTCTTCTTCACCTTGCAGCACCATGCCCAGTGAGTCACCGATAAGCAGGACATCAATATTCTGTTCATCGAACATCTTAGCAAAGCTTGCGTCATAGGCGGTGAGGGCGGTTATCTTCCCGCCGGCTGCTTTTTTGGTTTGAAGACCGGAAATGGTGATTTTTTTCATGGGAACAACCTCATTTGACACACCCCAGAGGGTGTTGAACAGATTGCGAACTATACGGATTTTAAGACTGATTGGAAGGCGTTATACGCCGAAGTCCCTCAAGATTGCAGCGGGACACCCACAGGGCGATGGGGTTACCGTCCGGCATGATCATCGATGGCGCAATTTCAAACAGCGGCACCATCACAAACTCCCTGGCGGCCATACCATAGTGAGGCAGGGTTAACTCAGCGGTGTTCATCCCGGTGTTGCCGTAAAGCAGCATGTCTAAATCAAGGGTTCGGGGACCCCAGCGCTCACCTTTGCGCTCACGGCCATGACTGTTTTCAATATTCTGTAATGCCCGCAACAGTTCAACTGGTTCCAGTGCCGTTTCCAGCAGGCACACTGCGTTAATATAGTCCGGTTGATCCTGCGGGCCCATAGGTGAGGAACAATACAGAGATGAACGGGCCAGAACTCGGGTGTCGGCCAGTTCGCCCATAGCCTTTGTGGCAGCCTCAAGGGTTGCACCTGAATCGCCCAGATTGCTGCCCAGACCTATGTAAACGTGTTCTTTATGCATTACCGGCATCCCGTTTTTCAGGTGAGCGGCGGCGTCGCTTTCGCGGGCCTGATGACTTGTTGCCTTCCGACTGGCGCAAAGCATTCAGTAACTTTTTCTGCTTACCCTGGTCAGCGTGCTGGAATTCAGTCCACCAGTCAGCCAGTTCCATTGTATTGCCACCTTCAATTTCGCCGCGGGCATGCAGGAAGTCATAACCGGCACGGAATTTAGGATGCGACAGCAACTGAAACGCACGGCGGCCAAAGCGTCGTGGTAACCGTTGTTGCAGGATCCAGATATCACGGATAACCGTGGAAAAACGTTTCGGGATCATAATACGTTGCACCTGACGGTGAATCACTTCACCGGAGGCAATATTGAAGGCGTCGTGCTGATTCAGGCCGCTTTCTGCCTGCAGTTTCTGCGCATGTTCTTCCAGCGGATACCATAGCAATGCCGCGTACAGGAAAGCCGGTGTTACCCGCTGGTTGCTGTTGATGCGCTCATCGGTATTTTCCAGTACTTTAAGAATAAACTGACACTCACGGCTGTCAGGGTTTTTCGCAATGCTTTCTAACTGCGGGAATAACGGCGTTAACAACCCGTATTGCTGCAATAAGCGGAAGGTTTGCACACCGGCGCCGCCAAGAAACAGCTTCAGGGTTTCTTCAAATAATCTTGCCGGCGGAATGTTTGCCAGTAAGTGTGCCAGCTCGGGGATGGGCTTCGCTGTGCGGGGCGTAATCGTCATGTCCAGCTTGGCAGCAAAACGGATAGCTCGTAGCATGCGCACCGGGTCTTCACGGTAACGGGTTTCCGGGTCACCAATTAGGTCTACTTCGCGGTTTTTAACGGCATCGCGGCCACGGGCGAAGTCGGTAACTGTAAAGTCAGCCACGCTGTAGTACATGGCATTGAAGGTGAAATCCCGGCGTTCGGCGTCTTCTTCGATTGTTCCGAACACGTTATCCCTGACCAGCTGGCCCTGCGCGTCTTGCTGACCCAGTTTATTGTCTGATTCGCCTTCACTGTGGTGACCCCGGAAAGTGGCAACCTCAATGATTTCCCGCCCGAATACAATGTGGGCAAGGCGGAAACGGCGGCCGATTAGCCGGCAGTTTTTGAACAGGCTTTTAATTTGTTCCGGTGTGGCATTGGTAACGACATCGAAGTCTTTTGGCAGTTTACCCAGCATAAGGTCGCGGACACAGCCACCCACCAGGTACGCTTCAAAACCGGATTTATTCAGGCGGTACAGCACTTTCAGCGCGTTATCACTGATGTCTTCCCGTGAAATACCATGCTCGGCACGGGGAAGGGTATAGGCCTGTATCGTTGCTTCTGAGGCCGGGTCTTTACTTAATACCCGTTTTACCGTTTTAAACACGCGCGTAATGATGATGCTGTCTCCGAAAAAATTAAATGCCACAAAAAATAAAGGGTCTATGATAAGTGGATTCTGACGCAGCGACAATAATTTCGCGCTGTCTTGGTATTCTATCACAACCCCAGTGTTCAACAGCCCATTGTAGCACTTCTGCCGGCGGTGCATTTATACCATCTTCGGGAAGAGCTAAGCCTAAGAAGTTCAGTGCTGCGGCGAGGTTTTCCGACGGGGTTGAGTTATTGAGGGCTGCAGCATGATTCTGCTTACTCAATTTGCGCCCTTCAGACACAGAGGCCACCGGAACATGGGCATACGCCGGCGCACGTGCCTGCAGCAATTTGTAAAGGCTTAAGTGCGTTGCTGTTGTGGTAAGCAAATCGCTGCCTCGTACAACATGGGAAACACCCTGGTGTATATCGTCGACCACCACCACCAGATTGTAAGAAAATAATCCGTCGCGACGTTTAAGCACGGTGTCTTCAAGGGCGTGGGCGTCGGTAACGTGTACCTGTCCCATAATACGATCATCAAACCGGGTGACCGGAGAGGTCATCTTTAACCGGATTGCCGTGCCGTCACCAGTGAGATGTTTATCTCTGCAGGTACCGGGGTATACGCCGCCGGCTTCTTTAATCATCTTTCTCGTGCAACTGCACCGGTATGCCAGGCCTTGCCGGATAAACTGTTCTGTGAGCGCCTGATAACGGGCATGTTCTGCAGACTGATACATGACTTCACCGTCCCAGTGAAGATGGTGAGCTTCAAGTGTGTCCAGAATGAGTTTGTCGGCACCCCCAACGCAGCGGGGTTCGTCTATGTCTTCCATTCGCAGTAACCACTGCCCGTGATGATGTCTGGCATCAAGAAAGCTGGCAAGGGCGGCTATCAGCGAACCGAAATGAAGAGGACCTGAGGGAGAAGGGGCAAATCTGCCGGTATAAGAATGATGACCCGTCATAATATTACGAGTAAAAATGACTTAAGGCGCGGGTTTTGGACCGGCGCCCTGAGTATCAGAAAAGTGTTAGCCCTGAAGCTGCTTTTCTTTGATTTCTGCCATTGTTTTACAGTCGATACATAAATCAGCTGTGGGGCGTGCTTCCAGACGGCGGATACCAATTTCGATACCGCACTGATCACAGAAACCGAAATCATCGTCCTCAATGCGACGCATGGTTTTCTCGATTTTCTTAATCAGTTTACGTTCACGGTCACGTGTCCGCAGTTCAAGGCTGAATTCTTCTTCCTGCGCTGCACGGTCGACAGGATCAGGGAAGTTGGCAGCTTCGTCTTTCATGTGCGTCACAGTACGGTCTACTTCTTCACGCAACTGATCACGCCATGCTTTAAGCAACAAACGGAAATGCTCCATTTGCGCATCGTTCATGTATTCTTCGTCAGGCTTTGGCTGATAAGGCTCAAGGCCGGCTAAGGCTAAAAGGCCCAGGGATTTCGTTTCTTTTCCTGTTGGCATGTGCCACATCTCCTACACTACGACACCCATATGTCCTGAACAACCGGGAATCTATAGCAGAATCGCTATGTTCAGGCAACCTTTGGTGTCAAAGTTACCCTTCCGTTATTTAATGCATCCATTGCTCTTCGAATGCAAAACGCCGGTGGCGTCTGTGCACCACAACGGTAAAAAGCAAGCCGCAAATATGGCGTTCCTTTGAGAAATTGCAACCCCTTTTTCACAAAATTACTGGTAGTGATTGATTTACCTTAATATTTTGTTCGTTGATTTCGCAACCTAAAGCGATGATTTGCATTCCTTTATCGTGCGCAACCTTTACGGCTGCGGCATAGTTTGGATCAATGTGCTCTGCAACCCGTACTTCACGTATACCAGTATGCTGCACGCAAAACACCAAAGTCGCCGGCACGCCGGCTGCGGCCAGATTACCCAGTGTCTCACTGTGTTTGGCGCCGCGGGTTGTTTTGGCATCAGGAAAGTAGCCTTTTTCCTCTTCCAGCAAAGTGACAGACTTCACTTCTATATAGGCATCGCCCTCAGCGGTCGTAATACGAAAATCGAAGCGGCTGTCGGCACCGGGCGGTGTCACCTCTGCTTTCCAGTCCTGTACGTGAGAAAATTCAGCAATGGTCTTGTTATCCAGTGCTTCCGCTACCAGTTTATTAGCATTGTGTGTATTGATGCCGATGAAGTGTCCGTCAAAGGTTTTTGCCAATTCCCAGGTGTAGGCCAGCTTGCGTTTGGGGTTATTTGAGGGGCTGAGCCAGACCTCGTATCCCGGTTCGGCGCATCCAGTCATTGCGCCGGTATTCGGACAATGCGCAACCACTTCTTCGCCTGAATCCAGGGTTACATCGGCAAGAAACCGTTTGTAACGACGAATAAGCTTTCCGTGAAGTAAAGGCGTAGTAAACTGCATACAAATAACCAGTCAATTTAATTGTCTGAAGATAAAGAACACATTGTAACAAGCTAATAAGGAATTGTTATGTCGATTTTTTCTGTGTCACTTTCCACCGGAAAGGCACCGGCTCACTGGGGCGAAAATGCCAGATTAAGCATGACAGCAGACGGTGCTGTTATCCATATTACTGAGAAAGGCGACAGCACAAGATTGATTCGTCAGGCGGGCCGTCGTATCGACGGACTCGGCATCGCTGAAGTTCAGCTGACCGGTGACTGGTCTAAAGAGCAACAATGGGTTTTTGCCCTGAGTTATACCCGTGCGAGAAAGCCCGGATCAATCCGCTGGGCAGACTCCGGCGATGTTGCTGAGTTAGATAAAGCGTATGCCGCCTTGTTGTTTACCCGCAGTCTGGTGAACGACACCCCTGAAGATTTATCACCTGAAACCCTTGCCGGTCGTGCAGCACAGTGGATTCAGTCGCTGGGCGGAGACAAGGTCTCTTACAGTATGACAGTGGGTGAAGCACTGCAGGAAGCCGGCTGGACCGGCATTTATAACGTGGGTCGTGGCAGCGAGCGTCCGCCGGTGTTACTGGAGCTGGACTATAACCC
Source organism: Alteromonas sp. ABH4_456 (assembly GCF_056160645.1). Taxonomy (NCBI): domain Bacteria; kingdom Pseudomonadati; phylum Pseudomonadota; class Gammaproteobacteria; order Alteromonadales; family Alteromonadaceae; genus Alteromonas; species Alteromonas sp. ABH4_456. The sequence goes on from NZ_JBSWXO010000003.1 coordinate 43,165, forward strand.
CACCGGCAACAACGATGCACCGGTCGATGCTGTGCTGGTAGGTAAAGGCATCACCTTTGACAGTGGTGGTTACAGCATTAAATCTAGTGAAGGGATGCTGGATATGAAATGTGATATGGGCGGCGCGGCAACAGTAACCGGTGCCCTCGGACTGGCTATCAGCCAGGGACTCAAAAAGCGTGTGAAACTGCTTTTATGTTGCGCTGAAAACCTGATTAGCGGTCACGCATACAAGTTGGGCGATGTACTGACCTATAAAAACGGGCTTACAGTAGAAATCGTCAATACCGATGCAGAGGGTCGTCTGGTACTTGCTGATGGCTTGATCCGTGCAACTGAAACTGGTGCTCCCCTTATAATTAACGCGGCAACGCTGACCGGTGCAGCAACGGTTGCATTAGGTAATGACTACCATGCTGTTTTCAGTATGGATGATGATGCCAGACAAGCGATGCTTGAAGCAGGTAAAGCCGAGGGCGAGGGCTTCTGGCCATTGCCGCTGGAAAAATGGCATCAGGATAAGTGCCCGTCTGCTTTTGCTGATACTGCCAACAGTCGTCCGATGAAAGGTGGCGGTGGTGGCGGCGCCTCTAATGCAGCCGGTTTCTTATCCCGTTTTGTTAATGAAGAAGGTAAGGGCTGGGTACACCTGGATCTGGCTGCAGCTTACAACGGCAGCGCTACACCGGAGATGCCGGCAGGTGCAACAGGTATTGGTATCCGCAGTATTGCGCGAATGCTGCAGCAGTACTGAACACTGATTAACAGATAAAGAAAAGCCCCCGGTCTTTACGAATAAGGCCGGGGGCTTTTTCATTCTGAATTAAAAATGAAGCAGGTCAGATGCCGCCTAACCGTTCAGCCAGCACTTTATAACGCTCCACATCGCCCTTATCGAACAGCGGTTTACCTTCGCTATCCTTCTCTTTTGCAACTAAAAGGCTTTCTCTTTCAAGGCGCTCTACGCGGATAGGCTGTACGTCAAGAAATGTCGCCACTTCTTCAATAGACATCAAACTCATAGTTCTCATTCCTGTCTGATTAGATAGTAAAATCAACGCGTAAATGCGACAATCCTGCGCTTATCTATCATTCTTATTTACGCTGTTGGCTAAATTTCCGTTTTTTAACCGGAAATCTAAACATAGCAGCGGGTCCGGGTAAGTCCAATTACACTTTAGGGGAGAATCTCTTTCATGGATACGTGGTCTGCGGCCATCATGTTATTTCTGATCATGGATCCACTGGGGAATCTGCCGGTGTTTATGTCGGTGCTGAAGACCATCGAGCCTAAACGACGCCGTGTCATACTGGTAAGGGAGCTGGTATTTGCACTTATCATTTTGCTGATATTTCTGTTCAGCGGTCAGGCTGTGCTGGATTTCCTGAATGTCCGTCAGGAAACCGTGAGTATTGCCGGTGGTATCATTCTGTTCCTGATTGCTCTGAAAATGATTTTCCCTCCACAGTCGGGGAACGCGCTGGGGCTGGCCGTGGGTGAAGAGCCCTTTCTGGTCCCGTTGGCAATACCTATGATTGCAGGGCCGTCGACCCTGGCTGCACTGATTCTGATTGCTAATCAGGCGCCGGACAGAATGACGGACTGGACGATTGCATTGGGAGCAGCCTGGGTGATCAGCGCGATCATTTTGCTATTCTCTGAAGTGTTTCACCGCTTATTGGGTGAGCGCGGCTTAACCGCCATGGAACGTCTGATGGGGATGATTCTGGTGATGATTTCAATACAAATGTTTTTAGATGGTGTCAGCCATTACTTTCAACATGCTTCCGGAGCGATACAATAATGAAAAAACTGTCTACATTTGCACGGGTGAGACAACTGGAAGGATGGCGTGCCGTTGCCTTCAGCGCTGCGCTGCTGGAGCGGATGTTACCGAATTATGCGTTATTTAAAGAAGTCACGGGCTTTGATGATGAAGGCGTTTGCAAAAACTGTTTATCTTTATTATGGGAATCGGTACGCAGCCCAAAAAGCAAAATCAACTTTTCTGTTCAGCTTGAGAAAGTAGAGTGCGTCACCCCTGATACCGCAGATTACGACACCTTCGGTGTTTATCCCGCTATCGATGCAACAATCGCTCTGGCTGCGGCGATTGGCCTTGTGCTGAAGCAGGATCTGCAAGGGGCTGTGGTGGTCAGTAAGCTGTCGCAGGGCAGTGTGGAAGCTTACCTGCTGGCATCCGGCGTTGACGAAGAAGACATTAAAGGCCATCCGCTGATGGAATTTGAAGTAGAGCTGCAAAACGCCATGCTCGACCTGCTGGAAAAAGACGGCAGTCCGCTGTCCACCTGCGACGAACTCAAGGCCCTCGCTCTCGAAGAAGGCATCTCCAACATCGGCCTCGAAATCAATCCTGAGTGAGCCCTTTCGGGGGGATCGGCGTGTAGCGCGGCAGGTGAGTGCTGAGTGAGAGCACTGACGCCGGGAAGGCATTGTTGCCGGAAACACGCAAACCCCATCCCCGGGGCCCGGCTGCCGCATCCCTGCGGCAGACGGTTTTCTGCATCAACGCCTGCCTCTGGCTAACCGCTCAGTCAGTCTTCCAGTGATAGCAAGCAGTACATCACCTGCGCGAGTTTCTTTTCTTTAACTACCTGCAGGCGTTCACTGATGAGCGGGGAGGGGGCGTTGATTTCCTGTTCGACGTAAATAACACCGTCGGGTTTCAAAAGGTTGCGGCTTAGGATGACTTGCAGAACCGGTTCAACGAGACTGTGATTGAAGGGCGGATCGATGAAAATGATATCGAACTGCTTGTCTGTGGAAGACAATATCTGAACAGCATCGCCATTGATCACTTCACCATTTGCAGACATTGCTGAAAGGTTGGTTTTCAGTTGTGCGGCCACACTTCTGTCTTTCTCAATGAATGTGCAATGTCCGGCATAGCGGGAAAGTGCTTCAAAGCCGAGTCCGCCTGAGCCTGCAAAAGCGTCGAGACAGTGAGCGTCGGGTAAATCATGCATCAGCCAGTTGAACAGGGTTTCTTTGTTCCTGTCAGTGGTGGGACGTAACCCGTCCACGTCTGCCACGGGCAGTTTCCGGCCGCGATACTGACCTGAAATGATCCTGACGTTGCCTGATTTCGTCTTTTGTGTCTGAGGCTTTCTGGATACTCGCTTCATAGGGGCTGACAATGTATGATAACGGCTATTGAAAGCCGGCCAGTGTAGCCGAATTTTGCCGATTTACTAAGGATTTGACCAAACAATGTCGAAACTTTTTGGCTGGTTCAGAAAGAACAAGCAACCTGAAAAAGAACAAAGTGAAGTAAAGCCGCAGGAAAGCAACGCGGTTGAGACGCCAGAAACAGAAGTGCCTGAGCCTGCGCAAAGTAATGTTGAAGCGGATGCCCCTGCCGGAGAAACTGAACCTGAAGATGCTGTACTTAAAGAGCCTGTAGTTGAAGCGAAAGTGGATACGCCGGTTGAACCGCAGGATATCGTTAAGATTCACCCAGAAAAACCTGCTGCAGTGCAGTATGAACCCGAAGTACCTGCATTTGATGAGCCTGCACCAGAGCCGTTAATACGGAAAACTGGACCTGAGGATGCAACCGGACCGGGATGGGTTGAGTCTGAGAAGGTAACCCAACAGGTAAAACAAGACGAAGTTCAGCCGGAAGTTGTTGCTGACGAAGACATTACGCCGGAAGAAATGACGCCGGTTGTCGCCGCCGAGCCTGAACCTGAGCCGGAACCGGTTGTTGAAGCAAAGCCCGAAGCCAAAGAAGAGAAAAAGTCTCTTTTCAGCCGTCTGAAAGCCAGCTTATCGCGCACTAAAACAAACCTTGGCAGTGGCTTTATCAGTTTGTTCCGCGGCAAAGCCATCGACGATGATTTGTATGAAGAGCTTGAAACTCAGTTGCTGGTGGCTGATGTGGGCATGGACACCACACAGAAAATCATCAACAAACTTACAGACAGTGCAAAACGTTCGCAACTCAAGGACGCTGAGGCGCTGGTGGATATCCTTAAAGGCCAGATGCGTGAGATGCTTAAATCTGTTGAGCGCCCGCTGGCTGAAGATATGAAGCAGCATAATGCGGGTAGCGGACCATACGTCATTCTGATGGTGGGCGTTAATGGTGTAGGTAAAACCACCACCATCGGTAAGCTGGCAAAACAGTTCCAGCAACAGGGTAAGAAAGTCATGCTGGCTGCGGGTGATACCTTCCGTGCTGCCGCCGTTGAACAGCTTCAGGTTTGGGGAGAGCGTAACAAAATTCCTGTTATCGCCCAGCCCACAGGCTCAGACAGTGCATCTGTATTGTATGACGCTCTGGAAGCCGCAAAATCCCGTGGTACAGATATTCTTATCGCGGATACCGCCGGCCGCCTGCAGAATAAAAATAACCTGATGGAAGAACTGAAAAAAGTGGTTCGGGTAATGAAGAAACTCAATCCGGACGCACCTCATGAAGTCATGCTCACACTAGATGCAGGAACGGGCCAGAATGCAGTAAGTCAGGCGAAGCTGTTTAACGAAGCCGTTGGTCTGACAGGTTTAACGCTCACTAAGCTTGATGGTACTGCTAAAGGCGGCGTGATTTTCTCTATCGCTGACCAGTTCGGTATTCCAATCCGTTACATTGGTGTGGGTGAGGGAATTGACGACTTGCGAACATTTAATGGCGATGAATTCATCGACGCACTTTTCAGTGAGAGCGAAAACGATTAACGTAGAGAATTCAGTATCCTTTCGTCGTTGCAGGATTAGCAGATGATCAAATTTGAGCAGGTAAGTAAAACCTACCCCGGTGGTCAGCGCGCACTGTCAAAAGTGAGCTTTCACATTGAACCGGGTGAGATGGCTTTTCTTACCGGCCACTCCGGCGCGGGGAAAAGCACGCTGCTCAAATTAATCAGTATTATGGAACGCCCCAGTGTGGGCAAGGTACTGATTAACGGTCACGATCTGAACGAAATAAAACGCCGGCAGATAGCGTTTATCCGCCGGGATATCGGCATGATCTTCCAGAGCCCGCATTTGCTGGACTCAAAATCAGTTTTCGATAATGTGGCGCTGCCACTTATTATTGAAGGCTATACCCGTAAAGAAACCTCTAAGCGTGTTGAAGCTGCGCTGGAAATGGTGGGATTGCGCGATAAAGCCCGCAGTTTGCCAATGATGTTGTCAGGTGGTGAAGCTCAGCGCGTCGGCATCGCCCGTGCGGTGGTTAATAAGCCGCCTCTGTTGTTGGCCGACGAACCCACCGGTAACCTCGATCCTAAGTTATCTATGGAAATCATTCGTCTGTTTGAAGACTTCAACCAGGCCGGCGTTTCTGTGTTTGTTGCGACCCACGATCTCGGGCTTATAGCCCGGATGAAGTACCGCACACTGACATTGAGAAACGGGCAGATGATCACCGACGGATTGTCTGAGGAACAGGGAGGAAACTGGGCATGAGTATTTTATTCAAAGGCCGCTCTCAGGGAGCCAGTGATACCCGCATTGGCATCGTTCAGGTTATCAGTGCGTTCTTCATCAGTCATGTCCGTCAGGCTTTAGGCAGCCTCGGGGAATTGTGGCGTCAGCCGGCCGCATCGTTAATGACTATTGCGGTGCTTGGTCTGAGCATAACCTTACCGGGCACACTCTACATTCTGGTTAAAAATACTGAAAAAATCAGCGCAGGCTGGGATCAGGCCTCGGAAATTTCCTTGTTTTTGAAAGAAGACACACCACCAGCCAGCGCGCAGCAACTGGTTGCCAGGCTGAACACCTGGACGGAGATTGACAGCGTTACTTTCATCCCCGCAGATGATGCCCTGAAGGAATTTCAGCATTTATCCGGACTGGGTGATGCTATCGCCTATCTGGAGTCCAATCCTTTACCTGATGTGGTGCTGGTGACGCCGGACGAGAAACATGCTTCGCCTACAGCCGCCAGATTACTGCTTGAAAAGCTCAAAGATCAGCGTGAAGTCGACATCGGTAAGCTGGATATTGAATGGCTTGAGCGCTTGTATGCGCTGCTGGATATTGCCAGAGAGCTGGTGTCGCTCATTGGCGTGTTGTTGTTTGTTTCTGTGGTACTGATCATTGGTAACACCATCAGGCTGAACATCCTTAGCAAGCGGGAAGAAATTCTGGTGATGAAGCTGGTGGGCGCGACTGACGCATTTATTCACCGGCCGTTTTTATATACCGGTTTCTGGTACGGATTGTTGGGTGGTTTGATTGCCTGGTTCGCCGTCATCATTATCTTATGGTGGATGGACAGCAGTATTCAGGCATTTGCGACGCTCTATCAGAAAGAATTCAATATTACCGGTCTGTCCGGTACTGCCTTACTGACGATGCTGGGTTTGTCGATTTTGTTGGGTTTACTGGGGTCACTGATGTCAGTACAGCGGCATGTCAGAGAGATTGAACCGCAATAACCACTTCATCACCCTGTTTTAAACGGCTGAACAGGTTACTTTCTCCGTGTATCCGGTAACCTGTTGTCTCTGCATAACCCCTCAGCGCATGACCGGCTTAGGGAAATATGCCGAGATGGTGGACCGGACGCCGTTTCCCCACTGAATAGCCTGATTGTAAAGTACGTGAAGCTGCTTCTGGTCGATGTCCAGCACTTTGGACTGCTTAATAATATTCATCCAAAGGGCACCCTCGAACGCTCTTGCCAGCGCCACATAGCTGTTAAATTCGCTGGATTTACCCAACAAAGCATCATTCACTTCGTCGGTCAGCGGCAGTTGTTTAAGAACGTCAGGCATATCCTGATCAAGGAGTGCATCCAGCAGTGAAAACAGGCCTATCAGGAAGCCGATTGGCGGATTCGTGTTAATGCCGCGCTGCTGAGAAAGCAAATCGAAGAATTTCGCCCGCACCAGCGACATGTGGATCAGCTCCAGCGGTTTATTGTCACTTAAATTGGCCAGCGATAATAAAGCGATGAACTTCTTAATTTCCACTTCGCCCATGTAAGTCAGGGCATGTTTTAGTGAGGTAATTTTGTAACGTTTATTGATTGCCGGGTTATTAATAAATTTGAGTAGCAGGAAGCTGAGAGCAGCGTCACGCTCAATGATTTGGTTGATCCGGCTGATGTTAAAGTCGTTGCGGGCACTTTCTCCCATCAAATCAACCAAGTTCATCTTCGAAGCCGGCAAGTGACGATGGAGTCGTGCTTCCGGCAGGGCGAAGAAATAGCCCTGGAAGAAATCAAACCCGAGAGAGCGGCAACTGTCGAAATCTTCGTGGGTGTTTACCTGTTCCGCCACCAGTTTGATATTGGCATCAAGATAACGGGGGATATTCTTTTCAATCAGATCGTAGTTCGTTTTGGTGACATCAACTTTAACCACATCAATCAGCGAAAAAATGTCCTGCTTCCCGCTCAGCATCATGGGATCATCAATGGCCAGACTGAATCCGAGATGTTTAATATGCGTGCAGGCTTCCAGTAATCCCGGTGTCGGTGCCATGGGTTCATTCAGCTGCACGACAACAGACTCGGGATTTAAGGAGGTAGGAAAGCGGGAAATCAGAGTGTCCGGATTAAAGTGAATAAACGATTTCTTTTCACCGGAAATATCGTCCAGCCCTAACGGATGGAAATGCTGGGCAATATATTTTGCTTTGTCCGGCTCTAATTCGGGGTAAGCGCCGCTTTTGCCGTCACGGAACAAAAGCTCATACGCGAAAACATCCTTTTCACGGTCTAAAATAGGCTGGCGTGCAATAAATGCGAACATACGACCTGACAATCCCTTCAACAATGGTAACGACAACTTTGTAAGTTGACTGCTCATAACACGGCATGAGCACGATGATATCAACTTTATCTTATGGGCCGCAGATTATCTATGCTCACGTAATTCTTTTCACTTATACAATGGGCGGAATTATTAATTGATACTATTTTCCATCGCGCCGGCCCATTTTAGAGACGAATTATACATACCATGAAGGGTGGTCTGGCGAATACCATATTTCTTTGAGAAGGCTTTTATTGTGGACCAGCGGGCGGACTCAATATGTTTTGCAAGCAAAAGGCAATCACTGAGCATACCCGGATTACCTTGTAAAGCGTGCTTCACTTCTTCACTCACCGGTACTTTCTCCAGCAACTCGCTCATGGGCTGCAGCATCATGGCATCCAGCAACGACAGCAAGCCGGCGAGAAAACTGGCGGGAGAATCGTTCAGTTCGTTCATACCTGCAACCAGCAAGCTGCAGAACTTTGCTCTGACGAGGGATAGTTGTAACAGTTCCCGTGGACTGTCATTATTCAGGTTTGCCAGGGCGATCAATGATACGAACTTTTTCACTTCATTTTCACCAAGGTAATTCAGTGCGTGGCGCAAATCTTTTACCTTTATCCGTTTATTGTAAAACGGATTGTTTATAAAGCGAAGTAACAGAAATGTCAGCGATGCATCCTTGTTGATAATGTTATTAATGCGGTCGAAATCCATCGGGGATTGATTACATGCGCTGATAAGCGCAAGCATATTCATCTGAGCCGGGATAATTTGTTTATGACGGACGAGCTCCGGCCGCGCCAGAAAGTAACCCTGAAAGTAGTGAAAGCCCAACTCTCTGAAACGTTCGAATTCGGCGTAAGTTTCAACTTTCTCGGCGAGCAGCTTGATTTCATACTGGCTTATTTCTGGCAGCAGAGAAAGGATCCTTTCCTCTTTCATTGAACGGATATCAAATTTTATGACCTGAACGCAAGGCAATAGTGGCCGCCATTTTTCGTCAGCGTCAAAATCATCAAGTGCCAGTTCAAACCCTATCTCGCGAAGGTGCCGGCATGCAGCAATAAGAGTCTCATCAACCTCGACGCTTTCCAGGATCTCAATCATCACCATTGAAGGATCCAGCGATGTGGGAAAGCGGTGAATTAATGTATCGCGATGAAAATTAATGAAAGCTGTCTTTCCACCTGTTATCTCATCCAGGCCTATTCCAAGGTGAGTTGAGCTGATTATTTTCGATGTGGCTTCATTTGGATCGATATCTGGAAATCCGTTACTTTTTCCATCGCGAAAGAGGATCTCATAAGCGATAACATTTAGTGTCGTGTCAAAAATTGGCTGTCTGGCGACAAAAGAGAACATCCATACCTCCTGTATGATCTGTTTCCGTTATTATTTTGTTAGTTTTGACTGGCATGAATCTCATTATGTGTGTCTGTCGTATACACAAGCGAACATTTACAGCTGTCAATTACTACCCATGGATTTAGCGTATACGTTTGAAGGATCAGGAAAAATTGGTATTTCGTCTAATTTCCGTGCTAAACGCGGTGAGTGGACTGATTTGAGAGACTAATTACATGACAGAACGTTTATCGATATCTATCGTTTGCTCTGTCGTGCTGAGTGGTGGTTTCATCGTCTGTACGGAACTAATTTGATGCAAATCAGGTCTTGATATTTAGTAATTTGTCACTATATTCCTAACTTGGAATTATCTGCGACAATCAAGGACTCGAAAGGCACTGCCCGTTTTGGTACAATACAGTGCTTAGCAAATTGAGGTGAATATGAGCAATAACATGCAAACAATGGCATTATCGGTGCCCCACAGCGGTAGCATCGAAGGCTACATTCAGGCTGTGAGCAGCATCAACATGCTCTCTGCTGATGAAGAAAGAAGTCTGGCGACACGTTTACGTGACGAAGGCGATCTGGAAGCGGCAAGAAAGCTGGTCATGTCGCATTTACGCTTTGTTGTACATATTGCTAAATCCTATTCAGGATACGGTTTGCCGCAGGCTGATTTGATTCAGGAAGGTAACATTGGCCTGATGAAGGCAGTTAAGCGATTCGATCCGGGCGTAGGTGTGAGACTGGTGTCTTTTGCTGTTCACTGGATCAAAGCTGAAATTCATGAATTCGTACTGAAGAACTGGCGTATCGTTAAAGTGGCTACCACGAAGGCGCAACGTAAGTTGTTCTTCAACCTGCGCAAGGCGAAAAAACGTCTGGGCTGGTTCACTCACGAAGAAGTGCAAACTGTTGCTGATGAACTGGGTGTGAGCACGAAAGAAGTGCTGCAAATGGAAGCCCGCATGAGTAGTCAGGATCAGGCATTTGATCTGAGTGCTGATGACGACGAGAGTGGCAACTTTGCGCCTGTGCAGTTCCTTGAAGATAAAAGCGCAGATGTTGAGATGGACGTTATCAACAATGACTGGGATAGCAATGCTTCCAAACGTCTTTATTCTGCTATCAAAACGCTGGATGAGCGTAGTCAGGACATTATTGAAACTCGTTGGTTGGCAGATAATAAGATCACACTTCAGGATCTGGCCGACAAATATCAGGTTTCTGCTGAGCGTGTACGTCAGATTGAAAAAAATGCCATGAAGAAACTTCAGGCAGCAATGGCAGCGTAAGCATTAACTAATACGCGATACAAAATTGAAAAAAGCGCCGTCAGGCGCTTTTTTTATGCTTAAGGAAATCTACTGTGGATGTGTATATCCATAGTGCCGATCCCAACATGAACAGATAAACACCGGTAACGGCATAATCTGCAAATTGCGGCAGAAACAGGGAGCTGCCACTGAGAAAGGCAAAACCGGCCAGAATATTGAGTAAGTAACAACTTGACGGGTCAATTGAAAACACAGTTTACCTCTTTTCTGTTAATGCCGGAATAAAGTTGAATCCTATCGACAGACGGTTCCAGCTGTTAATTTCTAAAATAACCGTGGTGAGGTCAATCACGGACTGCTCATCAAAAAATGACGACACGTGGTGATAATCGTCATCGCTTACACCACTTTCCAGACGGGTTAACGTTTCAGCCCATCTGAGTGCCGCTTTCTCCTGGTCAGTAAAGTATGGCACTTCCCGCCATGCCTGTAACATATCCAGACGTTCCTGTGACTCGCCGTGTTGCCTGAGCTCTGCTGCATGCATGTGCAGGCAAAAAGCACAGCCGTTGAGCTGTGAGACACGTAATCTGATGAGATCGGTTAAAGACTGTGTAATCGCACTATCTGTAGCCGGGCGGCTTAATGCGGTCAGGCATTTAACAATGCGCGGGGCACAGGCATATACGGTGTCCTGTGTAATACGAGTTTGCATATCTGCTCTCCTGTAAAGTTACTGGTAAGCAGTGTAGGCAATGGTTAACCGTCATTATTGTAAAAATACGACACGGGTGTGGATAAGCAATAAATAAGGGGTTACGGGCTATTTTTTTGTTTTCTCTGACGATACCTGGCGGGTGTTTCGCCCACAAAATCACGGAAGTGATTGGTGAAATGTGCCTGATCAAAGTAGCCGCTGGACTGGGCGATATCACTGAGCGGCGCATTACTGTAAATCAGACTTTTCCTCGCCAGATAAATTTTACCAAATATCAGCATTTCTTTAGGTGCCAGGCCGAGTGCCTGTTTGCATTTACGCTGTAATGTCCGTGTGGAACAGCCAAACAACTTTTCAAAATTTTGAGCACCGGCCTGGTAAGAAGATGTTACCAGCGCTTCTGTCAGTTTAAGACGCTGCTGCGTGTTGTTGCTGTGCCGGTGAATTTGCAAAGTAAGCCAGTCTGTAAGTACAGCGTAAACCTGAGGTAATGGCTTTCCACATAACGCCTCTGACGGGGGCAGCGGCTCCTGAAACAGTGCAGACAGCGGAATATCTGTATTTTGTGGTACCGACTCTGCTTTTATACCGAAACATTCTGAGAAAGCGCCGGGATGAAACCGGAAACTGACAGCAGAGGGACGATTGAATTTTGATAAATTGCCGGTTTTCGTTCCGAATATCACGGTGGCATCATAACAAGCATCATCGACTGAGAATGTCAGGCTATGGCCGCCATCCGGATAACACCGTTCTGTGGACAGCGCAGTATGGGTGGCATATTCAGACTGCCACACAGAGTGCAGCCAGGGCTTTAAATGAGCCGGTACGGGCACAAAAGTCATGTGCCCGGCGGTAAGTGAGGCGGCGGGAATAACTTGCTGTGGGGGTATGATGACTGTCATAACGTAACCTGCCGCCGCACGATTAATTACTCTTCTTCGTCCTGCTCTTTCTTAGGAGGAAGTACCCAGAAAACACCACGGAATTCAGCCACGGCGTTGTCGTCATCCATAATATCGACCTGTAATGTGAAACTGCATTTCTTGCGCTTTTCTAAGGGAGCAAATTTGCCGCTTAAGCTCTCCACATGACAGGTGGCACGGGGTTTCATTGTAATCGGCTTATGATAGTGAATATCACCGTCACCCAGTACAATATCGCCCATTAGCTGGCGTTCTTTCAGTTGCAGGAAAATCATCCCCCATCCGGTGAGAGTGGCCAGAGAAAAAATACTGCCGGCGAACATAGTACCGTGAATATTGATATTTTTATTCAGTGAGGCCCGTGTCTCCAGTGTACGGCCGGTATACTGATGCAGCTTGATGCCCATGTGTTCGGTAATCGGGATTGTTTCGGTCCAGGTGTCCTGAAGCTCTTTGCACCACTTCGGATGCAGCATAACGATCCCGGGATCAGTAAGCTTCTTCACCATTTGCTGGCGTTTCAGCATGCCCAGTTCATTCGGGGCTTCCCGTTCGATAACGAAGCCGCAGGAGCTGAAAAAATCGATGGAGGTTTCGCGGCTGTTGGTTACAGCCCGTATTGCGCCCATCTCACGGGCAACGCCTTCCAGCGCCCCCAGAATCATCTGGCCGAGGCCTCTGCGCTGATAATCAGAGTTAACAGCAATGTGACGAATCTGAGCTTCTTCTGCCGTATTCAGGTGAACGCGACCGGCGGCAACAATGTCTCCATTGCCGTTTACGATGACACGGTGCTCCGCAACCTGTTCATACTCATCTTTTTCTGAACCGGGAGGAAAATTCCATGGCTGGCGCAGATAAGTCCATCGAAACGTGAAGTATTTTTCTAGTTCTTCTTCTGTTTTCGGTGTGGCTACTCTAAACAATGTATGAGCCTTTTTAAAAATGCATCCGTCGCCCATTTAACCCTAAGGTGGCCCTGCTTAACAAGGCAATTCACCGATATCAGGCTATCCGGCCGGGATTAAGAGAATAAATAATTGAAATGTGAGGCGTTTGCTGAAAATTACACGGTGAAATGGAATGTAACCGGCCCGTCGTTAATCAGTGAAACCTTCATATCTGCACCGAAACGTCCGGTCCGGACCGGAATGCCCAGCGAACTGAGGTGTTCTGTGAAGCGGTTATAAATGGCTTCGCCATGAGCAGGACAGGCGCCTTTTGAAAACCCCGGACGATTACCTTTTTGCGTATCAGCCACCAGCGTAAATTGTGAAACGACCAGTACCGCGCCGCCGGCCTGCTGAATATTCAGGTTCATCTTACCGTCGTCATCACTGAATATCCGGTAATTCGCAACTTTCCGGGCGAGTTTTTCGATTTGTTCTTCGCCATCTTCTTTTTCTACTCCGAGGAGTAACAGTATGCCATGCCCGATAGCTCCGGTGACATCACCGTCTACTTTTACACTGGCTTCAGATACCCGTTGTACTAATCCAATCAACGCTTTTGCTCCCTGAGATAACGGGACATATCACGGGTGGCCCTGCAAAGAGCCAGTGCTATGCCCGGCTCAGATGTGCTGTGTCCAGCTTCCTGAACTATCTGCAATTCACTGTTTGTCCACGCTTTATGTAACGTGTATGCCCCTTTTGTGCTGCATATTACATCGTAGCGGCCGTGAACGATAGTGCCCGGAATGTGGCTGATGGCCGCTGTATTCTGCAGTATAAAATCTTCGGGAATAAAGCAGTGATTAGCCAGGTAATGGCATTCAAGTTTAGCCAGACTGGTCATCAGGCCAACCGGATAGTGGCCGGTGAGCTCACCGGTTCCGGCGGGCAGTGACAGCCTTGAAAGACGTTCTTCCCAGACGTACCAGCGTTTCAGCGCACTGAGTCGCTGAAGATCGTCAGAGGAGTCAAACAGTTTGCGGTAGTGGGCGCATACGGAGGCGGTATTCAGCTCGCCCTCAATACCATCTATAAAGAGCTCGTAGTGTTCGGGAAAGAGGGTCGCCGCTGCCCCCTGATGAGAGATAAACCAGTCCCGGTCTTCTTGCCTGGCCAGAAAAACGCCCCGCAGAATGAGTCCGGAAACGCTATCCGGCGCATCGATTGCAGCAAGCAAAGCCAGTGTTGAGCCCCACGAACCACCAAACAGGATCCATTGCTCTACGCCTAATAACTGTCTTAAGCCTTTTATATCGCCCAGAATATGTTGTGTAGTGTTGTTTTCCAGAGAACCGAAAGGCTTCGAACGGCCACATCCACGCTGTTCAAATGCAATGATGCGGAAACGGTTGCCATCGAAAAAGCGCCTGTAACCCGGGGATAAACCTGCGCCCGGACCGCCATGTAAATACAGAACGGGAAATCCATCCGGATTGCCACTTTCTTCGTAATACAGTGAGTGACCGTCACCCGTGTCAAAATACCCACTGCTGTAACATCCAATGTCAGGGTAAAGTCGTTTCATTTTATTTCAGTGCGTTGTATGTCTGGTTTTTTTGGTTTAGTTTAGCTACTAAAACACATATTTACGTAATATACGAGGAAGTTTATATGGCAGGTCAGGGTTCAGGCGGTAACGTCATTGCAGCAATCTGTAACTTTTTTATTCCCGGATTAGGTCATCTGGTCCAGGGGCGGATCTTAAGAGCATTCGTGTTCTTCGTGATTTGCTTCGCCTGTTACGGGCTTGCCGCAACAGTCATTTTCTTTTTTCTGTGGCCGGTGGGGGCGATTTTCCACCTGTGGGCCATTATTGATGCCGCCCGCTACAGGGGGCCAGAGGTACAGTTATGATGGGTAATGTTAAGACCGGTTTACTGGCATTCGCAGCTTGCATTGCGCTGTCCGGATGTCAGTCTGCTTATTACGGCGCCTGGGAGAAGCTTGGCGTAGAGAAGCGGGACATTCTGGTCGACCGTGTTGAAAACGCAAAAGAGTCTCAGGAAGAGGCGCAGGAACAGTTTGCGGATGCACTGGAAGAGTTCAGCGCGCTGATTAATTTCAACGGCGGTGAACTGGAAGACGTTTACGATGAACTTAACGGCGAATTTCAGGACAGCCAGGCTGCCGCCGCCGACGTTACTGCCCGTATCGACAAGGTAGAAAGCGTTGCGGAAGCCCTGTTTTCTGAATGGGAAGATGAACTGGAGAAATACGACAGTGACAAACTGCGCCGCTCCAGTGCAGAAAAGCTCCGTGCGACCCGTCGCCAGTACGAGACCATGATTAAGGCTATGAGAAAGGCTGAGAGCCGCATGGAACCGGTATTGACTGCGCTTCAGGATAATGTGCTTTATCTGAAGCATAACCTGAACGCCAGTGCAGTGGGCGCGCTGGAAGGCGAGCTGAAAACTATTCAGCAGGACGTGTCCCGTTTAATCAACGAGATGAAAGCGTCGGTTGCAGAATCTGATGCGTTTATCCGCACCATGAAAAACTGAACGACTCAAAACTGAAAAGCTGGCAGATTGCTGCCAGCTTTTTTTATGCCTATTCCAGCGGGACCTTCCGCGGTTCCTCACTGGCCCTGATGTCACCGAAGGCATCTTCCAGACTGCAGGTAAATTCAGCACCAATCAGCACCACCATCCACGATACATAAACCCACAGAAACAGTATTGGCAGCACGGCCAGCGCACCGTATATCACCTGGTATGAAGTAAAGTTAGTGATATAAAGGGCAAATCCTTTTTTCGTGAACTCAAAGCAGATAGTTGCGACGACCGCACCGATGAGAGCGTGGGAATAGCGCACACGGCGGTTGGGCACCAGCAGGTAAAGAATGACGAAAGCCAGCAGTGCAGCGAAACTCGGGATCAAAGTGAGCATAAAGGTACCCACGCCGGGCGTGTATTCTTCAGCAAACTCCGCCACGCCAACCAGATATGAGCTGATTGCCACGCTGGAGCCCATGAGCATCGGCCCCAGAGTAATCACCATCCAGTAGATGGCAAAAGTATAAATAACCGGCCGGTCGCTTTGCGTACGCCAGATACGGTTCAGGGTTTTATCTACATTTGAAATCAGCAGCAGGGCGACGACCAGTAATGACAAAATACCCACAGCCCCCATTTCCGAGGCATTGGAAACAAAATCGGTCATGTACTGCTGGACGACATCGCCGGCAGTTGGGACAAAATTAGAGAAAACGAACTGTTCCAGTTTACTGCGTACTGATGCAAAAGCCGGAAAGGCTGACATAACAGTAAATGTCACCATGATGAACGGCACCAGTGACAGCAGTGTCACGTACGCCAGGTGTCCGGCCGAGATAGTAATGTTGTCCGCTTTACAGCGGCGCAGGAAAATATGGAAGAAGGCATTGAGTGCGGGACGTTTGTCATTCCACAGCTTTACCCAGCGATTATCTGTCAAAACAGACTCCTTTCAAACTGCACGGATAGTTTCATGCTTGTACAGTGTAACCATTCGCAGTCGAGGGGGGAATATTTTGTTGGTTTCTCAGTGGACTGTGATGTCTGGCGTGGTGGCGAAATTGCGTAAATTGCCAGGCATCGTAGCGACAAGGGGGAGGAGGCCAGCGAAGATGCCGGGAGAAATCCGCGCTATTCAGCGCGAACGCCCAGCATGTGGCAGATGGCGTAGCTAAGTTCGCAGCGGTTCAGGGTGTAGAAGTGGAAGTGTTTCACCCCTTCTTTCGCCAGCACTTTTACTTGCTCCATGGCGATGTTTGCGCCAATCAGATTACGTGTTGCCTGATCATCGTCATCCAGCCCTTCGTACATTTTGTGCAGCCAGCCCGGTACGTGAACATTGGTGAAACCGGCAAACTTAATCAGTGTCTGATAATTCGTAACCGGCAGGATCCCGGGGACGATATCCAAATCGATACCGGCTGCAGCAGCACGGTCACGGAAACGCAGGTAAACACTGGTGTCAAAGAAGAACTGAGTAATTGCTTCAGAAGCCCCGGCTTCCGCTTTACGCTTCAGGTTAAGCAGGTCGAACTGGGCATTCGGCGCTTCCGGGTGTTTTTCCGGATAGGCGGCGACGGAGATATCAAAGTCTGCTACGTCTTTCAGCAGTGCCACCAGATCAGAGGCATACATTTCGGTTTTATCAACGCCCTTCGGTAAATCGCCCCGCAGAGCAACAATACGGCGAATACCCGAATCCCAGTATTCCTGAGCAATTTGTTTGAGTTCGTCACGGCTTGCGTCCACACAGGTCAGGTGAGGGGCTGCCTGTACACCGGTTTGTTGTTGGATGCGTTTAACAACATCATGGGTGCGGTCACGTTCACCACTGTTTGCACCGTAGGTCACAGACATATAAGAAGGCTTAAGAGGCGCCAGGCGTTCAACAGATTTCCACAGCGTTTGTTCCATCTTTTCCGAGTTAGGCGGAAAAAATTCAAAAGAGACATCAATGTCACGCAATTCGGACAATGACTGGTTTAAGGCGTCGATACCTTGTGCATAGGAAACCATTTTGTTGACTCACTCAATTCTTTGGACGTTTAGACGTCTAAACTAATTAATATATGTCTGGACGTCAAGAGGTTTACACGGCTTAATTGACCTTTTCGCTACATTGTTTAGAATTTCCGCTTATAAAGTAAAATAACAGGCAGTCCGAGATTTCACATGGCAGAATGGAATGGTAAGTATATACACCCTTACGCAGAGCATGGAAAAAAGAGTGAGCAAGTAAAGAAAGTCACTGTTTCTATTCCGATTAATGTGCTTAAGGTGCTCACAGACGAGCGAACCCGCAGACAAATTAATAACCTGCGTCACGCGACGAATTCAGAGTTACTGTGCGAAGCATTCCTTCATGCTTTCACCGGGCAGCCGCTGCCTGACGACGACGATTTGCGCAAAGATAACCCTAACCGTGTTCCTGCCGTTGCAAGGAAAATGATGGAAGAGATGGGGATCGACCCCACCGCCGACAACGAAGAAGAATAGAGTAAAGCCAGAGCAAATCACTCTGGCTTTTTTTGTATCAGGGGCAAGCTTAGTCTTGTCTGGCTGAGGGCGGTTCGATTTTTTGTAATTCGAACAGGGGCCTGAAAGTTGAACGGAACAGGAGCACAATACCCAGGCTCATTACTCCACCCGCAACCGCGCAGGCTACCGGACCAAAAGCTGCTGTCACCGAACCACTTCTGAAGTCTCCGAGTTCGTTGGAAGACGCGATGAACAGGGAGTTCACTGCACTCACACGGCCACGTAAAGCGTCCGGTGTCATAATTTGTACTACTGAGCTTCTGATTACCACACTTATCATGTCTGAACCGCCATAAATCAGCAAAGCGAAGCAAGCCACATAAAGGTTCTGTGAAAAAGCAAAGCCGATAATAGAAAAGCTGAAAATGATCAGTGACCAGAACAGCAGCGGGCCGTTGCGTTCAATGGCCCGTTTACGTCGTACCATTGTCAGACCGATAAGCGTCGCACCAACAGCCGGCATGGCCCGCAATAAACCCAGTGTTTCCGGACCTTCATGTAAGACGTCTTTCACAAACACAGGTAATATGGCCATGACACTGCCACATAGTATGACCACAAGATCAGTAAACAGCGCTCCGCGGACAACGTTGTTGTGCATCAGGTATTCCACACCGCTGAATATATCTTTAAGTGCCAGTTTGCGCTCTGAATGAATGTTCAGAGCGGGCAATAAAGAAAAGCCACCCAGCGTAAACAGGCCGAAAATGATGAGCACCCAGTAGAGCTGACGGTCGAGCGCCGCCAGTAACACGCCGGCGAGGAAAGGCCCCACGGTTAAGGCGATATTCCAGATAGAGCTTACGGCAGCCACCGCACGCCCCAGATGATCGGTGCTGACGATATTCGGCAACACAGACTGAATGGCCGGTACGAAGAAAGCCCGCCCTGCGCCTAATACCGATAACGAGCAAAAGAGCGCCCATTTATTCAGTTCCGGCTGATTCATCAGCAGAGCGACGGCCAGTACCACCAGTAACTGTAATCCGGCAGAAATTAACAAAATGCTTTTGCGGGAAAAGTTGTCTGCAGCCCAGCCCGCCACGAGGAATAAACTGATCACCGGCACAATCTGAAAAATGCCTACCAGTGCCAGGTCAAAGGCCTCGCCGGTGGCTTCATATAAATGCCAGCCGATGCTGACTGCCATAGTTGAGCCGATAAGCGTGGTAGCTATTCGTCCGATGATGAGCCCGATAAGTGCTTTTGACCACATGAAATCTTTGTCCGTCAGATTAGGGGAAGCGGGAAGGTAAACGAAAACGGGCCGGTAGTATAACCGGCCCGTAACAAATGAAGTCAGTATGCTTCAATCAGTCTTTGTTACCCGTGTATTTTGCCGGTAAGGATTCAACACCGGCAACGCCTGAGTCAATCGCTGCCTGTGCTACGGCACTGGCAATACGGTGAAGCAAACGGGGATCCATAGGTTTAGGAATAATGTAATCTTTACCAAATGTCAGCGATGCTGATTTACTGGCTTTCAATACTTCTTCAGGTACAGGCTCTTTCGATACTGAACGTAAAGCTTCAACCGCAGCGACTTTCATTTCGTCATTAATGGTCGAAGCACGCACATCCAGTGCACCACGGAAAATGAACGGGAAGCACAGTACATTGTTCACCTGGTTGGGGTAATCTGAACGGCCCGTTGCCATGATCAAATCACTGCGAACCTCATGGGCCAGTTCCGGTTTAATTTCCGGATCAGGGTTTGAACAGGCAAATACCACCGGGTTTGGTGCCATCAGTTTCAGCGTTTCAGGAGGTAGTACGTCAGGGCCGGAAACACCGACAAAAATATCCGCACCATCCATGACATCGTCAAGGGTACGTTTATCCGTGTTGTTGGCGAACAACATTTTGTGTTCCGTGAGATCGTCACGGCGGGTATGAATCACCCCTTTACGATCGAGCATATAAATGCGCTCACGCTGGGCGCCGCACTTGATCAGCAGTTCCATACATGCAACGGCGGCAGCACCGGCTCCCATACAAACAATTTTGGCGTCTTCGATGTTCTTGCCCTGAATCTCCAGCGCGTTGAGCATACCGGCCGCAGTTACAATGGCGGTACCGTGTTGATCGTCATGGAATACCGGAATCTTGCAGCGTTTGATCAGCTCTTGCTCGATTTCGAAACATTCCGGCGCTTTAATATCTTCAAGGTTAATACCGCCGAACGTATCAGCGATATTGGCAACCGTGTTGATGAATTCTTCAGTAGTCCGATGTTTAACTTCAATATCGATGGCATCCAGTCCGGCAAAACGCTTAAATAGTAACGCTTTACCTTCCATCACTGGTTTTGATGCCAGCGGACCTAAATTACCTAATCCGAGAATGGCCGTACCATTACTGATTACTGCAACCATATTACCTTTGGCGGTATAGCGGTATGCTGCATCCGGATCTTCGGCAATTTCACGTACCGGCTCGGCTACGCCGGGGCTGTAGGCCAGTGCTAAATCATCTACGCTGTCAGCCGGAGTCGACAGTTCTACCTTTATTTTGCCCGGAGTAGGGTATTCGTGGTAATCCAGGGCGCGTTGTCTGAAATCTGACATTCTTTTGTGTGTCCTTCTCAGGGTTTGGTCTTTGCACAACTACTTGTCGTTCCTGCGCTAATCTCTTGTTTTCGTTATAAAGCGCAGCTTGCGACAAATGTATCACAACGCCTTTCACAGTACATATCTGATCAGGAGCTATCTTATGCTTACTTTAGTTGCCGTAGGGCAGCTTCACAAAACGGAATTATCAATGTCGGCTATTGATGAAATTTATAAGTTAACTTTAATTTATAATTTATTTTATATGGTTGGACGGTGGAGCGGGCTGTTGAGTAAAGCGTAATGGGAAAAACACAGGTCAAGTATTTTAAGTAACGGATTTAAGGCACAAAAAAAGCGCCGTAAAGGCGCTTTTTTCGCAATTCAATGCCGGACTTATTTTTTGCCCAGTGCACCAAAACGCTTCTTGAAGCGGTCAACACGACCACCAGTATCAACGTTACGCTGCTTACCAGTGTAGAACGGGTGGCAGTTTGAGCATACGTCCAGGTTCAGTTCTTTACCTGCAGTAGAACGTACTTTGATAACGTTACCGCAAGAGCAAGATGCAGTAATTTCTTCGTAAGTAGGGTGGATACCTTGTTTCATGGGTTACCTCATTATATAAGGCCGTATCGCAATCCAGCCCGAAGCTGAACACCATACGCAACTATATTCAATACAAGGCACAACTGGCCTTGCCGTAAAGAGCGGCGCATATTAATGTATGACGCCGTTTTGATCAAGAACGATAAGTAAAAAAGTGCGGAAAATATAGGCAGATTATGCGTTTTGTTGAGGTGGCGGTTCCTGTACCGTTACGACAAGCTTTTACCTACTCCTGTGACACATTACCGGAAGCAGGCTGCAGGGTCAGTGTGCCTTTCGGCCCCCGCACATTAACTGGCATTGTTCTGGGAGAGGCGGAAACGCCGGAGAACAGCGGAAAAATCAAACCGGTTCACCATGTCATTGATGACAGGCCGGTGCTCGACAGTGTGATGCTGAAACTGTGTCACTGGTTATCCCAGTATTATCTTCATCCGTTGGGTGAGGTTATTCACACCGTATTACCGGTCCTGCTGCGCAAGGGTGAACCGGCGAATCCGGTGGATGAAATCTGGTGGCATGCCGGTGATAACATTGATGAAAATCTGGCGTCACTGAAGCGGGCGAAGCGCCAGTATGCTTGTCTTGAGGCACTGGCGGATGAGCCTGTGCGCGAAGGCGATCTCAAAAATACCTTTCCTTCCTCCATCATCAGCGCACTGGAAGAGAAGGGCTTTGTGTACAGCGAAAGTAAACCGCCGCCCCTGCGACCGAAAATGTGGCTCGATTATTTTCATGTCGGCAAGAAGCCGTTGCCTGATAAAGAGCAGGCGGTTGCCATCAGCGCGTTGTCGCAACAGGCCGGCAAGTTTGCGCCTTTTTTACTGGAAGGGATCACCGGAAGCGGGAAAACCGAAGTCTACCTTCAGGCCATTGAAGATATTCTTTCTGCAGGTAAACAGGTATTGATTCTGGTACCGGAGATTGGTCTTACTCCGCAGACGGTTACCCGTTTTGCCAACCGCTTTGGTATCGATATCGGCGTATTACACTCCCAATTGAATGACAAAGATCGCCTTTCAGTCTGGCAGCGTGCGCGGGAAGGTGAACTGGGCATCATTATTGGTACCCGGTCTGCGATTTTCACGCCAATGAAATTCCCAGGCATGATCATTGTGGACGAAGAACATGATGATTCGTTTAAGCAGCAGGACGGGTTGCGATATCACGCGAGAGATCTTGCAGTCATGCGCGCCAGCACCGAACACATTCCTCTTGTTCTGGGCACCGCGACGCCTTCACTGGAAACACTGAACAACGCCCTGACGAAGCGGTATGGTCATCTGCAACTGACCCGGCGGGCCGGCGGTGCTTCGAACACCCATCAGCAGGTACTGGATGTACGGGACCAGCGTATGCAGTTTGGCATTGCCGATGGCATGCTGAGCATCATGCGCCAGCATTTATCGATGGGAAATCAGGTACTGGTATTTGTTAACCGTCGGGGGTACGCACCGGCATTGCTCTGCCATCATTGTGGTCATTCTTATGATTGCCGCCGGTGCGAACGGCCCTACACGGTTCACCGCACCCAACAACGTTTACAATGTCACCATTGCGGTAACACCAGACTGCTTCCCCGCCAGTGTGAACATTGTGGCGAAAATAAACTGGTTACTGCCGGCGTGGGAACGGAGCAGATTGAAGATGGTCTGGCGAAAATGTTTCCGGCAGTGAAACAAATCCGTATCGACAGCGACTCGGTACGGGGCAAAGACAAGTTGCAACGTTCTCTGGATGACATTAACGCGCAGAAGTATCAATTGCTGATCGGTACGCAGATTTTGTCAAAAGGGCATCATTTTCCCCATGTAACACTGGTAGTTGTACTGGACTGCGACGGCGCCTTGTTCAGCGCTGATTTTCGTGCCAGTGAAAAACTGGCGCAACTGGTTACTCAACTGGCGGGGCGCGCAGGCAGGGCATCGAAGCCGGGGGAAATGTGGCTACAAACGCATAATCCCGGACACCCGTTGCTGCAGGATTTAGTGCACAACGGATACGCGCATTTTGCCCGCCAGGCGCTGGAAGAAAGAAAGTTATCATGGATGCCGCCCTTTCAGTCTCAGGCGGTGCTCCGTGCTGAAGCCACTAATGCTGAACAGGCGTGGGATTTTCTTGAACAGGCGGGGTCGCTGTTGCAAAGTCCGTCGGTGAGATTAAATGGACCGCTTCCCTGTCTGATTGAGAAGCGTCAGGGGCGCTACCGTTTTATGCTGGTCCTGCAGTCAGCGCGGCGTAATGATATCAACGGGTTACTCAGAAAAGCCTTGCCGGTATTATCGGCGATGCCAGCGGCAAGCCGTGTACGCTGGTCACTGGATGTTGATCCCTCTGACTTCAGTTAGTATTCGCTTCTTAATGCATATAGCGGCAGCATTTTCGGAAAATTCACGATACACTGCTGTGCGGTTTCACTGAAAAGCGCTGATTTAATCACGTGATAATCAGCCAGCAGGTGATGCTTTTTTCAAACAATATTTGACGGGATATTACGCCGGATATGGCACAACGTGATTATGTAGCTCGTGGTCGTGCGCCACAAAATAAAAAGAACAACAATAAACGCAAGCCGCCTTCGCCGGAGACGAACCGGACTAAGATTTGGGCACGTCTGGTGGTTGTGGTGATCGCTATTCTGGGTCTTATTTATTTTCTGTTCTCTATTAAAGACAATGTTGATGAAACGGCTGACTCGCCGATGGAACCACTACCGCAAATTGTCGAAGAAGAGGAATTGCCTGAGCTGCCTAAGGAAGAATGGGAATACATTAAATCGTTACCAGGCTACGAAGTCGAAGTGGAAGTCGCGGAGCAACAAAAATCCGACAAACTGTATTTACTTCAGTGTGGTTCATTCCGCACCCGCTCGCAGGCTGAAGAAATGAAAGCCAAAATCGCCTTTCAGGGTCTTGAAGCACAGGTTCGGGCCACTACCGGCTCTAACGGTGAATGGTTCCGTGTCATCATGGGGCCGTTACAAACCAAACGTGATGCAGAAAGAGCCAGACACAGTCTGAGAAAAGTAAACATCACCACCTGCATGATCCTGTACTGGAATCTTTAAGGCTGAAAGCCTGGCCCTTTTAGCCGGATTCAGAAGAAGCCATTACAAACACGCCGTAAACACATCCATGTGGGCTCGGCAGCCGCTTCCCTGCGGCTGACGGTTCTGTACCAGAATATCTTCAACCCCTGCGCTTAGGGTTCTCAATCTCTTTTCGCCGGATCGTGTGCCTTTCCCGCCGGTAATACCTCATCCTGTCCACAGGTTCACCATGTTCCCGGCTGCAGTTTCCCTGCTGCTGACGGTTTGTAATGGCTTCTTCCTGCTCCGTCTGCGGGTCTGACACCGGACTTTGCTGGAGCTGGTGGATTGTCCCTTGAAAAAATTATCTCTTCCCCCACTTATCTCTTCATTGAAATTAATTTGCTGCGCGACAGCCAGCGACACCCGGAATATGGGGAAGTGTAGTGACTACTATTGTATCTGTAAGACGCGACAATCAGGTCGTCATTGCCGGAGACGGACAGGTTTCTCTGGGCAATACCGTAATGAAAGGCAACGCGAAAAAAGTGCGTCGCCTGTATCATAATAAAGTGCTGGCGGGTTTTGCCGGTGGTACTGCTGATGCATTTACGCTGTTCGAGCGTTTTGAATCTAAACTCGAGATCCACCAGGGGCACCTTACCCGCGCTGCGGTGGAACTGGCCAAAGACTGGCGTACTGACAGGGCGCTGCGTAAGCTCGAAGCGCTTCTGGCGGTGGCTGATGAAACGGCATCTTTCATCATTACCGGTAACGGTGATGTAGTGCAGCCTGAAAACGATTTAATTGCCATTGGTTCCGGCGGTGCTTATGCGCAGGCGGCTGCAACGGCTCTGCTGGCAAATACTGAATTGTCAGCCCGTGAAATAGCAGAAAAGAGTTTAACCATCGCAGGGGATATCTGCGTATATACCAACCATCACCAGACGGTTGAAGTACTGGATTATTGATCGACTGCAGGCCGTATGACGGTCATGCAGCCGGTAGCTGAGCATCATCAGCGTTAGTAAGAGAAGGTTTATTATGTCTGAAATGACACCCAGAGAAATTGTTCACGAGTTAGATCGCCACATCATTGGTCAGCAGGACGCAAAACGCGCCGTATCTATCGCCCTGCGTAACCGCTGGCGCCGGATGCAATTGCCGGAAGAGCTTCGTGTTGAAGTCACGCCTAAGAATATTTTGATGATTGGTCCTACCGGTGTGGGTAAAACTGAAATTGCCCGCCGCCTGGCGAAGCTGGCAAATGCCCCTTTCATTAAGGTTGAAGCTACGAAGTTCACTGAAGTGGGCTATGTTGGTAAAGAAGTTGAGACGATCATCCGCGATCTGACAGACATCGCCGTTAAGCTGACTAAAGAGCAGGAAATGACGAAGGTCAAATTCCGTGCTGAGGAAGCGGCGGAAGAGCGTGTGCTGGATGCTCTATTGCCACCACCGGAAGACGTGTGGGGTAAAAAGGAGCAGGTTGAAGATCGTGGCACCCGTCAGGCATTCCGTAAAAAGCTCCGTGAAGGTCAGCTTGACGACAAAGAAATTGAAATCGATGTTGCACTGCCGCAAATGGGTGTTGAAATCATGGCGCCTCCGGGCATGGAAGACATGACTAATCAACTGCAGTCGATGTTCCAGAACCTGAATTCTGACTCGCAGAAGAAAAAGAAAAAACTGAAAATCAAAGATGCGCTGAAAATGCTCACTGAAGAGGAAGCTGCCCGTCTTGTGAATCAGGAAGATCTGAAAGAAAAAGCTATTCATGCAGTTGAACAGCATGGCATTGTGTTCATTGATGAGATCGACAAGATTTGTAAGCGTGAAGGCAATAACTCTGCGGATGTGTCCCGTGAAGGTGTGCAACGGGATCTGCTGCCGCTGGTGGAAGGCTCTACTGTATCGACTAAGCACGGAATGGTGAAAACTGACCACATGTTGTTTATCGCATCCGGTGCCTTCCAGATGAGTAAGCCGTCTGACCTGATCCCTGAGCTGCAAGGCCGTCTGCCAATCCGTGTTGAACTGTCAGCACTGAAAGTGGAAGACTTTAAACGTATTCTGACTGAACCGAATGCGGCACTGACAGAGCAGTATCGTGCACTTATGGCTACAGAAGGCGTGACAATCAAGTTTGAAGAGTCTGGCATTCAGCGCATTGCTGAAGCGGCCTGGCAGGTAAACGAGCGCCTTGAGAACATTGGTGCCCGTCGTCTGCACACGGTGCTGGAGCGTTTGATGGAAGATATTTCTTTCGACGCATCCGAGAAGTCAGGTGAAACTTTTACTATCGATGCAGCCTATGTGGACTCACACTTAGAAACGCTGGTAGACAACGAAGATCTCAGCCGCTTTATTCTGTAAGGCTCTGTCTGTTACTTACCACATGGGTCGCTGCCCGGCTGAACGGTAGCTGCTCATCAATAATACTAAAACGCGCGACTGTCTGACGGTTGCGCGTTTTTTGTTGCCTGCAAAGTTGATTGCGTTGAATACGTCAGGTTTCTTTCTGGTTATTTGTATAAAATGTAATTAGTAAGCTGCTATCTTTGTGGAAAATGAAAAGGTTGAACAATGCCGGTTAATGCTAAAACAGAAGATTTAGAAGCCTTTGTGACGGTGGTGGATACCGGTGGTTTCTCTGCCGCCGCAGCGCTGCTGGATCAGCAGGTTGCCAGGGTATCACGCTCGGTAACACGGCTGGAAAAGACTCTCAATGTTACTCTGTTTAACCGCACCACCAGACGGGTAGAGCTGACGGAAGAAGGTGAGCTTTTCTTACGTTACGCCAGAGACGGTCTGAACATGCTGGAAAAAGGCGAGGAGGCATTGCGACTGCTGGGGCGGACACCATCAGGCAAGCTGCGGGTTGATGCAGCCAGCCCGTTTGTATTTCATCAGCTGACACCGTTAATAGACGGGTTCTGCCGCACCTATCCGGATATATCTCTGGAGCTGACCAGTCACGACAGCATCATTGACTTACTGGAGCATAAAACCGATATCGCCATTCGTATCGGCGATTTAAGTGACTCCAATCTCCATGCCAGAAAGTTAGGGCGAAGCCGGTTACATGTAGTGGCAAGTCCGCAATACCTGGCTAAACATCCGGTCAGCGGCGATATTACAAGCCTTTCGCAGCATCGTTTAATTGGTTTCAGTGATGCGCCGCATTTAAATAACTGGCCACTTAAAAGTCCTCAGCAGCTTACATTTGCCATCAGTGCCTCAAGTGGTGAAACCGTGCGGCAACTTTGCATTGCAGGGCAGGGGCTGGCGATGCTGTCACACTTTATGACGTATGAAGATATTGAGGCCGGCCGGTTGGTGCCTGTGCTGACAGACCATGTCCTGAGTCCGAACCGGCGGGAACTGGTACAGGCGGTATATTACCGTAACAGTGCCGTGTCTTCCCGCATCTCTGCATTCCTGGATTATATCGCGCCGCGACTCACTCTATAATTGCAAAAATAACAAAAGTGTTTTTAATTTATTGCTGTTAATGATTTAAATAGGCTGCGATATGCTTCATCCATTGAAAATGGAAGGAGGCTTTATGAGTCTATTATTTAACAGTATTTCTCTTGCCGGCAAAACGCTTAAAAACCGTATTGTCATGCCCCCGATGACCCGCTCAAGGTCAACGCAGCCCGGTGATGTCGCCAACGATTTAATGGCTACTTATTATGCCCAGCGTGCCAGTGCCGGTTTGATTATCAGTGAAGGTACGCAAATCAGTGAACTGGGCAAGGGCTACGCCTGGACCCCGGGCATTTACACCGGAGCGCAAGTCGAAGGCTGGAAGAAGGTCACAAATGCCGTTCACCAGGCGGGAGGTGTGATGTTTGCGCAACTGTGGCACGTTGGCCGCGTATCCCACGAAAGTAATACGGGTGGCAAACAGCCGGTTTCTTCGTCAGCGCTTCAGGCTGAGGGCGTGAAGGTATTTATCGACGAAAATAGCTCACCGGGTTTTGTGCAGTCTTCTGTACCCAGAGCACTCAGTAAAGAAGAAATCAAAGCGGTCGTTGAAGATTACCGGCACGCGGCGCAATGTGCCAAAGATGCCGGATTTGATGGCATCGAGCTGCATGGAGCCAATGGCTATCTCATCAACCAGTTTCTTGATTCACAAGCCAACAACCGTACTGATGGATACGGCGGCAGCCTGGAGAACCGTCTGCGGTTCCTGAAAGAAGTCGTGTCTGCCGTCAGCACGGTGTTCGACAGCCGCGCAGTGGGGATCCGTCTGGCTCCGCTGACGACGTTGAACGGTGCGGTAGACGAAAACCCTGAACAGACGTACGTTGAAGCGGTGCGGGCCCTGAATGAGTTAGAGGCCGGCTATGTACATATCGCTGAAGCCGACTGGGATGATGCGCCGGAAATGGCGGTAAGTTTTAAACAGGCCATCCGCGAGGCGTTTGACGGTATTTTGATTTATGCCGGCAAATATACCCGTGACCGCGCTGAACAGGCGCTGGAAGAAGGATGGGCTGATATGATTGGTTTCGGTCGTCCCTTTGTATCGAATCCCGATCTGCCTGCCCGTTTACAACAAGGCATCGCGCTGGCAGAGCATGATCCTGATACCTTGTTCGGTGGCGCAGAGAAAGGTTATACCGATTATTCAGTCGCGTCATAACGGTTATCTGAGATAACCTGCTTCATCAACAGCAGCGGACTAGTGTTCCGCTGTTGTTATCAGCGCCCGGCATAAGGTTTCAGTGAGCGGGTGCTGTGTTTCATGTTCAAATTTCAAAAAGTACGGGCAGGGATTCGCTTCCAGGAAGATAAACTCGCCTTTAGTGTTACACCGCCAGTCAATGGCGCACCATTTCATCCCGAAAGCAGCGCAAATTGTTCTGGCCAGTGAGCGGATATCCTCAGGGACGTCTGTAGCCTGCGCCTCTGCGCACTCATCAGTACGGTAATCCGGCTTATCCGAATAGATAACACCGGAAAAAACCTCATCACCCATAACGTACGTGCGCACATCAAGCCCGTCAATCCGTGCCTGCAACGTCACCGCACCGGTATCATGCTGATGCAAATGTTCACTGATATACACGCCATGCTGACGAAGCAAGGTGGTGTGGGCACCACCGGAAACCGGTTTGATAATGACATCCTGAAACTGTTCAGCGAAGTGTTTGAGGGCTGTGACATCATTGCTGATGAGCGTCTCGGGTATGGTGGCGCCCAGTGCTGATGCTGTTTGCAATTGCACGGGCTTGGCCTGGTGAAAACGAATGGCGCTCAGCGGGTTATACCAACGCTCAGGCTGATGATAAAAAAGCGGCGAAAGTGCACTGATTTGATTTTTACCGGCAACAGGGTTTGTTGCCGGTGGAGCTGAAAAGCGCTGCCACCAAAAGGCGCCGGCTTCGTCAATATCCACGTATTCGTTATCGACAACAAGGGTAAAGGCATTTTTAAGCGGTTGCCATTGCAACTTTAACTGATCGCCCAGGTTCGCCGTATTGAAGATCAGTGTTTCCTCCTGAAGGTCGTGAAGTGTTGTCACTACATGCTGTAGTTGATGGTCTGATTCATCACCCAGACAAAGAATCATACATTACGTCCTTTTAAGAATGATGCTGACGCCAACAGGTGCGGGAGACAACCCTGTCCGCGCAGCATCATCAGACCTGAAATCAGTAAACCGATTCTTCCGGGTAATCGCCACCATTTTCACCCAGCGCCAGGGTGAAATAGCGGGGCGGGATTAAGATGGCTTTGTCTTCTGTGACCGGCATAGTTTGTACCGGGCCGGCGCCTGATACTTCGCAGGCTTCTTCATTCGTTAACAGGCGGGCTGTTGTTGTTTCTTTCATGATGTTCTCCTTGAACAGGTTATTTTTCCGTTACGGGTTTTGTTGCGCATAACTCACAACAGGTTTTAGTTTACCGGGTCTTCCGGCGCTGTCTTCTGGCTAAAAGTCCGGTTATCACCCACGCCGGGTTTCAGGTAGGGCGACTGGCCGACTGTGTCTGAAACCCCTTGCAGGTAGCAGGTTAAAATGGTCTCGCGCAGACTCATTATCCAACACAAATTAAACGTTAAACCCACCACCCACATATCGGGTAATGTACTGGTAATCGCGAAATACATCAGGCAGCACAGCGATGCTGCAGCCATGGGAATTAGACTGTTCATAAACAGGACTTCTGTCTCAAACGCCACGGTTTTATTGATACGAAAGGACATTTTTATCCCTCTTGTTCTGTCCGTGTACCGGGCTGATGAAACTGGCGGTAGTAACTCGCCATCAGTGAGGTGCGGTTGTGGATATCCAGCTTGCGGTAAATGTTGGCGCAGTGAAATTTCACCGTCCTCTCGCTGATAAATAGCTGGGAAGCGATTCGCTTATTCGGCAGCCCTTCCATAATTTTATGGGCAACCTGCAGTTCCCGGCGGGAAAGCTGCTCCAGGCGATCATTGATAGGGGTTGGATTAGTCATGACTCTCTCCTTGTTGTTCAATAACGGGGTTGGTACTGACGGGGTAGATTTCGGTTAATTTGCCTGCTTCAAGCCGGAACACACGGTCTGTCATGGCGATGGTTTGCGGCCTGTGGGCGATAATAATGCGGGTGATGTTCAGCTGTTTCAGGTTGTGGTTTACCTGTGCTTCGTTGTGCATATCAAGGTGACTGCTTGCTTCATCGAGGAACAGGATCTGCGGCCGTTGATACAGTGCCCTGGCCAGCATAATCCGCTGGATCTGACCGCCGCTCAGGGTGCTGCCCATGTCGCCGACCAGTGTCTGGTACTGCATTGGCATGGCTAAAATGTCATCGTGAATACAGGCCAGTTGTGCCGCGCCTGCTGCCCGCTGAATATCAGGAGAATCACAATAGCCGGCTATATTTTCTAGAATGCTGCCGTTGAGCAGGGCGTCATCCTGATAAACTGCCGAGGATACGCCCTTCAGTGCGCCCTGACTGACAGGCTTTGTGCCGAAATATACTGAGCCTGAACTGAGCGGGTGAATACCGGTAATACATTTAAGTAACGTTGATTTTCCGCAGCCGCTTGCGCCGGTGATCGCTATGACTTCGCCGGGGGCAACAGTCAGGTTGATATTTTCAAGTACCGGTGCTGAAAAGCTGTCGTAAGCATAGCTGACCTGTCTGAGGGATAAAGTTGCCGGGCCGGTATTGTCTGTGCCGTCTACACCGGAAAAAGCGACTGGTACGTCTTCACATTCAGCCAGCACCACATCTGATAGCCGGTCAATGTGCAGCGATAACATTCGCCATTCCAGTGCGGTGGTGATCAGACTTTCAGCGGCGGTAACAAAGCGGTTTTTGTAGCTGATAAACGCATAAAGCATACCGGTAGTCAGTGCATTTTCCATAGCCATCTGTGCGCCAAGGTAAATCACTACAATGTTTTCAGCACCGGTGATGACCTGTTTGGCAATGCTGGTACGCAAACCCCATTTGCCGATACTGATGTCTGCATTTAAGGATGATGTCAGCCGGTTCAGCCAGTGGCCGTGGCGGCTCGCCTCCAGGTTAAATTGCTTGATTGTCTGAATGGCCCGCATGGATTCGATGAAGTGCGTTTGCTCCTTTGAAGCCAGCTCCAGTTTGTCGGCGTGATGAGGCCGGACGCAATGCCAGGCAAACACGCGGAACAGCGCATACAAAAAGGTGATAACAATGACTACCGTGGCCAGAAGCGGCGCATAAACATACATGACTGCTACCGTTACCAGTGCCATCAGCCCGTCCATGATCACACTAATGAAGCTGGCAGTGAGAAAATCCCGCAATGCATTTAACGAACTGAAACGGGAAATAATGTCGCCGGTGTGCCGGCTGTGAAACCACTTCAGCGGCAGTTGCAGTAAATGACTGAATACCCTGGCGCTCATCAGCAGTTGCAGGCGGCTGGTGAAGTGTAAAAGGATATGTTGGCGTAACGCTGAAGTCAGACATTCAATTAACAGAAAAAGCGCAAAGCCTATGGTTAATGCGGTCAAAAAGTCAGACGATCCTGCGGGCAGCGCATCATCTACCACCATTTGCATGTAATAAGGAGACAACAGGGCAAATAACTGAATAAGCAGAGTAATACAGAAGGTAAGCAGCAAGGTTCTGCGAAGTCCGCTGAGACCTGAGAAGAAACTGCTGATAGTGAGTTTTGGGGTAGCCGTGACCGGTGTAAAAGCCGGAGCCGGAGATACTTCCAGAGCTATGCCGGTGAAATGAGCGGAAAAACGGGATACCGGCATTTTACGTTTACCCGTGGCCGGATCATGAATGGTTACACTGTTTTTGTTCACCGCGGTGAGTACCACAAAATGCTTCATATCCCAGTGAACTACGCAGGGCAATTGCAGTTTTGGCAGATCATCCAGATCCAGTTTCAGCGCTCTTGCCGATAAAGAAAGGCGCTTAGCGATGGTAATAATGTCTCCCAGCGTTGCCCCTTTCAGTGACAAGCCATATTCCTGCCGGAGTTCGGCCAGTGTTCTTTTATCGCCATGGGCCTGCAATATCATACACAGGCAGGCCAGTCCGCATTCTGCGGCTTCCGCCTGATACACCACCGGTGTTTTAACAGAACGGCGAAGGGAAGGGAGCGGGTTTGCTGATAAGAGGGCCTGCATTACCACGCCCCTTTTACAGACAGTAATGGTGCGAAAAGCCATTCAATCAGGCTGGACTCCCGTGTCGTCACATCGGCACTGAAGGTCATGCCACTTCTCAGTGGTGTTTCCTGTCCGTAGGTGGCGATGCTTTGTTTATTCAGCGAAACCTGAACCAGATATGCCGGTTCGTCTGTGGTGACAGGAAACCATTGCTTACTCTGTGGCTGGATAAGATCGTCGGATATTTGCGTAATAACACCGTCAACGGTGCCGTATTGCTGATAAGGGAAAGCATCCAGTTTAATGCGGACTGACTGACCCTGTTGCAGTAAACCTGCCGACCGGGCTGGCAGCAACACCTTACCGGTAAGGGTGTCAGAAGAGGGTTGTATATTCAGTAGAGGTTTAGACGTATTGATGAAGTCACCGCTACGTACAGACAAATCGGATACCACACCAGCTCTTGATGCGGTAATCACCTTCTTGTGCTGACTGTCCCACTGCAGCATCTGATTGCGTAATGCACTGAGTTGATGCTGAAGATCAAGGCGCTCCTGCTCCTGACTGGCGGGGAGCCTCGCCAGCTCGTGGCGATTTTCTTCAAGGTAGGCGAGCTTACTTTCACGCTCCCGCTGGTATTCCAGTAATTCCTGCTTTAGCGATAAGACAGCACGGGCGGCACTGAGATGTTCATTTTTCGCCAGTAATCTGGCATCGGCGAGTGTTGCCATCGAGTTAGCAGACGTTTCTGCCAGAGCGATCCGCTGGCCTACCAGCTCAATGAGTCCGTTAAGTTTGCTAATATCCCGCTCCAGTTGCGTGCCGGTATTTCTGGTCGTTGCAATTGCCAGTTTATGGGCGACAGTGAGATAGCGTAGTTGTTGTTCAAGCTGTTCCTGCTGAACTTCATACTGACTGTGCACTGCAAAATGCACGTCTTCGCCGGAGCCCAGCGTCTGGCCGCTGTTGATTTTAAGTAAGGGGGTTCCCGCCTCAACCTCATCGCCATTTTTCACGAGAATAGGGGCAACCCGTCCGCCGGTATTGTCCGGATAAACCGGCGTACTGCCCTCTGACATTTCCAGCCAGCCGTTGATCCGGGTGAAGGTTTTGTATTCCTGACTATTCAGATACCAGGCCATCACGATGACCCAACCTGTTATCATCAGA
This sequence comes from Alteromonas sp. ABH4_456, assembly GCF_056160645.1. NCBI lineage: Bacteria > Pseudomonadati > Pseudomonadota > Gammaproteobacteria > Alteromonadales > Alteromonadaceae > Alteromonas > Alteromonas sp. ABH4_456. The sequence goes on from NZ_JBSWXO010000003.1 coordinate 77,135, forward strand.
CTGATCATCCTGACAGGCAAAGACGGTAAAACAAATACGTCTCCCTGACTGGCTGTCAGCTGATGTTGCAAAGCCTGTTGTCTGAACAGCTTGTGTTCCATGATTTACTCCTTGCTAAATAAAAGTCCGGCAGATTACCCCTGAACAGCATCCTTAACTGATCAATTGAATCCCTGGCATCGTAGTCCCTGACACCTCCTTTTCCGGTAACAGGGGCAATCTGTCGAAAACACATCAGCGTCCTGCTGACGGAATTAAATTTACAAGAAGCAGTGCCGTGGGCTTTCAAATCACGGACACTGGATGATTTGTGTACAAAAAATGTGTGTTATGTCCGTTTTTGTTAAGTCATGTCCGTTTCAGGCAAGTCCTGAAAGGTTGACGGGGGTCAACCCGGTGGCTGGTTTGACCGGGAAAGAAGTGAAATTGTTGTTAACTGACGCTACTGTATTACATTCATAATAAGCGCGTCTCAAAAAGCGTCAGCCATTAAAAAGGAAGTGCCTCATGTTTATCCCCAGCATGCTTTTAAAGCAGTTGTATACCCACGGCAGTCTGCAAAAAACGGAAGATGGTTTGTGCTTTATGCTGAAAAACCGGTTGAAAGACGCCAGTATCAGCGAAATTTTACATATCGTGCTGGATGGCAATCATATTCCAAAAGAGAAAATTACCCTGAAAGTCGGGGCGGATATGCTGCTCTCTGCTGAGGAAATTAATGCAAAAGGGGATATTTCTTTTCCGCTACGGGAAGTTATTACGGTTTTTTTGAGCGTGCGGGCAAAGGCCGGGCCTGAAAAGCTTAAATTGGGACTTTCTTTCAAGGCCTCTCCATTCGGTAAGCTGAAGTTTGAAGTCGAAGACAACATTTCAGACATCAGTGCCAAACCGGAGGGGATCCCAAGAGATCCCCATGACGACTATCAGGCAGAAATCATCAAAGCCCGTCAGGCATATTTTGCTTCTGCAACCGGCGCGCCGGTGAATCATGTGGGCAACTATTCCATCGACCCCAACACACTCAAAGGCAATATTGAGCACTTTATTGGTGTGGCGCAGGTGCCTATTGGCATAGCGGGTCCGCTCACCATTGACGGAGAATATGCGAAAGGCAATTTTGTGGTGCCGCTGGCTACCACTGAAGGCACGCTGGTGGCGTCTTATAACCGTGGCATGAAGCTATTGAATATGAGCGGAGGTGTAAAAGCAACGGTGGTTGATGATGCCATGCAACGGGCGCCGGTTTTTGTTTTTTCTGATGCGCGCGGGGCACGGGATTTCGTTAAATGGATAAATGAAAATATCGAAAAAATCCGTGATGAAGCAGAAGCGACGTCTTCGGTGGCGAAGCTGACTTACATCGACCATTTCCTGTCTAATAAATTTGCGTTTCTCCGTTTTAATTACAGGACCGGAGATGCTGCTGGTCAGAATATGGTGGGGCGCGCCACATTTGCTGCCTGTGGCTGGATCATGGATCACTACGACGGGATTGTGAATTTTTATCTGGAGTCTAACTTTGCCACCGACAAAAAGGCCTCGCAGATAAATATTATGCGGACCCGGGGAAAACGGGTTACTGCAGAGGCTACCATCAAGCGCGAGCATTTACTCAGCGTAATGCGGGTGGAACCAAAACAAATTGATTACCATGGCAGAGTGGCTGGTATCGGTTCGTTTTTATCCGGCGTCAATAACACCGGCCTGCATTCGCCCAACGGTATCACCGCCATGTTCATTGCCACGGGACAGGATGTCGCTAATGTCTCTGAATCCTCGGCGGGGATCATGTACTCCGAACTCACCGAAGAAGGGGATTTGTACGTTTCACTGACTATCCCTTCTCTGATTGTCGCCACCTACGGCGGTGGAACCGGCATAGGTACACAGAAAGAGTGCCTGGAGCTGATGGATTGTTACGGCAAAAATAAAGTGTACAAATTTGCCGAGATTGTAGGAGCGGTGGCACTGGCCGGAGAGATCTCGCTGGCTTCGGCCATTTCTTCATCTGACTGGGTGTCATCTCACGAACAATACGGACGTAACCGGTAACTGAGACGCCGTGCGGGTAACATTCTGAAACTTATCTCCCTTTGCGCAGAGAACTGACCATGCAGTAAACTTTACCGGTGGCATGGTTAAGCAAACAGGGAGTGTTGCTATGCAGAAATCTGCTCAGTATCGTCTTATCTATTTCGTTCTGATGGTCACTACATTTGCCGGCGGCTATTACTTTCTACCTGACACAATCCGGTTACCGCAGGATAAGTGGCTCACCGCACTTTTGCAGGCCTGTATTTTATTGTTTTGCCTGCAGCGTACTATGTTTGTGTTGTTGTGAAAGGCAAACAGAAACTGTGGAAAATAATCATCAGTTTTAGTCTCGCGGCGGTGGCCGCGCGGTACACCTTTCCTGAAGATCTTGCTGCTTATTTTGAGTTTATTTCCTGGCTACGTTATCCCATTGCGGCGGTGCTTATTATTCTCGAATTTGCATTGGTTTATATGGTGGTTAAAAGCTTGTGGAAAGCCCGCCATCTTCCCGGTGATCCGAGATTGCATGCTCATAAAGCGTATGCAGAGGATGACAAAAAACGAATGACTGCTGTTTTATGGGCCCATGAACCGGCATCCTGGTTTTATGCCATTCCCCGGTTTACCCGCCGGCATGTGTCGCCCGTGGGGAAACTACATACCAAATCAGACAGCGTGATTTATCAATGCGTGCTGACAGGCGGAATAGTGCTTGCGGCTGCGCTTTCATACTGGCTTTTGGCTGAATGGAGTCATACCGCAGCGGTTATCGTTTGCAGCCTGATCCTCTGGACGATGATTTCTGCCATTGCCAGTATCCGTATAGGAAAGCATTTCTCGCTGTATATTCAGGACGATGATCTGGTCATCAATCCGGGGTTCTACAGTACCCTGTTCGCCAGGCTGTCTGCCATTGAGTCTGCAGAGGCCGGAAGCTGGAGCAGAGCTCACTGTGGTGATGCATTGATTTTGGGGCAGGGTGATGAAGCTAACGTGCGCATCAGATTCAGTAAGCCGGCGCTGTTATATTCAATGATGGCAACATTTGATGACTGGCAGGATGAGGTTTATCTTATTTGCCGCGATCCACAACAGGTCGCTGACAGTCTCAAACCTGCGATGGCGTTGCCAGCAGCATGAAATAAAAAGGGCGCCTTATCAGGCGCCCGTACAGGTTTAAGGTATCAATGCCTCCAGTGATACATATGCGCTTTGGCGTTGATTTCCTGCGCAGTCTCTTCCGGCATAAACAGTTTGTTATCTGCCTCGAAGAAGAACGGCTTACGCTGTTTACGGCTGCCCACTTCATTCATCGTCGCAGCCTCATAAACCCGTCCGTTCAGCACGGTATACTCAACAAATTCGCTTCTGCGGATATCGCTCAGTACATCACCGTCAATCACAACTAAGTCGGCCAGCTTACCTTTTTCTATACTGCCAAGGTCGTTACCCATGCCTAAGTGTTTGGCACCGTCAATGGTTCCGCCACGCAGGGCTTCCCATGGCGTGAAACCACCCTGAGCCATACTCCACAATTCCCAGTGAGCGGCTAAACCTTCACGCTGGCCATGGGCACCGATGTGCACGCTCACACCTTTGTCGCGCAGTGTTTTTGCATACGCTGCCACTTCGAAGTGATTGTACTGGTTATCCGGTGCGGTAGGACGGCGGATAGCACGGCTGTCGAGAATGGTTGACGGCACATAGCGCAGCAGGCGTTCGTTCTTCCACACTTCAGTTCTGTCGTACCAGTACTCTTCGCCCATCAGGCCACCATATGACACCACGAAGGTTGGCGTGTAACCCGACTCTGTGGCTGCCCATAACTGGTTAACATCATCATAGCCTTTCGCCACAGGGAAACTGTGCTCAAGACCGGTATGTCCGTCTACCACCATAGTCAGGTTCTGCTGCATTTTACCGCCGCCTTCCGGCACAACCATCATCTGCTGTTCGTGTGAAGCCCACAGAATTTGCTGACGTTGATCCCGTCGCGGCTGGTTATAACTTTTTACTGAAATTGCACCGGCTTCTTTCAGCCTTTCAACATGGAAATACGCATCATCGTAGTTGTTGATAATGGCTTTATAACCCAGTGACTCGGCACCGTATAAAATCGCGCCGGTGGAATAAATGCGCGGAGCAATAATATCGCCATGTCGTTGCAACTCTGAGGCTGCAAAGATTTCAGTGGTGTCGTTGGACGGATCGTGAATCGTGGTCACACCAAATGCTACGTTGGCAAATTGTCCCCAGTTTTGTTGAGGAATAATTTCGTTACGACCCTGAGAACCGTGAGCATGGGCATCGACTAAGCCCGGAATAATGGTTTTTCCGCGGGTATCGATGCGCATGGCGTCATCAGGAATAGTAATATCGTCAAGTGAGCCAACGGCTTCAATCCGGTTATCGCGAATAAGCACTACGCCGTTTTCGATGACTTCCTGTGTGTTATCTGCATCACGCATGGTAACGACTTTGCCGCCGACCAGCGCTTTGTAGCCACCGGGTTTATCTGCCTTCGATTTGAAAGACAGGTTCATGCCTTTGGTTTCCGGTTCAGGCAGTGCATCTTTTTCTTTACCGGCAACAAAAGTAAATGCATCTTCCAGTGCGCGCTCGTAATACACCGGTCCGTGGAACCAGCCTACCGACGTACTATCCGGACTCCAGTTCAGGTACTCGCCGGCACGGGCAGAGAGCTGTGTAACCGGTAATGATGTCATGTCCGGTCCCAGCGTAATTTTCTGACCGTTGTCTACGAACGGTGCTACGTAGGTCTTGAACTGGTAAACAAAAGCCACCCACTTTTTGTCATGAGACAAACGGTATTCGCTGACTTTATCCGCACCGTATAAATGCGTGCGCTTGTCTTCACCGCGTAAATCGGTGCTGCTCAATTGCGTTTCAGGGTAAGCAGACCCGCCGGCGCGTTCGGTGAAATACACACGACCGTCATTTCCGGCAAAATGGGGTTGTGCACCACTTTCGCTGACTCTGACTTCAGTGTCGTTCTTCAGGTCAGCCACATATAAACCGGGCTCTACCGAATAAGTAGGATCTAACAAATAGCCGCCGCTGAATTTCCGGAATGCGACATAACGGCCATCTGGCGAGAAGCTTGGCTCTACATAGTGTCCCGGCTTTTTGGTGATCACTTTACCTTTGCCACCTTTGGCGGAAACTATGCGTACATCACCCAGCTTTTCGTCATTCCAGGTGGTGTAAACAATGAATTTTCCATCGTTGGTATAACGGGGAAAATATTCATCGTGCTCACTTTGTTCCGTCAGGCGGGTCATTTTGCCGCTTTTAATATCTTTCACATAAAGCTTGCCCAGGGCTTGGAACAACATACTTTTGCCGTCCGGCGATTTCTGCGACCAGCGAATCATTTTTACATCGAATTCATCCGGTGCCACATCCACATCAAAGTGCAGTGCATCTGCATAATGCAGTGTCGCTTTTACGCTGACATCAATATCTCCGATATTGCCGGTTTTAATGTCGACGTTGTGAAACTTACCTCCTGTCCAGTAAACCAGAGACTGGCTGTCGGGCATCCAGTCGTAATAGGCAAAGTAGCCTTCAGAACCAAAGCCTTCCTGCATATCCCGCTCAAGGGTAAGGGTTAGCGGTTTCTCAAGCCCGGTTTCCAGCTCTTTGAGAAAAAGCCCGGTTTTGTTTTTTACCCTGCGGATAAAGGCGATGTATTTACCGTCCGGTGAGGGCACAGGTACAATAGCGCCGCCGGTACCACTGATAAAACTGTCCTCTTTACCGGTTTTGCGGTCGAAGCGGGTGATGTCGAAAATCCCTTCAAGAGGATCTCTGTTGTACTCGAAGCCTGCACCCGGCACGGTGTTGTGGGTGTAATAGATATACTGGCCATCATGTGAGAACACCGGGTCGGCAATATTTTGCTGGTCGGCGTTCCCGTGTTCGCGGGCTTTGATTTGCAGACCGTCACCACCGGCAATGTGATACATCCAGATTTCACCGGCCGGAATACTCCGGCTGGACATAATCCCTTTGGTGGCAACAATGTACTGCCCGTCCGGACTCCATTTCGGAGAATGAATGATGTTTTTCTTTTCCGTAGTCACCTGACGCAAATTACTGCCGTCGATATCCATCACCCACACATTGGACAAACCGCCACGGTCTGAGATAAACGCAATATGCTTTCCGTCCGGCGAAATGGCGGGATGAATATTCCAGGCAAAATCCTGTGTTAGCGACGTCGCAGCGCCGCCGGATAAAGGCACTTTATACAAATCGCCCAGCATATCGAACACCATAAATTTGCCATCCGGTGAGATGTCCAGGCTGGACCAGGTGGTTTCGCTGGTTTCAATATCCACGCTGTTAAGTGCGAAGGGAGGCTTGAGCACATCCCAGTTTTCGTTTTCTGATTTGTCTGCCGTTTCGGCCAGTGCAGCACTGCTGCCCAGCATCAGGCTGACAGCAAGTGCCAGACTGTTTCGGGTGATTTTTATCATTATGCGTTCCGGTAAAGGTACTTGTTGTTTGTTATGCGGCTGGCTGGCATCAATGCCGGCGAACAGCCCGTTTCCCGTTCAGAAGCATACGACACGGCTTACCGGATTTGCAAAGCGGATGGTTTTACTAAAGAGGTTATTCATCGTATCTGGAGGTTTACGACAACGACCCGCAAACTGAGACAGACCTAAAGCGATGCGGAAGAAGGGTCCAGTTCAGTGAGGATCCAGCGGATGCACAAATGAAAAAATGACACCATTAAGGCTGAAAAACCGCTCATCACCAGGTTTGCAGTCAGAACATAGGTGGCAACAAACGCAACAGCGAACAACACAGCGACAGTTGAAATACCTGCTCTCATAATATAACTCTCCATTAACTTTAATGAATGTATTATGCGCGGTATTTCAGAAAGTGCGTAACGGGACTAATTGATAGACTTAATCTTAAAAATTAATCAAACGCACCTTGCATGACCCGGGAGAAAAAGTGGGGCTTTAACGGGTGTTTGTGGGTGTAAAGTTTGGCCCGGCTTCGTTTTACAATTTTACTGTCACCGGTTTCTTCCACTGACATACTTTCTTCAATCCGGTCTCTGAAGTTCTTTTTGTGCAGGGGTTTGCCAAGCACGATTTCATACACCGTTTGCAATTCTGAGAGGGTAAACGGATTCTTGAAAAAGTAATTGGGTTCGGTGCTGTATTTTGCGCGGTGATAAAGCCGTTGAAAGGCTTTCTGTATAAGTTGCTGATGGTCAAACGGCAGTGTCAGTGAGGGTGAATCACGCAGAAAATCGCTGACATCATGCCAGTGAACATGCTCAAGACACGGCGCAGAGTCGTCCACCAGACACAAATAAGGACAGGTAATACTCCATCCCTCCGGATCCCGGCTGATGTTACCCTCAAATTCCAGTTTAGCGATATAAGACGGGCTCAGGCCCACCTTTGACTGCAAATTGCGAAGGAGTGTGTCGTTGAGTGTCTGATCCTTGTCGGTATGAACAAATCCGCCCGGCAATGCTAATACGTTGGCATATACCCGCGCATCAGCAGGGCGGCGGATCAGGGCAACTTCCAGCTTATCAGCACGGATACGCAATAAAATGGCGTCAATGGTACACACCGGGGTCGGGTAAGCAGTTTCACGCATATAACTGATGCCTGTTGATGTAGTCAGCCACGGAAGGGGTTATCAGCGATGTTGCGGCATTCCCCTCTGCCAGCGCTTCACGGACCATGGTTGAACGGATAGATTGCCGTTCAGGTACCACCAGAACATGCCACTTTTCTTCAATTTCCTGCGCTTTATAAAACTTCGGCCAGTTTGCTTTGTTATCCGGCCCGATGACGAAAGTAAGCTGATCGCCGCTAAACTGCGTATTGTGTAAGTAAGACAGTACATCGTAGGTGTACACAGGGCTTTCACCGTCACTGATGAGATGCTCAACGGGCAGGGCATGTATACGGTCATCCTGAAGATCACTCACGAACGCATTCAGCATGGCAACCCTGTGACTGTAATCAATCATGTTTTTCGCGAATGCGTGGCAAAAAGAAGGGATGAGCACTACCCGTTCATAGTGATTTGCATGTGCCAGAATCGATTCAATCGCATCAGCATGCCCCTTTGTGGGCGGATTAAACGCTGAACCAAACACCGCTACTTTCATATTGAATACCTTCTTAATGAGTGTTTTTAAAATACTCATTAGTTACCAGAAAGGCAAATAAAACCACGACTTAAAAGACTCCAAATAGGTTAGGTAGTGATTGATTAAATTTTGATTGACTTTAAAGGGTATTGATAGAATACTCTTTAAAAAGTGAGGAGCTTATTGATGACAATTGCATCCGTTAACGTTGATCCGCAAAAAGGGTTTACCCCTTTATGCCCCGATGAACTGCCTGTTCCGGGCGGAGATGAGATCGTACCGGCGTTGCTGGCGCAAAATGCACTGGCGGATTTCATTGTGGGTTCCAGCGATTCTCATTGTGATGCAGCCTTGTTCCGGGTGGAGAACGACGATGAACAGTTTCAACCGCTGGAGCATCCGAATACCGATTGCACATTTAAAATGCACTGCAAGCCGGGAACAAAAGGCTTTGAGCTGCTTGACGGTTTACCTGCGCCCACAGAGTACGATTTTTTCGTCTGGAAAGGCGTGGCTCCCGACCTTCATCCCTATGGCGCCTGTTACCATGACCTGGCTGAAAAGCTGTCCACAGGGTTAATCGAGTACTTACGCTGTAATGACGTGACAACAGTAATTGTAGGTGGCCTCGCGACAGATTTCTGTGTCGCTACTACCGCCCGTCAGCTACAAAATACAGGCCGGTTTACTGTCATATTGCACCTTGATGCGTGCCGGGGCATTGCGCCTGACGGTATCGACACCCAAATTCAATCTCTTAAAGAATCAGGAGTTGTCATCGCCGCTACCATCGACGATGTCAAAAAGGCCCTTGCTGCATAATCCACTAAGAAACAAACCCATGTCCCGAAATTCTCTGTTTAAGGAACACTTAAACTTCTCTGCGTTAGATAACGACTTCTACAAAATGAACATGTGGCAGTGTTTTATGCACCAGTTTCCATATGTTGAAGATGTGGAATACCGGTTTGTGGTGCGCAGCGATGTGGATTTACGTCCATACCGGGCTGAAATTCAACAGGAGCTGGAAAAGCTCGACGGCCTCCGGTTTACGCCGGACCAGATAAGCTGGCTGGAATCCATCCCCTGGTACACGAAAGACTTCATTGAGTGGCTTCGAATGTGGTCTTATCAGACACGCTTTTTACATTTTTCAGAAGAAGACGGTCAGTTGTCGATTCGTGCGAAAGGCCCCCTGATGCACGTACATAACTTTGAGATGCCAGTATTGTCTACCGTGGCAGAAGTGTACAACCGCCGGAACTACCCAAACAAAACCTACGAGGATGTGCGTCAGCCTTTATTCGAGAAGGTGAAATGGCTGAAAGAACAGCATGAAAAGCACGATTTGTCGGGTTTATCCATTGCTGAGTTTGGTACCCGTCGTCGCTTCAGCTATGAAGCACAGCTTACTGTTATTGATATGCTGAAAAGCATGGTGCCGCAATTTCTTACCGGTACATCGAATATGCATCTGGCGAAAGAGTTCGACATTTTGCCAATCGGTACCATGGCCCATGAAATTTTTATGTTGTCCCAGCAAGTTGGCGTGCAGCTGGTGAATTCACAAAAGCACACCCTTGAAGCCTGGGTGAAGGAGTTCCGTGGCCAGCTGGGTTACGCGTTAACCGATACCATTGGTATGGACGCTTTCGTCCGTGATTTCGATTTGTACTTTGCAAAACTGTTCGATGGTTTAAGACATGACTCCGGTGATCCGATAGAATTCGGGGAAAAGGCGATTCGCATGTATGAGAATTTGCATATTGATCCGCGAACGAAAACCATTATTTTCAGTGACGGGCTGGATTTTAAAACCATGGTAACGCTGTTTTTGCGGTTCCGCGGGCGAATCAAAACATCATTCGGGATTGGTACCTTTTTGTCTAACGATGTTCGCGGCGTGACGCCACTGAATATCGTGATGAAACTGGTACGGGTTAACGGTAAGCCGGTGGCGAAAATATCTGATGCGCCGGGTAAAAACCTTTGCGAAGATCCTGAATTTGTAAGCTACCTGAAAAAGGTATTCGAAGTAGACTGGGCATAAGATCACCTATGGCAAATTACACCCGAATCGGCACAGCAGCGCTGCGTCAAATTCCTTTCGACTTTAAGGGCAATGTGTCCCGAATCCTCAGCGCTGTTGAGCGTTCAATGGACGCCCATATCAATATCCTGCTTATGCCTGAACTTGCACTGACAGGCTACGGATGTGAAGACAATTTCAGTTACCAGGAATTTAACCAGGCGACGGAAGCTGCGCTGAACGATGTGCTCGCCGGCTATCAGGCACTGGCCCATGAGCGCGAACACGCCGGCAACATGCTTATTGCTATGGGCATGCCGGTGATGTTTCCGGGCGGTCAGGTGTATAACACCACGGCGTTTATCAGTGCCGACGGCCTGCATGGCTTTGCCTGTAAACAATATCTGGCCCGTAATGGCTTGCACTATGAGCCGCGCTGGTTTGAAGCCTGGCCACGGGGCAGGGTGGTAAATCATCCGACATTCAACGTGCCTTTTGGTGATGTGGTAGTGAATGCCGGTGGCCTGCGTATTGGCGTGGAAACCTGCGAAGATGCCTGGGTGGCAAACCGTCCGGGGCGTGATCTCTATCATCGTAACGTGGATGTATTATTAAACCCCAGTGCCTCTCACTTCGCGGTAGGCAAAAATTTTATCCGCGAGCAGTTTATTAAAGAAGGCTCCCGTGCCTTTGGCGTGGTGTACGCCTATGCTAACTTAGCCGGAACGGAAAACGGTACCAGCATTTTCGACGGCGGTTCACTGATTGCTTCAGAAGGTAAAGTGGTTTCCCGTGGTGACCGCTTCAACGTGCGCGACGTGGTGATGAACCAGACGCTGGTGAATGTTAGTGCCAACCGTGTTTCCCGCGTTATCAGTTCTGAAACCATCGATATTGACGACACTAATGTGGTGGATATCGAACTGTCACTCACCCTGCCTAACGATGCCGTGCTGGCTGCACGCAGCAACGACCGCGTAGATTCCGCCAAAGACGAGCTGCCGGTATTCTGGGATGCACTCAGTGGTGATGACTACGCCTACACCGAAATCTGCTATGCGCTGGGCAATGGCTTGTGGGACTGGACTACCCGTACTCACACCGACGGTTACGTGGTGAGTTTGTCCGGTGGTGCGGATTCCGCGCTGGTGGCGGCTTCGGTGTATGTGTCGCATTTCGTGGCGCTGGAACAACTCGGCGTACACGATTACTTGGCGACCTTGCCGAAAGGGTTAGCTGCGAAAATAGACGCCATCGCGCCGGGCGAAGATAAAATTGCCTGGCTGAAAGAAAAGGCCATGCCGAAGGTGTTGCTGTGCTTATATCAGGGCACAGATAACTCCTCTGAAACCACGTTCAACGCAGCGAAATATCTGGCGGAAGAAATTGGTGCAACGTTCCACAGCTGGAATATTGAACCGGTGGTGCAGCAATATCACTCGCTGGTGAACGGGCTGTATCCGGACCGGCCGCTGAGCTGGAAAACCGATGATATTGCCATGCAGAACATTCAGGCCAGAAGCCGTAGTCCTGGTGTGTGGATGCTGGCCAACCGCGAAAACAAACTGCTGATTGCCACATCGAACCTGTCTGAATCTGCGCTGGGTTACGCTACCATGGATGGCGACACCTCTGGTGTGATTTCTGTGATTGCCGGTATCAACAAAACCACTATCCGTAAGGTGAACCGCTGGTTGGAAGATGTGGGACTGCCGCTGTCTGTTGACGGTAAAAGTGCCCGTCATCAGCTGAAAGAAATGCACCGCGTGAACGTACAGCAGCCTACTGCGGAATTACGTCCGGAAGAGCAGACCGATGAAGCGGATCTGATGCCGTACGTGTTGTGCGATTTCATCATGGATTGCTATCTGGCCCGCCAGATGTGGCCAAAGAGCATTCTGGTGGAACTGATGCTCAACGGCTTCGACAAAGAACACGACATGCGCCAACTGGCTGCTTATGTTGAACGCTGGTTCAGACTGTTCTGCCGCAATCCGTGGAAACGCTACGGCACCCGCGCCGGTTTCCACATCGAACAGGTATCGCTGGATCCGAAAACCTTCCACCGCTTCCCGCTGCTGAATAATGGCTTCAGCGAGCAACTACAGCAAATGTGGGATTATGTTGAGGAAGTGGAAGGGTGATACAGGTCATCTGAACAGAAAAGCCGGTTTATGGAAACCGGCTTTTCTCGTTAATACGGTCCGCAAATCAGGTCATGGTGACAAACTCTTCGGCGCTGGTGGGGTGAATCGCAATACAGCTGTCGAAATCGGCTTTGGTTGCGTCCATCTTCATCGCCACGGCAAAGCCCTGCAGGATTTCATCCATGCCCATTCCTATACCGTGCAGGCCAACCACCCGTTCCTCTTCACCGGCGCATATAAGCTTCATTTTCGTAGCCTGACGATGTTTGGTGACTGCCGTGTACATGGCGGCAAACGATGACGTGTAAACCTTCAGATTTTCCTTACCGTAGGCTTCTTCTGCTTCCGGCTCTGTCATTCCCACAGTGCCTATTGGCGGATGGCTGAATACTACGGTTGGGATGAGATTGTAATCCAGGTGCGCATCGCTCTGGCCATTGAACAAGCGTTCACTGAGCAAACGTCCGGCTTTAATGGCAACCGGCGTCAGTTCTGCATGACCGGTAACGTCGCCCACACAGTACACGCCATCTACCGTGGTGTTCTGGAATTTATCTACTTTAATGAAACCTTTATCGTCGGTGTCGATACCGGTGTTTTCCAACGCCAACTTGTCGCTGGATGGTACCCGGCCAATGGCCCAGATAAGCACATCGGTTTCAATGATTTCACCGGTGGAAAGGGTGATTTTCAGTGAATCGTCATCCTGCTTTTCCACTTTTTCAATTTCTGAAAACTTATGCAGGGCAGGGCCTTCGCTGTCGATAATTTCCGTGAGCGTTTCAGCAATCATGGGGTCGAAATGACGAAGTGGCTGACCATGACGGATAACCAAATCGGTTTTTGTGCCCAGTGAATGCAGTACGCCCGCCAGTTCCACACCAATGTAGCCGGCTCCTGCAACCACTGCCCGTTCGGGCTGTGTTTGCAGGGCAAAGAAGCCGTCGGAGTCGATGCCGTGTTCTGCACCGGGAATATCCGGGAAGCGCGGACGACCGCCAACGGCTATGGTGATATGTTCTGCGGTGTACTGCTCGCCATCTACTTCAATGGTGTGATCGTCAACGAATGTTGCAAAGCCTTTAATAACGGTAATATCGTTGGCACCAAGCACGCGATCATAGGAAGCGTGGATACGCTCAATGTACGCCTGACGGTTGGCCACCATCACTTCCCAGCTGTAGTTATTGACGGTGACATCAAAACCATAGTCAGGGCCATACTTATGAATGGCTTCTGCCACGTTCGCGCCGAACCACATTGCTTTTTTCGGCACACAGCCCACGTTTACACAGGTACCGCCAATATCAGCACCTTCAATGAGTGCGACTTTCTTGCCGTGCTTTGCTGCCCGGTTGGCCGATGCGATCCCGCCACTGCCACCACCAATACAGATATAATCAAAGGTTTTCATAATCATTTGCCCGTTAAGAGTAATATCGCTATTCTGGCACGAATAATTTCTTCGCTCAAAATGCAACAACTGTCTACACTACGAAGTAGCAAGAAATAAAGTCTAACGGGTTATGCGATGGGATATGAGTAGTATGCCTCAGGTAAATGACACGCGCGGTAATCAATCTGTACACATACTCATGCAAGAGCTGGGAAGTGTACTGTGCCTGGACTGCTCTTTGCACACTCTGCTGGATAAATACATTGAGCTGCTGGTCAATCATTTTGAGGCCCGCTGCGGCTTCTATACACCTTTCTGGTTCGAAGAACTTTCTCTGGTTTCCTCATTGCGGGTATTCAAAGAAGAAGCCTGGTCCGGCGATGATGCTGAACTTGATGCGTTGTGTGAGCGGGCGAGAAAGCGATACGCGGCTTATCCTGATGACACATTTCTTTACGACGGAGATGACGACCCTTTTATTTGTTTGCGGCTTGCTGACAATGGTCACCCGGAAATGTGGTTGATCATCGCGCTTGAAAAGCCATTGAGTGATGAGGCACTGAATGCTTTTGTGCCCCTGGTTAGCTGGTTTCAGAATGGAATGGTGCAATGCCGGCGCAAAACCACACTGGACAGTACGCAAACCCGCATTGATGAAATGACCCGGGGAATGGCAGAAACAATGGCTCAGCTTGTACAGGCTGAGAAAATGTCGGAGTTAGGCAAACTCACTGCAGGTATCGCTCACGAAATTAATAATCCCATCGGTTACATCCGCTCTAACCTTGAAACCCTTGTGCAGTATGTGGAAACGTTTGAAGAACTGTTTGCAGAAATCGCACAGTGGGCGAAAACTAAACCTGGTTGCTCAGAGATGTTGCAGGAACTGGAAGCCAAATACGATTTGTCATTTTTATTAGAAGATGCCCATGAGATCGTAGCAACTAATGTCAGTGGTATTGATCGTATTCGCGACATAGTCAGTGATTTATATGCGTTTTCCAGGAAGGGCGAAGGTAAGATGATGCCGTTGTCTTTACAGGATGTTATACAGCGGTGCGTGAAGCTCACTAAAACCCGTTTCGATAATCATCATCAGATTCAGGTCAATGTTCACACAGACACCCCTTACTGTGTGGGGGATGCTTCACAGCTTGAGCAGGTGATGATTAATATGATGATAAACGCAGCGCATGCTATGCCAGCTGGAGGCGTGTTATCACTAGACTTAAGCAGTACGGAAAACCGTCTTATTCTGAAAGTGAAAGATACTGGTGTCGGCATGGATAAGGTCACTCAACAGAAAATTTTCTCGCCATTTTTCACTACCAAGCCCACCGGAGTGGGAACGGGGCTGGGATTGTCGATTTCTCACGGAATTTTACAGGCGCATAACGCCACTGTGTCGGTGGAAAGCGCAATCAACGAGGGGACTGAATTTACCCTGTCGTTTCCCCTCTACCGCGAATCGTCAGATTGATTCGGGTTCGGCCTGATTTTCTGATTCACCCACGTCCAGCCGGCCAGCTTTAATCGTGATTTCAAACATCTTGCCGTGGTCATCTTCGAACTGACATAGTTTGGCAATCGTTGACTCGGTGAATACATGCCCTTCCGGCAAAATCAGAATATGACTGTCGTTGTACAGGTTGGCCGCCAGTACCATGCCGGGGGTAAGCTCGTTGGCAGTAAACGTGTTGTCTATGTGCTTAGGCAATCCGATTTCCTGTGATTCCAGTAGGATATCCAGATACGTTGCGTCATAACGAGTGTTGCGGTGTTTCTTAAGTTCCTGCTTGGCTTCGTTCGGTGTCATGTGTTTTTCGGTCAGGCGTCCGGTGATTAACCGCCAGTAGTCGCGACTTATCGATAAAATTCGGGCACCGTCAGGGATCTCTTTCGCCACCTTGTGATACAAACCGGAACCGTTCCAGTGTTCAAACTGTAATTCGATAATGTCAGAAACCGGTTGCAGATGCTGGGCAGGTGCCAGGATAGTGGCCGCCTGTTTTGTTTGCGACAGAAAATTCTTTTGTTGCTCGTAGTTCAGCTTGTTAAACGGAGGCGCATAATCCGCCGGTGTCAGACCGAGACATCCCAGTTCACAAATTAAGCTGGCATAACGGATCAGTTTAATTTCCTCTGCGGGTAATCCGGCACGCTCTGCTAAAAGGGTCGCAAGCTCACTGACTTCAATGGCAAACTTGCCATCTATATCAGGGTTGATGCTGATCACATTGAATAACACCTGCTCAAGTGCCAGATTGTGTTTCTCAATGCGCTGAAGCGCCAGTTTGATTTGCTTAGTCCGCTTAATCACCGTTTGTTCCAGATTGGCGTTAATGTCCTTAAGCTTTTTATTCTGCAGCCTTGTCAGTTTTTGCAGTCGGGCATTTTCGTCTTTTAATTTAACCCGCTCGAGCCCTTCTTCCAGGGTACTCATTAATTCCTGATTGTCCCAGGGTTTCTGAAGATAACGGTGGATTTTGCCCTGGTTAACGGCCTTTATGGTTGAATCAATGTCTGCGAAACCGGTGAGGACGACACGGAATGTGTCGGGATATAATTTGGCAACCTGTTCTAGCAATTCTGCGCCTGACATATGCGGCATCTTCATGTCAGATACCACAACGTGAACTGTGTGGCTTTCCAGTAACTCAAGGGCTTTCTTGCCGCTCTCTGCCAGCAACATGTTTATATTCATTTTGAACAGGGCACGCTTCAGCGCCCGAAGAATATTCGGCTCATCATCGACAAACAGAATCGTGTACTTCTTTTCCTCTTGAGTGGGCGTCTGCTCGCTCATGTATTCTCCTGTGAACCACGCTTGCTGCTGCCGGCTTTAGCAGTCTGATTCCGGCTCCTGCTCATCTTCCGGGCCGGTAGTCGGCAGACTTAATGTGAAGGTGCTGCCTACGCCTTCTTTACTGGCGACTTTCAATTCGCCGCCATGTTCTTCGGCAATGCCAAATGAAATCGATAAACCCAGTCCGGTACCTTGCCCCTCAGGCTTGGTGGTGAAAAACGGATGAAACAATTTATCGAGGTGCTCCTGTTTAATTCCGGAGCCGGAATCAGTCACGCTGATATGAACATAGTCCCCTTCATGCCATGACTTAACAATAATTTGCCCTTGTTTGCCGGTAGATTCAATCGCCTGACCAGCATTTATTAACAGGTTAGTAAAGATTTGAGTAATTTTCCCTACATTTATATACACCTTTGGTATATCTTCGAGACGCAATTCCTGCTGACAAATATATTTCAGTTTGTTATTTACCATACTCAATGTGGTACGCATGCACTGGTTAATATCAAACCACTGCCGGTCGTCAGAGTCTATGCGGGAGAATAACCGCAGCCCGCGCACAATTTCACTGACACGCTCCAACCCTTCGGCAGATTCATCTACCAGCGCCAGAATATCTTCGCTGATAAATTCGATATCGTGTTCTTCAATGGCACTGGCCAGTTTCGATTTAATCGTGTCCTGCTCAGTATTTTCCGGACTTGCCAGCTTAAGAACCTGCGTCATCACTTCCTGGTAAGCATGAACGTAATCAGCCAGAGTGGACAAGTTACTGGAAACAAAACCTACCGGATTATTAATCTCGTGTGCAACGCCGGCGGCAAGCTGACCGACTGAGGCCATCTTTTCTGCTTGTAACAATTGTCGCTGAGCATCGCGGAGATCTTTTTGCAGGCTGTCTATCAACCTGTCTTTTTGCTCCAGTTCCAGCTGCAGTTGATCTGCGCTTTTGCCATTTTCATGTTGTGTCATGTTAGCCCGCACTGCGATAGGTAAAGAATAAGCCCGGTGGCGAAGCCGGATATCCTGTCGGAATGTCAATACGCGTCAGGGCAGGGGAGAGTAAATGTAATGCATCACAGATATGTGGTGCTTTTATCGGGTATTTTACTTCTTTAACTACTGCCATGCTTTGCCCGGATTTTTGCCATCCATCATAAAAATAGCCGGGTATTTCCGATTTATGTAGTTTTGTCGTGTAAATCGCAGAAAAATCAGGTGTTGTGAGTTCTGTCACCGGTGTATCGTCATGCTCAGATGCCAGACAGGCACATGTCATCACGACAAACAGTACCGCACTTAACACCGGGGGATGCAAAAATACAGAACGTTTCATCATTGACAGACTCCTCAGGCAAACAGGGCTTACACCGTCATAAATTTATCTAACAGTTCTGTCAGATCATGATTAGAAAAAGGCTTGGACAGTACCGCGTCAGCGCCAAGATCCAGTGCCCGTTCAAGGCTGTTGTCGTCGAGGGCAGAAATGACAATGATTTTCAGGCGCTTGTATCTTGCCTGCTCGCGGGTAAATTGAATAACACTGTAGCCGTCCATACCCGGCATACTTAAATCCAGTGTCATCAGTCTCGGATTATGTTGGCTGAGCATGACACCTGCCTGAAAACCGCCGGTGGCGATCATAGTGTCGTAGCCCGCACGCCTCGCTACGCGCTGAATCGACTTTGCTACAGGCAGTTCGTCGTCTACAATCAAAATGCCCGGGGTTGCTTCTCCCTGCAATTGTGAGGGGACCGGCATATTGTGATGTTCGAGAAATTCAATAAAGTCGTCTACCAGTACACGGTTGTTACCCCGGCCGGGTAACTTAAAACCCTTGAGTTTTCCGCTTTCAATCCAGCGGATGACGGTTCGGAGATTCACATCGCAGTAAGATGCGATTTCGCCAGACGTTAACGTCTTCATAAAGTATTGCTCCGCAAGATGCTCAAATAATGACCTTTGTATTTATAGCACTGAAAATTTAAAGTGACAATAAAGACTAAAGTATAGTAAATGACATTTGTGACAATTGAAGTATTTGCTTGATTTTTAAGTTGCTGAAAATAAAGGTCTTTATATTTTCCGGATTAGAGAAAATTTACTTTTGTGTAATTATTATACCAATTTATAAGTGTGTACTTATACAAGATACGGTAAAAAGGAATGGTATCGTATAATTACAGGTAAAAGCGGCACTGCAACGTGTCTGCGTTTTGCTTTAAACACACGGGTACATGCAATGCGTGTACTCCGGGTCTCCGGCCCCCGGTAATGAGGTATTTCATGTCTGGTTCTAATGCTGCTGTAACGAGGTTGAACAAACTGGAGCTGCTGATTGTTGATGACGAACCTGCGGTGTTGAGTTCAATCAAACGGGCTATCCGCCCCTCAGGTTATGTCGTTCACACGGCTCAAAACGGCAAGGAAGCCATGAAGGTACTGGCGAACAATAATATCGCCGTGGTGCTCACAGACCACAGAATGCCGGGCATGACCGGTGCGGAACTGCTGAAATATATCAATCAGTTTTATCCG
Source organism: Alteromonas sp. ABH4_456 (assembly GCF_056160645.1). Lineage (NCBI taxonomy): Bacteria > Pseudomonadati > Pseudomonadota > Gammaproteobacteria > Alteromonadales > Alteromonadaceae > Alteromonas > Alteromonas sp. ABH4_456. Next base: position 96,245 of record NZ_JBSWXO010000003.1, read on the forward strand.
CAAACCATCACGCTGATGCTGAGCGGAGAAAGCAATTTTGATATGGCGGTGGGCTTGCTGAATAACGGACTGGCGAATAAATATCTTACCAAGCCATGGAATGCCGGGCAGCTCATCAATGAAATTGACCAGGCATTTGAGTATTTTAAAGGACGCCGGAATCATGGCTGGCAACGACGCATCGCAGAACTTACCCGTCAGGTAGATGATGCCGGTGAGCCTCAGATAGCGCCTAATGTGGTCAACATTGATGCCAACGCTGCGCTTATCGCGGTGAAGCTGGTGAATATGGATGATGTTTCCTACAGTCATGGTGAAGATACTATGGCCGCGCTGGTCAGTGAGGTAGGGCAGCTCATTGAAGATGCTGTTGACGGTAACTGTCGTGTACGTTGTGATGAATTCGGGTTGTTCTCCTTTCAGATGCGTGAAACCAATGAAGAAGAACTTGAGTCCTGGTGTGCCATGTTGCGCCGGAAACTGCAGCGCACATACAGTATTGATAAACGGGCAGTGTATTGCCAGGTGGGCGTTGGCTTCCGTGTACTCGGGAAATCGCCGGTAGATTACAACACACTGATAAAGAACCTTGAGCTCACCATTTTACGGGAAATGCACTCCAGCCACGTATCCAATCTCGACGATGGCACCATAGAGCGTTATCAGCGTCAGCAATTTATTCGCGCTGATGTGCAAAATGGTCTCGACAATAATCAGTTCAAACTGGCTTTTCAGCCCAAAGTAACATTGAAAAACGGGTTGGTGGAAGGTGCTGAAGTGTTGCTGCGCTGGCAGCATCATCATCTTGGCTGGGTGCCGCCTGCAGAGTTTGTCCGTCTGGCTGAACTCGACGGTCAGATTGAAGCCATTGGCGAGTGGGTGTTGCGCCAAAGTGTACGCAGTGCCTCTGAATTGATGCGTTTCAGCCCTGATATCAAGCGCATCTCCATGAACGTGTCGGCCAAACAGCTGCAAAACCACCGGATCGTCCAAATCTTAAAAGACGAAATTGAGCGCTATTCGGTGGACCCTGCATGCCTGGAATTGGAAATTACGGAAACCGCTATTGCTACCAACTGTGATTACGTGAATGGCCTGCTCTGGCAATTAAAGTTGCTGGGAGTCAAAATCGCCATCGATGATTTTGGTGCCGGTTTTACTTCTATGTCGTACCTCGCGAAACTGCCTGTGGACGTACTGAAGTTAGACAAATCGCTGGTGGACAATATCGATTACGAGGTCAATAAGCGGGAACTGGTGAAAAGCCTCATTGAAACTTGCCAGCGTCTGAATATCGGGACCATCGCCGAAGGAGTTGAAACTGAGCAGGTGCTCAGGATCCTGCAAACTATCGGGTGCGACCAGGTGCAGGGCTTTTATTTCAGCAAGGCAGTACCGAGAAATGAGCTGGAAAAAGTGGTGATTACCCAACCATTTGTGTCAATGATGTAACTGCGCTTGTTTTTGTGTTGTGTGATCCCAACATCTGAGTAAATGTTATTAAGTGAAGCAGGCAGTCTGTGCGGTTGCCTGCTGTGACACTTAGCCACCATAATCAAAGTCACATGACATCAGATAACAAGCGAGATCATTATGACTACCCCTGCTATTGAGCAAGTTGACGGGCTGCCGCTTTTTTCCGGTATCGTTCCGCAAGATATTAAGCCAGCGATTGAAAAAGCCATCGAACATTGTAAAGCCACCATCGACGAAGTGGTGGAAAGTAACGATTTTAGCTATGCCAACGTGGTGGCAAAAATTGAAGAGGCTGATGACCGCCTGGGGAAAATGTGGTCACCGGTCTCCCACATGAACTCTGTGGTCAGCAGTGATGAACTGCGGGAAGCCCACGATGCCTGTTTGCCTTTGTTGTCTGAATACGGCACCTGGGTTGGTCAGCACGAAGGCCTGTTTAATGCCTATAAATCTCTTAAAGAAAGTGACGAATTTGCCGGCCTCGATGAACAGCGTAAGAAGCTGATTGATAATACCATCCGTGACTTTACCTTATCCGGTGTCGCCCTGCCGCCTGAAGAGAAAAAACGCTTCGCTGCCATTCAGGCCCGCTTAAGCGAGCTGTCTTCTACGTTCAGTAACAATGTGATGGACGCCACCATGGGCTGGTCGAAACATGTTACCGATGAGTCAGAACTGGCGGGCTTACCTGAATCCGCACTTGCTGCGGCAGAGCAGGCAGCCCATCAGAAAGATCTGCAGGGCTGGTTGTTCACACTGGATATACCCTCTTACCTGCCTGTCATGATGTATGCCGACAATGCTGCCCTGCGGGAAGAAATGTACCGCGCCTATACGACCCGTGCGTCAGAGCAGGGGCCAAATGGTGGCCAGTGGGATAACACAGCCATCATTCAGGAGACTCTGTCCCTGCGTACTGAAATTGCAAAACTGCTCGGGTTCAGCAGCTATGCGGAGCGGTCTCTGGCAACAAAAATGGCCCAATCTACCGATCAGGTAACAGGATTTCTGGAAGATCTCGCGGCAAAATCACGTCCGCAGGCACAGGAAGAACTGGAGGAAGTCAAAGCGTTTGCTGAATCCGGTTTCGGAATTACGTCACTGAACGCCTGGGATTTACCTTACTACAGTGAAAAACTGAAGCAGGAAAAATACACCATTTCTGATGAAATGCTGCGTCCTTATTTCCCCGAAGACAAAGTGTTGCATGGGCTGTTCCGCGTTGTGCATCAGCTCTATGGTTTGACGATTGTTGAGCAGCCGGGAATCGATGTATGGCACGACGATGTACGCTACTTCACGATTACTGATGACGCGGATGTGATGAGGGGCAGTTTCTACCTTGATTTATATGCACGTGCTAAAAAGCGTGGCGGCGCATGGATGGATGAATGTCGTGTACGCCGCTACAGAGTGGATGGTGAGCTGCAATTACCGGTCGCGTATCTGACCTGTAATTTTAATGGCCCTGTGGGCGGCAAGCCGGCATTGTTCACCCATGACGAAGTGGTTACCTTGTTCCACGAGTTTGGTCACGGCATACATCATATGCTGACTAAAATGTCTGTTGCCGGCGTTTCCGGTATCAATGGCGTGCCCTGGGATGCCGTAGAGCTGCCAAGTCAGTTCCTTGAAAACTGGTGCTGGGAAGAAGAGGCGTTAACCTTTATTTCCGGTCACTATGAAACCGGCGAGCCGTTACCCGATGAACTATTGGATAAAATGCTGGCAGCCAGAGATTACCACTCTGCCATGCAGATGGTGCGTCAGCTGGAATTCAGTTTATTTGATTTCAAAATCCATCAACAGGATGGTGCGAATGTGGATGTTCAGGGGGTACTCGACAGCGTGCGCGGGCAGGTTGCCGTGGTTACACCGCCTTCATTCAATCGTTTCCAGCACAGCTTTGGCCATATATTTGCCGGCGGCTACGCAGCAGGTTATTACAGCTACAAGTGGGCTGAAGTGCTGTCTGCTGACGCGTTCAGCAAATTCGAAGAAGACGGTATATTCAACCGTGATACAGGCAAAGCGTTTTTAGAAAACATCCTTGAGATGGGCGGCAGTAAAGAGCCCATGGAACTTTTCGTTGCGTTCCGGGGCCGTGAGCCTCAGGTAGATGCATTGCTTCGCCACTCGGGGATCAGAACCTGATGGCTGCCGAACCGTTTTCAGAAATTCAAAAACGGGCGGCACAGAGAAAGGGCGGCGCTGCCGCCCTTTCTCATTTAGTCAGTCAGCCTTTATCAGCAAAAGATGTAGCAGCCATTCCTGATGACCGTTTCTTAGCGGCAATGACAAAGAAAGTGTTTCAGTCCGGGTTTGTGTGGCGGGTTATTGAAGCCAAATGGCCGGATTTTGAAACTGTCTTCTTTGGCTTTGATATTGAGAAAGTGTTGCTTATGCCCGATGAAATGCTTGAGCAGAAAGCCACTGACAAACGCATTGTGCGCAATTATAAAAAGGTCATGACTGTGCGAGACAACGCCATGATGATCCAGGACATCAAACATCATCATAATAGTTTCGGTGAATTTGTCGCTGGTTTCGGCCCTGAACGTATTACTGAGCTCTGGTTATATCTTAAAAAGCACGGTGCCCGTCTGGGCGGCAACACCGGACCTTACACGTTACGTGCGCTGGGCGTTGATACCTTTTTGTTTTCCCGTGATGTGGAAGACTACCTGCGCAAGCACGAAATCATCGACGGTTCACTGACCAGTCAGAAGTCGTTGAAAGCTGCAAACGCCTGTTTTGCGCAATGGCAGCAGGAAAGCGGGTTGTCGCTGCAGGAAATCAGCCAGACATTGTCACTAAGCTGGGGCCCCAACGGAAATTAATGTTCACCGTCAGGAGAACACTGCAAAGTTTGACCTAAATAAGCGTAGCGGCGGCAAACCACTGTCGTTCGTTACCGCTTTTGGGTACACTTCTTCATACTGAAATTTAAAGACAGGACAGCCATGAGCGATAATACGGCGAGCCGGGCAGATACCGCTGCGGAAACATCCACTACCCATTTTGGCTATAAGCAGGTTGATAAAACACAGAAGGCATCGTTAGTTGCCAATGTTTTCGATTCTGTGGCCGCTAAATACGACGTGATGAATGATTTGATGTCGTTAGGTATTCACCGTTTGTGGAAGCGCCATGCCATTGACTGTTCAGGCGTCCGCACAGGGCATAAAGTGCTGGATATCGCCGGTGGTACCGGTGATTTGACAGCTAAGTTTTCACGACTTGTAGGCCCCACAGGTCAGGTCACTCTGGCAGATATTAACCTGTCTATGCTGAAAGTTGGCCGTGACAAATTACGTGACCGGGGTCTGGTTAACAATATCGATTATGTGCAGGCCGACGCCGAAGCATTGCCGTTTCCTGATAACACCTTTGATGTGGTGACCATGGCATTCGGTTTACGTAACGTGACTGAAAAACAGAACGCCCTGAATTCTATCTACCGCGTATTAAAACCGGGGGGCCGGTTACTGGTGCTTGAGTTTTCTAAGCCCACCACTGAGCAGCTCAGTAAACTGTACGATATGTATTCTTTTCACATTCTTCCTAAAATGGGTCAGCTTGTGGCCAATGATGCTGAGAGCTATCAGTATCTGGCAGAAAGTATCCGCATGCATCCGGATCAGGAGACATTGAAGGGCATGTTTGAACAGGCGGGTTTCGAACAGTGTGACTATCAGAATCTGACCGGCGGCATCGTGGCGTTACACCGGGGATTCAAGTTTTAATGCCTGCCATTGCACTGGTTACGGCCGCTGTTGAAACGGCTCTTAACCGCTTGCTTGCGCTGGATAAGCATGCTGCAGAACGTTTAAAGCCTCTGAACGGTAAGCGGCTTACCATATTCGTTACCGGCACGCCGGTAGCGTTGTCGCTGGTGTTCTCCCATCGCATCGACGTGCTTGGTGAAAACGGTACATTTGAGGATGTGGTCGCGCAACTGGATAAGCATACCTGCTGCGTCCGGGCCGGATTGGATGTGTTACCGGAGCTGAAGCAAAGCAGCAAAATTACCAGCCTTATTCAGGCCGGCAAATTGTCGGTTGAGGGCGAACTTAATATTGCCCAGCAGGCCAGTGCTTTGTTTCAGCAACTGAACATCGACTGGGAGGAAATCGCCTCAGGGTACGTGGGTGATGTGACGGCACATTCGGCGTTTGCGTTATTAACGAAAGCCCGGCAATCTGCCACGCAATTTTTAAACAATGCGAAAGCCGGCCTCAGTAATGCTCTGACCGAAGAGAAAGATATCGCTGTGCCCCGTATAGCGGTTACCTGGTATGCTGACCAGGTCTCGGAACTCAGAGACGATGTGGCCCGTTTTGAAGCCCGGCTGTCAAAACTGGAACAAAACCCTCCTTCTAACGGATAAAGCCTGAACCGGATTTTTTCATGCGTATTGGTCGTCTGTATTTCATCAATAAAATTCTGCTGCAACATGGTCTTGATGAGCTAATTCCATCCCGCTGGTTACCCTGGTATGCCCGCCTGGCGCGGAAACTGATTTTCTGGATCAGCAACGAACATAAAGATAAATCTGCCGGCGAACGGATAACCCTGGCGTTGCAGGCGCTGGGGCCGGTTTTTATCAAGTTCGGTCAGATGTTATCTACACGGCGGGATTTACTGCCACCGGCAATCGCCAATGAGCTGGCCAGGCTACAGGATAAAGTGGCGCCCTTTTCCAGCGACGCCGCCACAGCTATCGTGCTGAAAAGTCTGAATATACCTAAGCTGAACCTGGTGTTCAGCCAGTTCGATGAGCAACCTCTTGCATCAGCTTCTATTGCCCAGGTTCATGCCGCGGTATTAAAAGAGAATGGTCAGCATGTGGTGGTAAAAGTATTGCGACCGGGGATCCGCAAAACTATCGACGCAGATATGGAACTGCTGTATACCCTGGCCGGCGTACTGCAGAAGTGGCTGCCTGATGGCAAGCGCCTGCGTCCGGTGGAGGTTGTTACCGAGTACCAGAAAACCCTTGTGGATGAACTGGATCTGATGCGTGAGTCGGCGAACGGCATACAGCTGCGCAGAAATTTTGAAGGCTCACAGAGCCTCTACGTTCCTGAGATGTACGGTGATTATTGCCGTCATGACGTGCTTGTCATGGAGCGTATATACGGTATTCCTATTTCCAATATTGAAGCCCTGCTGGCGCAAAATACCAATATGAAAAAGCTGGCAGAACGTGGTGTTGAAGTGTTTTTCACCCAGGTGTTCCGTGACAGCTTCTTCCATGCTGACATGCACCCCGGAAACATTTTTGTCTCTGCAGAGCACCCCGAAAATCCGCAGTATATTGCCATCGATTTTGGCATTGTGGGTACGCTTAACAGAGAAGATAAGCGTTACCTGGCGGAAAACTTTATTGCCTTTTTTAACCGGGATTACCGCAAGGTGGCGCAACTTCATGCCGATTCCGGCTGGGTACCTGCCGATACTAATATCGATGAATTTGAAATGGCAATCCGGACGGTGTGCGAGCCTATTTTCCAGAAGCCGCTGGCAGAGATTTCTTTCGGCAACGTTCTGCTTCAGCTGTTTAATACGGCCAGGCGTTTCAATATGGTGGTGCAGCCTCAGCTTGTTTTGCTGCAAAAAACATTACTTTATATCGAAGGGTTAGGGCGGCAACTCTATCCGCAACTGGATTTGTGGCAAACGGCAAAACCGTTTCTCGAAAACTGGATGAAAGAACAGATTGGTGTCCGTGCCATGTTATCCAAGGTAAAAGATAACCTGCCTTTCTGGTCCGAGAAATTGCCGGAGATGCCTGATCTGCTCTATGACAGCTTAAGGCAGGTAAAAACCATGCCTGTGCAAATAGCCAGAAATCATCAGGAGCTGGCACGTTTGCAGCTGGAAACAGCCAAGGCCAATCATTGGGTGGTGGTCGGGTCCACGTTTATCATTGTGGCGGCCATTCTGCCTGTATATGTTCACCACTGGTCATTCGCTGCACTGAGCGGTGTAGTGGGGCTGGGATGCTGGATTCAGGGCTGGCGTCATAGTCACCCCAAGTCTTCGTAAGTAAGGGAATCTGACACTCCGGTTACGAAATTGTGATAATTTTCTGTTAGCGGTGAATTTTTGTATCATTTTTCCCGCCAACTGTTATAGTGGTTTTAGGCTGTTTTAGCCTAAGGTCTTTTTAAGACGAGATTATTTTTGTTTCTACCATGATGTTTTGAACGCTCTGGTTACACCTGTAATTGTTGTAAGTTGTTTGTCCATCCCATGTAAGACCCAAATATCCCGTTGCAATGAGGCCACGAGTAAAGCGCCTTTGGCGCAGTTTTATTGAAAGTTTTGAGGTCTACATGTCTAAAGTTACAGGCACCGTTAAATGGTTTAACGCAGATAAAGGTTATGGATTCCTGACTCAGGATAGCGGCGACAAAGATGTATTCGTACATTTCCGTGCTATCGTTTCTGAAGGGTACAAAACCCTGAACGAAGGTCAGCGAGTTGAGTTTGAAGTTGAGCAAGGTCAAAAAGGCCTTCAAGCTGCCAACGTCAACGCTATCTGATTTCAAAAAAACGGTGACATCTGTCACCGTTTTTTATTTCCCCCACCGTTTATCATCGGCGATTGTCATCGCGTCTTAATTGCAGTTGCAATTTTCTCTCTTTCCGCTTTTATTGAATTGTTACACTTAGTTATTAGCATCACCGGCAAGGTTACATTATGTTACTGTTTGAACCGTTGTTATTTGCTTTTATTCTGTGTATCACGCTTATGGACAACCGCGTGGTTTAACATACCGGTATTCTTTTCAAGGAGCATTCATGTCGTATCCGTTTAAGCGACTTTTTCTTTTATTCATTTTAGGCACAACGTTATCCGCAGTTGCGCATGCTCAACAAAATGTAGTGGCTACTTTGCTGGGTAAACCAGTGACAGAGCGCTCTGTATCGCCCACAGAGAAGCAGCTCAATGCACTGGCTAAAACTATGAACGTGTCCAGAGAAATGGCCGTAGCGCAATTTCAGCAGGCCAGACTCACCGAAATCATTGTGGATGGTGTGTTAAAGGATTATGCCGAATCTAAAGGTATCGAACCGGACGCTGAACTGGTGGCACGTTTCGTTGAAGTGTTTAAAGACAGTCTGGATACCGCTACCCCTCCGCCAGAACCCGAGACGGAAGAAGATAAAGAGCTGGCATCAGCATTTACTCCGCCACCAAAACGTAGTGTGCAGGAGATTGCTTCAGAACAGGTTAAACACTGGCAAGTTGAAAAGGCGATGTTCGAGGAGTTTGGAGGTGCAGTTGTCTTTCGCTCCAACACCCCTCAATATCCGGTAGGCGCCTACAACAAATTATTGAAAAAGTACGAGAAAGAAGGAAAGCTGACAATCAATGCAGCAGAATTCTCCGGGGTTTTCTGGCGTAGCTTCGCTCCCCCTTATACTGCAGAAATTGATCCTCAGTATGTGGATTTCAGCCATCCATGGTGGTATTGAAATCGTCATCAGATTACAGCACGGTGATTAAATGCACGTGCTTGAGTCTTTCAGTTTTATCCGGCACGTTTGCGGGGAAACAGACCCGTCCAGAACACGCCTTCTAACACGAAGCCAAGTACAACAAAAAGAAATGCACCGGTTTGATGTCCTGTGCTGTATGCAGTAATTGCTGCAATCAGCAAGAGGAAAAGCCCCAGACATCTGAAAATCACTTTCATTTTATTCCCTGCAACGGTTAATTGTTGAACTTTCAATATAGCAGAGTGTGGCAGGGATCTGTACACCCCGGCATGTTTAATAATACGGCACTAAGCAGTGCTAATTAAATGCGCCTTCCATGAGGTACGTAAGACATAAACTGGCAGCAATAACTGACAGGTTTATGGCTGCTCTGAAACTCCGGGCAAAGTGCCTGTAATTAATATCAAATTTACTGCTGGTTATCACCATGAGTCCCATCAGGCCAAACCAGGGGGTGAAAAAGAACACCGTTTTCCATTTGACCAGACTGACGGCTAAATCGTGCAGGGCGCCACTAACGAGAAATGTGAACAGGACAGCAATTGAGTCCGGCAGAACGTTGTTGAGGGGTCTCATTACATTGCGGGATAAATAGTAGCTCCATACCGGATTCCAGTATTGCCAGAACTGAGGAAAAGATCCTGCGCCTAAAGAACGTGAGAGCATATTCCTCATAGAATGACTTGCTCCCAGAGGCACTCCGGTTCGTTTTTTTACATATCGGGACAGCGTCAAAGAGCGCTTCATATCAATTTAATATCCCTTAATGCCGGTTTTATGCTTGATTAGACCATTGATTGATAATTAATGCGACACGATTTCCTGCAAGTCAGGTTATTGAGTTATAGTCGTTATTTTTGAGCGGACATAAAAAAAGGGCCCGCAGGCCCTTTCTTCAGAGTAATCTATAAAAGATTAAACACGTTCGAAGACGGTAGCAATACCCTGACCTAAGCCAATGCACATGGTGGCGAGGCCCAGAGTTTTATCTTTCGCTTCCATCAGGTTCAGCAAGGTGGTGCTGATACGTGAGCCTGAACAACCCAGCGGGTGACCAAGTGCGATGGCACCGCCGTTCAGGTTGACGTGGTCATCGTATTTTTCCAGCCAGCCCAGTTGTTTGATACACGACAATGCCTGTGCAGCGAAAGCTTCGTTGAACTCGGCAATTTCAATGTCATCCATACTCAGACCCGCCCGTTGCAGCGCCTTTTTAGTGGCTGGTACAGGGCCGTAACCCATGATTGCAGCGTCACAACCTGCCACCGCCATTGAGCGGATTTTTGCCCGTGGCGTTAAGCCCAGTGCTTTCGCTTTGTCAGCTGACATAACGAGCATGGCTGATGCACCGTCTGATATTGCAGAGGCGGTACCGGCGGTGACTGTACCGTTTACCGGATCAAATACGGGGCGTAAGCCGGATAAGGTTTCGACGGTCGTTTCGGGACGAATGACTTCGTCATAATCAACCATTGTCAGCACGCCGTCTGCATCATGGCCCTCAACGGGTACAATTTCATTTGCCCAACGACCTTCAAGGTGGGCCTGATGAGCCAGCTGGTGCGAGCGGGCGCCGAAGGCATCCTGCATCTCACGGCTAATGCCGTTTTGACGACCGAGCAGCTCGGCAGTCATACCCATATTCCCCGATGCTTTGGCGGTATATTTAGCAAGAGCAGGGTGGAAATCGACGTTGAAGGTCATGGGAACGTGACCCATGTGTTCAACGCCGCCTATCATGTATACATCACCGCGACCGCTCATAATACCGCTGGTGGCATCATGCAGGGCCTGCATAGAAGATCCGCACAAACGGTTCACCGTCACTGCCGCTGTGGAGCGGGGAACGTCAGTCAGCAACTGCGCATTTCGGGCAACGTTAAAACCCTGCTCTTTCGTTTGCTGCACACAACCCCAGATAATATCTTCAATCTCAGCAGGATCGAGGTTCGGGTTTCTTTTCAGTAATGCGGTCATCAGGTGGGCAGATAAAGTCTCTGCACGGACATTTCTGAATACGCCACCTTTGGAACGGCCCATAGGTGTGCGAATCGCATCAACAATTACTACATCTTTCATATTCTTCTCCCTGGTTCCGTTACGCGAAATAAGACTTACCGTCAGCGGCCATCTGGCGCACGCCGTCGGAAATCTGATAGATCGGACCTAAGTGGGCATACTTGTCTGCCAGAGCAACAAACTGCTCAAGGCCCAGTGTTTCGATATAACGGAAAATTCCGCCACGGAAAGGAGGGAATCCCAGTCCGTAAAGCAGCGCCATATCGGCTTCTGCAGCACTGGCAACAATGCCTTCTTCCAGACAACGGATAGCCTCGTTTGCCATAGGAATCATCAGGCGGGCAATGATTTCTTCTTTATCAAAGGCTTTTGTTTCAGCAGTGTTTGCGTTGATCAGGCTGTAAGCCTCTTCTGCGGCTTCTTTACTGGGACGTCCCCGTTTGTCAGTACCGAAGTTATAAAAGCCTTTGCCGTTTTTCTGACCCAGGCGTTTCGCTTCGTAAAGCAAAGTGACCGGATCATTCTCAAGTTTCGCCATGCGCTCCGGAATACCTTCAGCCATAACGCCCGCAGCGTGATCAGCCGTATCCATACCTACCACATCCAGCAGGTAAGCAGGCCCCATTGGCCAGCCGAAGTCTTTCTCCATGACCTTATCAACCGCAACGAAATCGGCACCGTCTAGTACCAGTTTGCTGAAGCCGGCAAAGTAAGGGAACAACACACGGTTCACTAAAAAGCCGGGGCAATCATTGACCACAATGGGGGTTTTGCCCATTTTCAGCGTGGTAGCAACGACGGCATTAATTGTGTCGTCAGTGGTTTTCTCACCACGGATGATCTCTACCAGCGGCATGCGATGTACGGGGTTAAAGAAATGCATGCCACAGAAGCGCTCTGGTTTGTCGAGGTTTTCAGCCAGCTGGTTAATGGAAATGGTGGATGTGTTTGAACATATAATGGCGTCATCTGCCACCACACCTTCCACTTCTTTCAGTACGATGCCTTTTACTTTCGGATTTTCGACAACCGCTTCAATGACAACGTCTGCATCTTTCAGCGTGCTGTATTCGAGAGTCGGGGTAATGGCATTTAACGTGGCTGCCATTTTCTTCGCGTCGACTTTGCCGCGCTCCATGCCTTTATTCAGAATTTTGGCGGCTTCACTCAAGCCTAAATCAAGCGCCGGAGTGTTGATGTCTTTCATCACTACCGGTAAGCCTTTGGATGCGCTCTGATAAGCGATTCCACCGCCCATGATGCCGGCGCCGAGAACCGCATTAAGTTTGACTTCTTTGGTGGCGGCTTTGGCCATTTTTTTGCCTTTGCCTTTCACCAGCTGGTCAGCCAGGAAAATACCGATTTGAGCTTGAGCCGCGTCGGTTTTAGCCAGTTTAACAAAGCCCTGGTTTTCCAGTTTCAACGCGCCGTCGCGATCCAGGCCGGCTGCATTTTTAACGGTCTCTACCATCATGTGGGGAGCCGGATAATGTTTACCTGCTTTGGCCGCTACGAATGCCTGCGCCGTGGAGAAACTCATCACTGCTTCATTTTGATTCAGTTTTAACGGTGCTTTTTTATTTGCACGGCGGGTTTCCCAGTCCAGCTTGCCGGCAGCGGCATTGCTTACCATTGTGGTAGCTGCATCAAGAAGCTTCTCCGGTGCCACGACTGCGTCTACCGCACCTTCATCAAGTGCTTGCTGGCCTTTTCTGTCTTTGCCGGTGGTCATCCATTCCAGAGCATTATCGGACCCAATCAGGCGGGGGAGGCGAACGGTACCACCAAAGCCTGGCATCAGGCCCAGTTTGACTTCCGGCAGGCCAATAGAAGCGGTAGTGTCAACAACGCGGAAATCACAAGCCAGTGCCATCTCACAGCCACCGCCCAGCGCGAAGCCATTTACCGCTGCGATGGTGGGGAAGGGAAGATCTTCAAAGCGATCGAATACCTGTGATGTTTTAGCTACCCACGCAAGCACTTCTGCTTCCGGTTGCTCAAACATAGCCGTAAATTCGGTGATATCAGCACCCACGATGAAAGCCGGTTTGCCACTTCTTACTACTGCACCTTTAATGCCACCATGAGCAGCCATAGCCGCAGTGGCTTCATCCAGTTCAGCTACCGTCTGGCGGTCAAATTTGTTGACTGAACCTTGTGCATCAAAAACCAGTTCAGCAATACCATCATCTGACAACGTAACGGTCAGACTCTTGCCTTCGTATATCATTCTCGTCTCCTTCGGCAATGGCGAGGATGTCAGAAATGAGGAACCGGAACTGCAAGCCGGTGTCTTACTCTGACGTGTTAGGGTGGCTTGATTGTGACAATGCCACGGAAAATTTCAATAAAAATTCAAACAAGTGTTTACATTTTTTTCCTAAATGGCGATTGAGCAGCAAAAAATCAAGCTCGAATTCACATCACAAGGTTGTATAATGGTAAGGAAATCGGGTGTTCGCCAGCGCTATTTTAAATTTTCGGGTTGTTTTGTTTTTTACCCCTTATTTTCTGGTAACGCCCCTGTCATTCACTCGTTTTTGGATGGATGGTTTTGAATGCAAGTATCTTCGGCCGCTTCCGTGAAGCGCATTCCGGTGTCTTTTCTTGTTGCCAGTTTCTGGCTGGGTGTGATGAGTGTTGCAGGTATTGTGCAAGCTCAGCCAACGCCTTCTTCTCCCGAATCAGAGTTAAAGCGGGCACAGTTTACTGAGCTCGAAAAACAGCTTGGCCGCGCCAGCCGGAAAAAAGTGGCTGCGCTGGAAGACGATGTTGCCGCATTAAAAGACTATCCCCTTTATCCTTATCTTTTGCGGCAGCAAATCGATCAGCGGATGGACATAGCTCACCGTGAAGACATAGAGTCTTTCCTGCTGAATTATCACAACCAGCCTTTTACCTATGGCTTACGTGGCCGCTGGCTCCGTTACCTGGCTACTCATGGTGAAAAGAAAGCGTTTCTTGCTAATTATCGCGATGGCATGGGGGCAACCATTACGTGTCAATATCTGCAATATCAGTTGGAAGACGCGGGCCAGCCTGAATACTGGTTAGAAAAAGTTGAGCCCATCTGGCTGGCAGGCCGTTCACAACCGGACGAATGTGACCCTGTATTCAAAAAATGGCAGCAGGCCGGCATGATGACCGGTGACATGGTGTTAGGTCGAATTGAGAAAGCGGCGTTGTCCGGTAACCCGAAGCTTATTCCTTACCTGAAGCGTAAGCTTCCTGCAAAAGAACAATATCTGGCTGATTTATGGCAGCGTATCCGTACTTCATCATCACTGGTACTGAAGAAGTCTCAGTTTCCGCTGAAGAATAAAGAAACAGAAGGAAAAATTCTTGCTTACGGTATGGAAAAGCTTGCCTGGCGGGATGCCGGTGATGCAATTAAAGCCTGGTACCTCTGGCAGCCGGCGGATGTGTTAACGCATCAGCAGCAACTGGATGTGACCAGGGCAATTGCTCTGAGTCTTGCCATTGACGACAAACCGGAAGCAGATGAATGGTTAAAGCGGGCTGATGTCAGTGGTGCTGCAGATGACGTAAAACGCTGGCATATGTCTTACTTGTTGCGTCATGAAAAATGGCAGGACGTGCTGGATCTAATCGCGGCAGCACCGGAATATGTGCAGCAGGATGAAGCCTATCGTTACTGGCAGGCCCGCAGTCTCGAGGCGATGGGGTTACAGGAGCAGGCTGGTATCCGTTACCGTGAACTGGCTCAGGAACGGAACTATTACGGTTTTATGGCCAGTGCCAGAGTTAATGAGAAACCTTCGCTGAAACACATCTCTACGCCCCGCAGTGACGAAAATATGCAGATGATTGCTGAGCGTCCGGCGGCAAAGCGGGCGCAGGAATTTCTCGCTCTTGGCCGCTTAATTGATGCCAGACGTGAGTGGCGTTATCTGGTGAACTCACTGGATACTTCGCAAGTGAAGGACGCGGCCTTACTGGCCAGCGAGTGGGGTTGGTTCGACCAGGCAATCATCAGTTTTACTCAAAGCGGCTTTCTGGATGACGTGGAGAAGCGCTTCCCTATGGCCTATGCCGAACAGTTTGATGATGTCGGACGGGCATACGATATCCAGCCTGCATTTGCCATGGCAATTGCCCGCCGGGAAAGCTCGTTTATGGTCGATGCTGTGTCTCCTGCCGGTGCCCGCGGCCTGATGCAGTTAATGCCGGGCACTGCGGGATACATTGCCGAAAAAAGAGTATCCACAGATGAATTGTTTGATGCAGGTCAGAATGTTCAGTTTGGTGTGCAGTACCTGCGTTATCTGATGGACAAAATGGGCGATAATCCGGTACTGGTTTCGGCGTCATATAATGCCGGGTGGCGGCGGGTTATGGAATGGTTACCTGCCGGCAAAAACGTAGAAACGGATATCTGGATTGAAACGATTCCATATAAAGAAACCCGCAGTTACGTAAAAGCGGTGATGGCATACCGTTATATTTACGAACATCAGTTGGGTCAGTCTTCAGGGCTGTTTGAGCAACTGGCAAAATCTGCTATTCCGCCGGCTACCGGCCTTTCTTCTCCCGGAGGAAGGGCAGGCGGCACTTACGCACCCAAATAAGGCCGGTGGCATACCGCCGGTCTTTTACAAATTAAAACAATTAACGACAGAATATATGAGGGTTTATGACCACACTTACCGCATCCTACCGCGCACATATTGAGACACTTCAGTCCCGTACCAGAGAAGCTCTGCAGCGGGAAGGTCTGGACGGGCTGGTTATTCATGCGGGACAAAGTAAACGGCTTTTCCTCGATGACAATGATTATCCGTTTAAGGTGAATCCTCATTTCAAAGCCTGGGTGCCTGTTGTAGATAACCCGCATTGCTGGCTGGTTGTGAACGGTACCGATAAACCGAAACTCATTTTTTACCGTCCTGTGGATTTCTGGCACAAAGTACCTCCTGAACCGGATGACTTCTGGACGGCTGAGTTCGATATCGTCCTGCTAAAGCAGGCTGACGCTGTTGAAAAACATTTGCCTTACGACAAGCAGAAATATGCCTATGTAGGTGAGTATATTGAAGTGGCCAGCGCATTGGGATTCCACATTGTTAATCCTGACCGGGCGTTAAATTACCTGCACTTTCAGCGGGCGTATAAAACTGATTACGAGATGCTGTGTATGCGCAAAGCCAATAAACTGGCTGTGCAGGGGCATCGTGCTGCCCGGGAAGCATTTATGGCAGGTGAAAGTGAGTTTGCCATTAAGCAGGCTTATAACAGCGCGGCGGGTCAGGGAGACAACGACTTACCTTACACGAGTATTATTGCGCTCAACGAGCATGCATCTATTCTGCATTACATGCATTGTGACAATGCAGCGCCGGATACGTCACGCTCGTTTCTCATTGATGCCGGTGCCTCTTTTCATGGTTATGCCGCCGATATCACGCGGACGTACAGCCACTCAGATCCTCTGTTCGCTGAGTTAATCGCACATGTTGATAAAGTTACGGTGACATTAGGCAATGCACTTAAACCCGGTGTTGCTTATACCGACATTCATATTCTTGCCCACGATGGCATTGCACAAATTCTTCATGATGTGGGACTGGTCAATCTTAAGCCTCAGGAAATTGTTGAAAAACAAATCACCAGTACTTTCTTTCCTCACGGTATAGGCCACTTCCTTGGCTTACAGGTACATGATGTAGGCGGGCTGGTAGCTGATGACCGCGGTACGCCAAAACCTGCACCGGAAGAGCATCCATTCCTGCGTTGTACCCGCGTGGTGGAAGCCCGTCAGATCTTCACTATCGAGCCCGGGTTATATTTCATCGACACGCTGCTGTCCAATTTGAAAGCCAGCGATAACTCTAAGTACATTAACTGGGATATTGTTGACCGGTACCGGCCTTTCGGCGGGATCCGTATTGAAGACAATATCATTGTACACCGGGACAGAAATGAGAATATGACCCGTGATTTGGGTTTGAATTAAGGAGTCAGATCTGTGGTGGATCACAACCTGATCAGCGTGATCTTTATTGCGCTGATTGCCGGATTAGCTATGCCAGCCGGAGCGTTACTGGCCAGGAATGACCGCATTCAGCCTGAGTGGCTGGAGCAGGAAATTCGCCACGGCATCATGGCGCTCGGGGCGGGAGCACTACTTTCAGCTGTAGCACTCGTTCTGGTGCCTGAGGGCATCACTGCGCATACACCTCTGACTGCCACTTTGTGTTTTACCGCAGGCGCTCTGGCATTCATGAGTCTGGATATCTATCTGGCCAGACAGAACACTCCGGCCAGTCAGTTAGCGGCAATGTTAAGTGATTTTGTACCTGAATCTCTGGCGTTGGGAACGACTGCAGCATCCGGAGGTGGAACCCTGTTACTTGGTTTGCTGATTGCTATTCAGAACCTGCCGGAGGGCTTTAATGCTTACCGCGAAATGACAGGCGGAAATTTAAAGTATCAGAATAAACTGATTTGGAAGTTTGCTGCAATGGCGTTGCTGGGGCCGGTGATGGCCGTCGCCGGATTTTACTGGCTGGCTGATTATCCCACAGTCATTGGTGGCATAATGTTGTTTGCCGCCGGAGGGATCCTTTATTCTGTCTTTCAGGATATGGCACCGCAAATTTACGTGGAAAAACAATGGCTGCCACCCATGGGGGCTATTGCAGGTTTCTTGATGGGTATGATCGGATTTATGGTTGAGAATTAGGCCCGCAACAGCGGGCCTGAGAAATCTTACTTAGTACGTTCTACAGCAATATGCGCTAATGCAATTAACGCCTGTTTGTAATCAGATTCCGGCACCGGAGCCAGTGCGGCTATGGCTTTCTGCGTTTCTTCATCCGCGCAGCGTTTGGTATATTCCAGCGCACCGGTTTCACTCATAATATTGACTATTCGTGACAGGTGAGGCAGGCCATTTGCTTTCTCAATGGCTTCTCTGATCAGTTGTTTATCCGCTTCATCTTCAGCGTGCCACATGGCATACAACAGGGGCAGGGTAGGCTTACCTTCTGCAAGATCATCGCCGGTGTTCTTACCCATTTCGTCTTTATCAGCCGCATAATCGAGAATGTCGTCAGCTAACTGAAAAGCGGTGCCCAGGTGTTTACCGTAATCCTGCATGGCTTTTTCAATATGCTCAGGCTGCCCCGTCAGCACAGCGGCAAGCTGTGTTGCTGCTTCAAATAAGCGGGCAGTTTTGCCGTAAATTACGTCAAAATAGCGGGCTTCTGTGGTGTCCGGGTCATTACAGTTCATTAACTGCAATACTTCACCCTCGGCAATACGGTTGGTTGCGTCAGATAAAATCTCCATGACACGCATACTTTGCAGGTCGACCATCATCTGGAATGAACGGGAGTAAAGAAAATCGCCCACCAGTACGCTTGCCTGATTACCAAATATTGCATTCGCCGTTTGTTGACCCCGGCGTAATGTGGATTCATCAACCACATCATCATGAAGCAAAGTGGATGTGTGGATAAATTCAATGATCGCGGCCAGCGTGTGATGCTGATCTGTTGTGATCCCCATTGATCTCGCTGCCAGAACCGACAACAAAGGGCGCAGCCTTTTTCCGCCACTGTTGACGATGTAAAAGCCTAACTGATTGATTAGAGCAACTTCTGAGTCGACTTGCTGCTGTATAAGCGCATTCACCGCTTTCATGTCCGCAGCTGTCAGCTCGCGGATCGCATTTATGTCCATGGGCATGTCGTGGGTATGTTTTACTGATTTCATTCTGAGCGCTGATTGTACCTGAATCTGAAAGGGTATCCACCCGCATGGTTTAAAAAACTGAAATGAATGAAAAAATAATCCCTTAGCAGCATTTCCCTGAAGGGGAAAATGCAGGTAAAATGCGGGCTTCTAGTAGTTCTGGCAGCGAATTGAGCCGAAGCGCGAAAAATAATCAAATTTTGTGTTTTTCGGGGTTGAGATCTCAGGATGTTTCACGTACAATTCGCGCCCTGTTTTTTGAATTGAAGCGTCAATGAGACGCAGAGCGGAGTAGAATATGTACGCGGTTTTCCAAAGTGGCGGTAAACAGCACCGTGTGGCTGAAGGCCAGACCGTTCGTCTAGAGAAGATCGAAGTCGCGCCGGGCGAGACTGTTGAATTCGATAACGTATTAATGGTTAGCAACGGTGACGACGTTAAGATCGGCACCCCTTTAGTTGCTGGTGGCAAAATTACTGCTGAAGTAGTTCAGCACGGACGTGGCGATAAAATCAAAATCGTTAAGTTCCGTCGTCGTAAACATCACCGTAAACAAGCGGGTCACCGTCAGTGGTTCACAGAAGTGAAAATCACTGGTATCAACGCATAATAGGAGCACGAACACATGGCACACAAAAAAGCTGGTGGTAGTACCAAAAACGGTCGTGATTCAGAAAGTAAACGCCTTGGTGTTAAGCGCTTTGGCGGCGAATCAGTGCTTGCTGGTAACATCATCGTAAGACAACGTGGTACTCGTTTCCACGCTGGCGACAACGTAGGTATCGGTAAAGATCACACGTTGTTTGCTCTGAAAGACGGTAAAGTTCAATTTGACGTTAAAGGCAAGAACAACCGTAAATTCGTGAGCATCATCGGCGAGTAATCGCGGATTGACGTTACGCCGAACAGGCTTAAAAAACCCCGCGTAAGCGGGGTTTTTTGTTTTTAATAACAAGATTTTTCCGGGGCCCGCAGCCCTTCACCAGATTGGCGATGTAGTGATTGTCACAATGGTGTAAACTTAGCTTTCAAATACGGTAGTCGACAACGACTCGGAGTGACTAATGAAATTTGTTGATGAAGCTGAAATTCGTGTTGAAGCCGGCGACGGTGGTAACGGCACGGTTGGCTTTAGACGTGAAAAATATATCCCGAAAGGTGGTCCTGACGGCGGTGATGGTGGTGATGGCGGTTCTGTTTATCTGCAGGCCGATGAGAACCTGAACACCCTCATTGATTATCGCTTCGAGCGTTTCCACCGTGCTGAGCGTGGTCAGAATGGCCAGGGCGGAAACTGTACCGGCCGTGCAGGTGAAGATCTTACGGTAATGGTACCGGTTGGTACCCGTGCGACAGATGTGGAAACGGCAGAAGTGCTGGGCGATCTGACTAAGCACGGCCAGCGCCTGAAAGTCGCGCAGGGCGGTTTTCACGGTTTAGGTAATGCCCGCTTTAAAAGTAGCGTAAACCGTGCACCCAGACAGAAAACAAACGGTACGCCAGGTGAAATCCGCAATCTGAAGCTGGAGCTCATGCTGCTTGCCGATGTGGGCCTGCTCGGTATGCCGAATGCCGGTAAATCTACCTTCATCCGCTCTGTGTCTGCTGCTAAACCTAAAGTCGCCGATTACCCCTTTACCACACTGGTACCTAACCTGGGGGTTGTCAGACAGGATTCACAACGTAGTTTCGTTATTGCTGATATTCCCGGACTCATCGAGGGCGCGGCCGACGGTGCCGGTCTAGGTATCCGCTTCCTGAAGCACTTAGAGCGCTGCCGCGTATTGTTACACATGGTTGATCTGTTGCCGGCAGATCAGAGCGATCCCGCGGAAAACGCGAAGAAGATCATAGAAGAACTTGAAAAGTACAGTCCTAAGTTGGCAGCCAAGCCACGCTGGTTAGTGTTCAACAAAGTTGATCTGCTTCTCGAGGAAGAAGTGGAAGCGTTGTGTGAATCAATTAAAGAAAAGCTGGACTGGGATGGTCCTGTTTATCAAATTTCTGCTTTCCAGAAAATGAACACACAACATCTTTGCCGCGAAATCATGAATTACATTGAAACACTGCCTGCCGGCATCGACGAAGACGATGAGAAAGAGACGGTAGAGTTTAAGTGGGATAGTTACGATCGCGAGACCATGCAGGGCGATCTGGATGACGATCTCGATGACGATGATGACTGGGATGAAGACGACTACGACGTTGAAGTAGAATACCGTCGTTGATATCGCGTCTTAAGGAGTAGTGATGAAGATTGCGATGATTGCCGCCATGGCACATAACAGAGTTATCGGCGCTGACAATGATATGCCCTGGCACCTGCCGGCCGATTTGAAGCATTTCAAGGCGGTAACATTAGGTAAGCCGGTGATCATGGGACGCAGAACCTGGGAGTCAATTGGCAGACCTTTACCGGGCAGACCCAATATCGTCATTACTTCTGCGGCGGCTTCAGATTTTCCCGACACGGTGACTGTGGTTACTAACGTCGACGAGGCACTCAGCGCTGCCAGTGAGATGGTCACGGAAGATGATGAAGTGATGGTGATTGGTGGCGGTAAGGTCTATGAGGCTTTTCTGCCTCAGGCAACCACTCTCTATCTGACACAAATAGCGTTAACCGTCGAAGGTGATACCTGTTTCCCTGATTACGATTCTCAGGGCGATTGGGTACGTTCAGATGTGGTGGAAAACCGTGCCGATGAGCATAATCCTTACGACTACACTTTCTTCACATTAACACGTCAATAATCTTAAGATACATCAATCGTGATTTTATATAGTGCCGCCCGGTGCAACATACCGGGCAGAACGGCATAAACTGTATGGTCGGGTCAGATGGGTGAAATTACTCACCCATCTGATCGAACAGGCTTTCCAGAGACAGTCCCTGATGACCCAGCATATCGCGCAGTCTGCGCAGTGCTTCTACCTGGATCTGACGGACTCGTTCCCGTGTAAGGCCAATTTCCGCACCCACATCTTCAAGGGTAGACGGTTCGTACCCTAATAAACCAAAACGACGTGCTAACACTTCCCGTTGTTTCGGATTTAACTCACCGAGCCATTTCACGATATTCGACTTCATATCGCTGTCCTGCAGGTTATCTTCCGGACCAAATTCATTATGGTCGGCAAGAATATCCAGCAGTGCCTTATCGTTTTCACCACCGATAGGTGTGTCCACCGATGTAATGCGCTCATTCAGGCGAAGCATACGGCTGACTTCGTCAACAGGCTTATCAAGCTCTGTAGCTATTTCTTCTGCAGTAGGCTCGTGGTCGAGCTTCTGTGAGAGCTCACGTGCACAACGCAGATAAACATTTAATTCTTTGACTACGTGAATCGGTAAACGAATCGTGCGGGTTTGATTCATGATCGCCCGTTCGATCGTCTGACGAATCCACCAGGTCGCATACGTAGAGAAACGGAAACCACGTTCAGGATCAAATTTCTCAACTGCACGGATAAGACCCAGGTTACCTTCTTCAATCAGGTCAAGTAATGCCAGACCGCGATTGTTGTAGCGACGGGCAATTTTCACAACCAGACGAAGATTAGATACAATCATACGCTTACGGGAGGCCTCACAGCCTTTCAGTGCGCGACGTGCAAAATAAACTTCTTCTTCTGCGGTAAGTAGGGGTGAGAAGCCAATTTCTCCCAGGTACAACTGGGTGGCATCCAGGTTTTTCGGTAAGTCCTCCTGAACAAATACTGCATCATCCTCAGTATCATCCAGATCATTGTTAATTGCTTCACCAGCTTTCATATCAACTGGCATGTCCATCTCGTTCAACTCATCCCGAGACTTTGATTCGATTACAGCGGCTTTTGTTTGACCCACGACTGCATCTCCTGCGTTGTTGGTTACCCTGCGATGTTCTCCTCAAATTTTCTTATTATTTATTGTTATTATTATCTTTTTGGCAGATACCTTTGGGGGTCTAACGACTTGCCCCGGTATCTCACTTCAAAATGAAGCTTTACCGAATCTGTTCCACTATCTCCCGTTGTCGCAATTTGTTGCCCTGCGGCGACCCATTGCTGCTCCTCTACAAGGAGCTTGTCGTTGTGTGCATAAGCACTCAACAGGGCATCGGTATGTTTAATAATTACCAGGTTACCGTACCCACGTAATGCACTGCCTGCGTAAACCACTTTGCCTTCCGCAGCGGCCAGAACTGGTGCGCCTCTTTGTGCGCTGAAATCCAACCCTTTGTTGCCCGATTCCGCATTACTGAATGTTAACGCTATGTTACCTTTGCTGGGCCAAACCCATTTTGACACCCTTTCGGGGAAATCCCTTCTAGCTGAATCTTTGACACTTTTCGTCAAAGGTTTGACACTAGTAACTTCTTGGTTGTTAACATTAATTTCACGACCACTGTACGCCTGTGGTTTATCCCGGTCAACACTCCTTTCGTCGTATATATGGCTGGTCGTACCAGTTTTTTCTTGAACTTTTGGCTTAGAAGTGTTCCCTGTCAACGCTGTCACAGATTGTGGGTATAAGCGTAAAGTTTGACCCGGGTAAATATCGTAAGGTGCTGATAAAGAATTATATTTAGCGAGATCTCTATAGTCATTACCGGTAAACCAGGCGATAGCAAACAAAGTATCACCCTTTTTTACCAGATAAGTTTTGCTTTTTGACCCTTTTTCAGAATATTCAGTCTGACTATTGAGTAAAGTCACCGGGGCAGGGGCTGTTCTGCCACTGCAACCTGTCAAAAAAATGGCGAAAATGCAGGCGATTGAAGCATTTGTTGCTCGCATTTTGCCCATTAATCTACCTTAGTGGAGTAAAAAGTACGCAAGAACGGCCAGTCCGATTGTTAACCAACCGAGTATTTCCACGTATTCACGGAGTTTAGCTTCCATGGCTGCACCACCCCATTTCATGAGACCGGCAACCAGAAAGAAGCGGGCTCCACGACCTATTGCAGACGCTATAATAAAAGGTACCAGAGCCATATTAAGGACACCGGCACTGATGGTGAATACTTTATACGGTATAGGAGAGAAGCCGGCGAGGAAGACAACCCATACGCCATAGGTTTCAAACCAGTCGATAGTGGTTTGCAGTTTTTCTTCGTAACCCGCAGAGATAATAAGTGGTTCCAGCCACGCCTCAAAAGTGAAAAATCCCAGTGCATAGCCGGCAATGCCGCCGAGCACGGATGCAATAGTGGTCAGGGCAGCAAATAACCATGCACGGTTGGGCTGTGACATGGACATTGGCGCCAGCATTACGTCCGGTGGTATGGGGAAAAACATAGATTCTGCGAAACTCAGTCCCGCAAGATAGCGATTAGCATGCTTGTGACGGGCCCATCGCAACGCCAGGTCATAGCATGGTTGAAAAATTTTCACTGAAGCTCTCCTGCAACCAGTGGTACAAAACGCACAGCTTCAATGGTCTCTGTTTTAAGCTCACCATCAATTCTGTCTACACATAACAAATTTTGCTGTTCGCTGCCTACCGGAATAATCAAACGGCCACCTTCTTCAAGCTGGTCGCAGAGATCCTGTGGCAGGCTGCTCGCTGCGGCGGTAACCAGAATGGCATCATACGGGCCTTTACTGGGCCAGCCTTTCCAGCCATCGCCATGTTTCATGGAAATATTGTGCAGGTTGAGTTGATTCATCCGGCGCTTCGCCTGAAACTGCAACGACTTGATACGTTCAACACTGTAAACGTGACCAAAAAGTTGTGCGAGGATTGCGGTCTGGTAGCCTGAGCCGGTACCAATTTCCAGAATCTTCCTTGGACTGTTAGAGGCTTTCAGCAGCAACTCCGTCATCTTGGCGACAATATAGGGCTGAGAAATCGTTTGTCCCTGTCCTATGGGTAACGCTGTATTTTGATAAGCTTTGTGTTTGAGGGCATCGGGTAAAAATAATTCCCTTGGCGTGGATGCAATAGCGGTCAGTACTTTTTGATCCCGTACGCCCTCGCTGAACAAAAGCTCAGCGAGCATTTCACCTTTTTTCAATGTTCTCATTGCTGCAAATGATTTCCTGTTTTTCCCGTATCTTATTTCCGGCAGCCGGTTTGTGGTTAGCTGCCTTCACAGGATTTATTGTTATCAGAGTTTTTTATTCAGCCAGTCTTCCATGTTAGTGAGGCTGTGATGAGCTGTCATGTCCACGCTTAATGGTGTCACAGAGCAGTAACCGTTAGCGATGGCATGAAAATCTGTGTCAGGGCCGGCATCCTGTTCGGCTCCGGCCGGACCGTACCAGTAAATTTCCCGACCGAAAGCATCTTTGGCTTTTACCATGGCTTCGGCACGGTGTCTGCGCCCCTGACGTGTCACTTTGATACCGGCGAGTGCATCGTATGGCACATCCGGCACATTTACGTTCAAAATTTGATTGGGGGGTAAAGGATGCGCCTGCAATTTGCGGATAATATCCAGCACCACACGGGCTGCGGTTTCAAAGTGTTTGCCTTCGTGGCTGGCCAATGAAACGGCAATGGCCGGCAGACCCATGTACCGCCCTTCGGTTGCTGCTGCTACCGTGCCGGAGTAAATAACGTCGTCACCCAGATTTGCGCCATGGTTAATACCCGACACCACCAGCTCCGGGTCGTCGTCAAGGAAACAATTTACGCCCAGGTGAACACAGTCAGAGGGCGTGCCATTCACCGAATAAAAGCCGTTATCCAGTTGCTGAATGCGGAGCGGACTGTGCAGCGACAGCGCGTTGCTGGCACCGCTGCAATTGCGGTCCGGCGCGATCACGGTGACATCGTGCTCTGCGGCAAGTGTTTCGAATAAAACAGCAATGCCTTTGGCGAATACACTGTCGTCGTTACTTAAAAGAATACGCATGAAGGCTCCTGACGTTTGTTGTCCGGTAAGTCGCTTATACTAACTGCCGGCTGTTTCACCATTTGTGTCAACACAATCACGTAACACGGTAGTGGCATAACAACCGGACGGTAAGCTGAAAGAAACAATTACTGTATCACCGTTATGTTGCCATTCAAGTTGAGCCGGCCAGATTTTTACCGGTCTGCGTTCCTGTTTCAGGCCGGCTTCACTGAGATAACCGGTAACCTCAGGGTATTTACCTGCTACAGCCAGTTCAAGCTCTGCCGCTTCACCGGTAACCGGTACATCACCTTTTCCCCACAGTGGCGCCGTGGGTGATAAATCTTTATCTTCGTAACGGGCTTGCAACCCGCTATCTTCACCGTTTTCAATAAAATAGCTGTGAGACCCGCTGAGCATCAGTGCGTCACCACTTATTACATCATTCAGTTTGCCAAGACGAATGCGCTCACTGATGACCTCATTAAACAGCCAGCTACGTAGGGCGGACAGTGCCATATTGCGTTTGTTGCGGTTGCGGATAGCTTCCCCGGCAATCATTTTTTCTGCCAGTTGCAGGTTACCGCCTTCCTGACGCTCGCCGGTCTCAGCGATCCGGACACTGCCAAAACGCTGCTCGCCGAAGTAATTGGGCACGCCGTTTCTGGCAGCCTGTTGCAGCGCCTCTGTCAGCGCAGTAACGTCGCTGACGGCACGCAGGGTAATGGTGAAATGGTTCCCTTTGAGCTGCCCGGTGCGTAATTTCTTATTGTGCCGTTCATGCTTAAGGATCTTTACGCCTTCAAGTTCCAGTCCTGAAAAGTCGAAATCCGGTTTTCCCGGAGCATGTAATCCGAACCACTGGCGGGTAACCGCGTATTTGTCTTTTCGTCCTGCGTAGGTCACATTCCGTAATGGCAAGCCGGTAAATTTAGCCAGTTGCTCAGCGACCCAGGCAGTATTGGCCAGCTTTTTTTCGACCCACAAAAATTGATGTTCACCGTCACCGCTGAAGCTGTAGCCAAGATCTTCGGTGACAACGAAGTCTTCAGGATGCGTCTTGAGTGCGGCGGTGCAGACCGGAGGAGTATCACTGTACAGCCAGTGCTGAGTGCGTAACGTGCTCATGTTATTCAGCTCTGATCAGCACAACAGCGTGGGCTGCAATGCCTTCTTTGCGGCCGGTGAAGCCCAATTTTTCTGTTGTCGTGGCTTTTACGTTTATATCGTCAACAACGCACCCGCAGTCACTGGCGAGAACTTCCCGCATTTTTTGTATGTGAGGAGCCATTTTTGGGGCCTGCGCAATGATAGTCATATCGGCATTGTTCAGCTCATACCCTCTTTCTTTCAGTAACCCGACTACATGCCGGAGCAGAAAACGGCTGTCCACACCAGACCACTCGTCATCAGTGTCCGGGAAGTGTTTACCAATATCTCCCATCGCTGCAGCACCCAAAAGTGCGTCACACAATGCATGAATTAATACATCGCCGTCAGAATGGGCCAGTAAGCCCTGCTCGTAATCTATGCTGACGCCGCCGATAACAATGGGGCCTTCACCACCAAATTTATGAACGTCGTAACCATGACCAATACGCATAGGTGCCTCTTAAATTATAAAGTTTGGGTTTGTTGCAGATAAAATGCTGCCAGCGGCATATCGGCAGGGCGTGTAATTTTGATATTTGCCGGATTACTGTCAATAAGGGCTACCTTATGACCTGCTGCTTCCATGGCTGAGGCTTCATCGGTAACGGGAATATTTTTTTCCTGTGCCTGTATTAATGCCTGCCTGAGTTCGCCGGCACGAAACAGTTGTGGCGTCAGCGCATGCCATAGTTGTTCTCTGCATTCAGTGTGGGAAACAATATTGTTTTTACTCGCCATTTCCCGCTTCATGGTATCTTTTACCGGCGTTGCCAGAATGCCGCCTGCCACGTCATCCCGTTCTCTGACCTGTAAAAGTGTGTCTATATCAGTCAGTGACACGCAGGGCCGCGCAGCATCGTGTACCAGGGCCCAGTCATTGTCGTTCAGTTGTGAGAGGGCAGCGAATACCGAGTCTGCCCGTTCTGCACCCCCATCAACTACAGTCAGCCAGGGGGCACTAGCCACCGGTAACTCCGGAAAGAAAGGGTCGCCGGCACTGACCGCTACTACAATATGAGAAATTTTCGGATGGGCGTGCAACGCAGAAAGCGTATGCTCAAGAATGGTTTTTTCGCCGAGCCTGAGATATTGCTTAGGTCTGTCAGCTTGCATGCGACTGCCGATACCTGCTGCCGGTACCACAGCAACTACAGAAGGATGAGACATGGACTATTCGTTATCCGCGGGAAGGATCCGGTAGAAGGTTTCGCCCTGCTTAATCAGGCCCAGTTCATTTCTGGCCCGCTCTTCAATAGACTCAAGACCGATTTTTAAATCGCTGATATCAGCCTTAAGCAGGTTGTTTCGCTGGGCAAGATTGTCGTTCTGTAAAGACTGTTGCTGAACTTCCTGTTTAAGCGCAAGGTAGTCTGGCAGTGAATTCTTACCGGACCACAAGCGGTACTGGAGTAATCCCAGCAACACTATCAGTACAACGGTAACCCACTTATCCTGCCACACGGCAAACACCTTAACGTTAAATAAATGACTATTATGCCTGTACTGGTCCGGCGGGTCTACTGACCAAACTTGCTTTTAAGTTTGTCCAGCAGTTTATCCTTTTGCTTATCTATCACGCTGTTCAGCTGTGTTTTTAATAACCCTTCCAGTTCGCTGCTGTCTCCCTGCGCTGCTTTCAGCATGCTCTCCACACTCACCAGTTCGGTTTGTGTGTCTGACTGCAGGGCGCTGATCTTACTGTTGAGTTTATTCATGACTTCGTCCAGCTTATCCTGTTGAGATGCCGTTAACTCTGTAAGTGCAGCCTGTGCCAGCTTATTATCGAGATCTGATTTGATACTGAAGCCGGGATCGCTGAGCGTACCGGATAACGCCATTTGCAAATCCAGCGACGATAGCTGTTTCAGCGCATTGGCAATGGCGGTAGTAAGTTTATTAGTGCCGGCGGCTTCCATCGCGAGCCCGGCAAGATCGATATCGCTGCCGCCACTGAGCTGGTTATCTTTTACAGACATACTTCCGGTGGCACTCATCAGGGCTTTTTGTAAAGCGGCAGAGAGTTTCTCACTTTTGACCATGGGAATGTCCGTCAGATTAATGCCCGATAGCGACCATTGCTGGAAGGCGTCAACCACGCCGTCGTCTATGCGGAAATGGCCTGACGACTCAAACTGTTTAAGTAAGGCTCCGGCAGCAGAAATGGTGAAGGTAGTCGCATCGCCGGCCACATCGTGCATGTTGGTGATGTTCTTCCATACGCTGCCAATGCTTTCATCCTGCCATTTCACTGAGACTTCGGCGTCTTTAACCAGAATATAAGGTAAATCAGCAGGGGCTTCTTCTGCAAGTTGCGTATCGCCCTTAATCAGAGGCAACAGAATTTCGACGGCAGACATGAGGTACTGTGTATATTCCGCGGCTTTGTCGCCGAACACCATTTGCGTAACCTGCTGCATGGCGGCATCGTCCCCCGCGATAACATTCGTAATGAACTGGTAATCCTGCTGCGGGGCGTTCCTCAGGGCTTTTAGGCTGTCTGACAGGGCGGTTCTGGCATCGTCCGCTTTGTCAGTGAATTCCCGGATCCTGGTCCGGTCTGAGGTAATTTCCGCTTTCAGAGACTCAAGCTTTTCCTTTGCGGAAAGCAGGGTTTGAGGATCTTTATAATCTGTATTTTTCAGAGCCTCAATTTCTGATTTATAGAATGCGATTCGGGATTTGTCCGGCAGCGCCTTGTAGTTCGCTTTTAAATCTTCAGAGTAAGTGGTGTAGGCCTGTTGCGCCTGTTCCACCGACGCAGTAGTTTTCAGCGGCGAGCGGGCCAGTAATTCATCCACTGTAGGTACAGCGTCTTTGGCTTTTTGTTTCATTTCATCAAAGGTCAGACTCTGAGTTGGCTGACGGTATACCGCGCCTGGCGTACTTCTGGGCTGATTGAACTGCACATCCAGCACAGACAGTTTATTCACAATGACCTGATCTGACAGCAAGGGCATCAATGCTACATCGCCGGAGGCTTTGCCTACCACCACCTGATTCCTTGCCGGAGTCGTGGCATCTGTCAGTTGCACATTTTCAAGAGTAAAGGTAGTGGGGTACAGCGAGTGATCGAAACTGCCGATGTTTACCTCAGCTCCGTAAGATTCAGACAACTGAGATTCCAGTACGGACTTGATGAGGGCATTGGCAAACAGCCAGTACGCCACCACCAGCAGAACGATAATGAAAGCGGGATAGTAGCGTTTCTTTACCCTCAAACCTGACATGAATAACTCCTGGTTGGATGCAGTCAGTACTGGAATTTTCGCATAGCCTGACGCGCCTGCTCAACATGACCTGCCAGTGCGATACTGGTTTGTGTCATTTCTTCTACGTTACTCACAGTATGCCTTGCGGACTCAGAAAGTTCATTTATTCGCAGGTTTACTTCCTGTGCCGCATCACTTTGCTGGCCGGTAGCCTCCGCAATATGCCGGTTCTTAGCGGCGATGTCAGACATAATACTCAATAAAGTGCGTAATGTTTCATCTGCCTGCCTGATATTTGCAACGGTGCTGTCTACAGCGGACTGGCTGGTTTTAACTGCGTTCACTGCGGCAGATGATCCACTTTGTAACTCCTGAATCATCTGCTGAATTTCATCAGTACTCTGACCGGTTCTGCTGGCGAGCGTACGTACTTCATCGGCCACCACTGCAAACCCGCGACCCTGTTCTCCGGCGCGGGCAGCCTCAATAGCCGCGTTCAGTGCCAGTAAATTAGTTTGTTCAGAAATACCCCGGATAACATCAAGCACGCTGCCAATCTTGTCGCTCTGCTGGGCAAGCTGGCTCACCGTATTCACCACTGATTCAATACTCTGGTTCAGCGACTGAATGTCTGTCACCGACTGTGTAACAGCCTGAATCCCTGCTTTTGCACTTTGCCCCGCCGACTCCGTCGAGTGGTCAGCCTCTGTAGCATGACGACTGACATCGCCAATATTCACGGTCATTTCTTCCATTGCAGAGGCAACCTGTATGGCATTGTGACTCTGCGTTTGTGCCTGACTTTCGCTAGACTGACGGATATCGGCTAACCGCGAACCTTCCTGGGCTACCTCTTCTATTGCACCATGGAGAGACTGCAGTGAATCCCTCACCTTCGCCACAAACGCATTGTAATGGCGGCTGAGTCTGGCTATCTCATCATTTCCGTCCTCAGGCAGTTCACGGGTTAAGTCACCCTGACCCTGGGAAATGTCTTTCATCCGCTCAGTGGTTGCCCGTAGCGGGGTAATAATGCTCTGACCAATCAACCATGCAAACAGAATAACCAGGATCAAACACAGAACACCCAGACCGATAAACACATTGCGGATATGAGAAAACGCTGCGTCGAGACGGGTAAGATAAATGCCGGTGCCAACGGTCCATTGCCAGGGGGCGAAACGTTTTACGTAGGATATTTTATCCACGGCTTTTTCTGAATTGGGCAATGGCCAGATGTAGGGGACAAAGCCTTCATTCTCAGACTTCACCAGCCGTGCCATGGTGACGAAGAACTTATCGCCGTTAGCATCTTTGAAATCCGTTAAATCCTGACCGTCAAGCGCGGGCTTCAGAGGATGCATGACCATGGCCGGCGTATCATCCTGGATCCACAAATAGTTACCGTCGTCATAGCGTATTGCTGCTATGACGCCTTTGGCCTGCATTTGAGCTTCAGCTATGGTCATGTCCCCGTTTTCTGACAACGTGGAAAAGTGTTCCAGCACCGAGTAAGCCGACTCAACGATGTGCTTCGTCTCCTCATAAGCCTTGTCCTTCTGCGCTTCATAGTGTTGCTGCAACACTACCACTGTCATCAAAAGCAGCAGGCCTGCTACCAGCAGTACAAGAAAGGCTAACCGTTGAACAACGCTGAAATTTCGTAGCTTCATGATATCTCATCCATTTGTTTATGAAGGGAGTGTAGGAAAGCTTTCGTCATTCCGCCATATGAAAAGCGGTGAATATCAGTAAGAAAGTTGTATTTTCCGCTGGCCCTTTTCCAGACCCGCTCAGGGATGTACATCTTTTATACAATTCGCGCCGGACGACAGAAAAGTCAGGACAGAGCGCCCCTTTTCTTTAACGAGGTTTGTGATAGCATGCCGCCGCTGAAAGCCGGTCGTGATCTTTACAGGTCAGGGAACATACTAATGATCAACAATCGATTTTACTTGCTATTTCAGCCCCTGAAGGGCATCGTGAGTGCAAGAATCAATCAGCAGGTAATGATGACAACACCATACAGATAAAGAAGGGTTTCAATGCTCACTAATGACAATCTTAATACGCTGCCTTCTATTCGTCAGCGCATCCGCGACCACTACCGTATCGATGAATCCACCGCGATAGATCAAATTCTGCCTGTTGCCGAAGTCAATCCGAGAGCACGAAGCCGTGCCTGGGAGCGAGCACGAAAAATGGTGCTGCAAATCCGCCGGCAGCAGGAGAGTCATGGCGGCGTTGATGCCTTACTCAATGAATATTCGTTGTCTACCGCTGAAGGTGTGGTGTTGATGTGTCTGGCCGAAGCGCTGCTTCGTGTGCCGGATAAAGCCACTCAGGACGAGCTTATCCGTGACAAACTGTCAAAAGGTCAGTGGACTCCGCACCTGGGGAACTCAGATTCCATGTTCGTTAACGCATCGGCATGGGGTCTTCTGTTAACCGGTAATATGGTCAACTATGCGGACAAGCGTCGTAAAGAGCAGTTCGGCTTACTGAAACAGACCCTTGGCAGATTGGGTGAACCGGTTATCCGCCGTGCAATGAACATTGCTATGCGGGTGATGGGCCGTCAGTTTGTTATGGGTGAAACCATTGCTGATGCGGTTGAGCGGGCGAAAGAGAAAGAGAAGAAAGGTTACGTCTATTCTTACGACATGCTGGGCGAAGGTGCCCGCACCATGAAAGATGCAGATCGTTACTACGACGCTTACGTTAAGGCCATTAAAGAAATCGGCAAAGCGGCAGCAGGTCGCGGGCCCAAGCGTTCTCCCGGGATTTCTGTCAAGCTGTCGGCGATCCATCCCCGCTATGAGTTTTTACATGCAGAACGGGTGATGGCGGAAATTCCGCCCAGGCTGAAAGCCCTGTGTATGATGGCGAAAGAGTACGACATTGGCCTGACTGTTGACGCTGAAGAAGCGGATCGTCTGGACATTTCTCTGGACGTCATCGAAACCGTATTCCGCGACCCGGACCTTGAGGGCTGGACAGGATTTGGTCTGGCAGTTCAGGCTTATCAGAAACGGGCTATTCATGTCATTGAGTGGTTACGCACGCTGACCCTGGAAGTGGGTCGCAGCTTGATGGTGCGGCTGGTTAAAGGCGCTTACTGGGATACAGAAATTAAGATGACCCAGCAGGCCGGTGTGGACGGTTTCCCTGTATTTACACGAAAATCCTCGACTGATGTGTCTTATCATGCCTGTGCTAACCGTTTGCTGGATTACCGTGATTCGATTTACCCCCAGTTTGCTACCCATAATGCGTACAGCGCATCGGTGATCATTGAGCTGGCCGGTGATGACAAAGAAGGGTTTGAGTTCCAGTGTCTTCACGGTATGGGCGACACCCTTTACGATCAGGTCGTGACGCAGGAAAAAATTCAGTGCCGCGTGTATGCGCCGGTGGGTGAGCATGAAGATCTGCTGGCTTACCTGGTACGCCGCCTGCTGGAAAACGGGGCGAACTCATCTTTCGTTAACGCAATTGTTGATGATGAAAAGCCGGTTGAATCACTTCTGGAAGACCCGGTTGAGAAAACCCAGCGTCTTAAAACCCGTTACAACAAGCAAATCAGTGCCCCCCGCGATCTGTACGCGCCGGAGCGTGATAACTCCCGCGGTCTCGACCTCACTGATGTTAACGCCGTGCACGCGCTTCAGCATGAACTGGCCCGCTGGAAAAATTATTATGTGGTAACTGACGGTAAATTACCGGAAGGGGCCACGGCAGTCCTGAACCCTGCCAACAAATCTGATGTGGTGGGTTTCCATCATTATGCAGAACAAAAACAGATGACAGAAGCGCTGGACAAAGCCCACAACGGTTTTGCGGCCTGGTCAAAACGTTCTGTGGAAGAACGGGCGGACATTCTTGAACGCACAGCTTTTGCTCTTGAGCGGCATATGGGCGAACTTATTGCCATTTGTATCCGTGAAGCAGGTAAAGTTACGCAGGACAGTATCGACGAAGTCCGTGAAGCTGTGGATTTCTGTCGTTACTATGCCGTCCGCGCCCGTGAGCTGGACGACGATCAGCGTTTTGTTCCCCGTGGTGTTGTGCTGTGTATCAGTCCCTGGAACTTCCCGTTGGCGATTTTCTTAGGTCAGGTGGTGGCAGCTTTATCGACCGGAAATACGGTGGTGGCGAAGCCTGCTGAACAAACCAGTATGATCGCTAAACGTGCGCTGGAAATTATGCACACAGTAGGTCTGCCGGAAGATGCTCTGCAACTGATTATTGCGCCCGGCAAGCATGTCGGCAGTACGGTATTGCCTGATGAGCGCATTAAAGCGGTAATGTTCACCGGTTCAACCCAAACCGGCACGTTGATTTCCCAGTTGCTGGCAGAGCGGGGCGGTGAGCAGGTTCCTCTGATTGCTGAAACCGGTGGTCAGAACTGTATGATTGTTGATTCAACGGCCTTGCCTGAGCAGGTGGTGGATGATGTGGTTCATTCCGGCTTCCAGAGTGCCGGACAGCGCTGTTCTGCATTGCGGGTGCTCTACGTTCAGGAAGACATTGCTGATGATTTAACTGGTATGCTCATCGGCGCGATGAAGGAACTGAGTATCGGCGATCCGGCCCTTCTCAGTACTGACGTAGGTCCGGTGATTGACGAAAAAGCTTTCAACAGCCTGAAACAGCACGAAGAAGTGATGCAGGATAAAGGTAAGCTGCTTTATCAGTGTGAGATCCCGGAAGGTTGCACTGACGGTTATTTCTTCCCGCCAACTCTGTACGAGATCAAGAGCATTGATATGCTGGAGCGTGAGGTTTTCGGTCCGGTCATTCATATCGTCCGCTTTAAAGGTAAAGAGATCGGCGAAGTGGTGGATAAGATCAACAGCACCGGGTTTGGCCTGACAATGGGCATTCACTCCCGCATTGAAGAAAGGGCAAACGAACTGGCTGCCCGCAGCCGTGCCGGTAACGTTTATGTAAACCGCAACATGATCGGTGCTATCGTCGGCGTACAGCCATTCGGTGGACGGGGATTATCCGGTACTGGTCCTAAAGCCGGCGGTCCAAACTATCTGCGCCGTCTGATGCAGGAGCGTGCTACACCGAAGCCTTCTCAGGTCGACGATATCGATAATCTGGATGCTGCATTGTCCGGTGAGAAACAGGACGCCGAAGCTGCAACCCGCCTGATGAACCAGGGGGTTAATGTTGAAGCGCAATGGCGACATACTCCGCTGAACGACCGTATCTCTATGGTGCGTCAGTTACTGGCAAAACTTGCCAGAGTCGACATTGTTGATGAACTGGCGGATGACTTAAACCGCACCCTTGCAACCGCCCGTCAGCAACTGACAACGGTTGAACGCACATTGTCCAAACCCACACAGCTGCCGGGGCCGACTGGTGAGTCTAATAAGCTTTATCTTGAACCCCGTGGTGTACTGGTTTGTTTCGCCGATAAAGGCGTGACATTCGAATACTGGACGTTGTCTATCGTTACGGCACTGGCAACCGGTAACGTTGTGGTATCAGTAGTATCTGATCTGTTTTATGAAGAAGCGCTGGAATTCCAGAAACACTTTAATAAAACCGGTGCCGCTGAGGGGGTATTCCAGGTAGCAAGATTAAGTCATTTAAACGACTTACTTATGCATGAACATCTGGCCGGTGTGGTGGTGGATTCTCACACTGAACGTACTGCTCAGATTGCGGCCATGTTATCTTCCCGCAAGGGCGCTATTCTGCCGGTAATTACCGCAGAATATAACGATAACCTGATCCAACGTTTGCTTACTGAGAAAACCATCAGTATTGATACCACCGCATCCGGCGGTAATACTTCGCTGATGACGCTGGTGGAAGACGACGAGTAAGTCCTTAAGGTCTGTCGTAAACACCACAAAAAACCGGTCCCGTTAAAAAAACGGAACCGGTTTTTTTAATCTTAAATAAAATGGCGTTGCTGGTTTTGTCCGGCTTACATCCATTCGTCGTTACGACGGCGCTTCTTCGGCAGGAAGGTAAGGATTACGCCAAGCAGTACGCCACCACCGGCAACAATACCGCCCCAGGTAAACCACTTGATCATT
Source organism: Alteromonas sp. ABH4_456 (assembly GCF_056160645.1). Lineage (NCBI taxonomy): Bacteria > Pseudomonadati > Pseudomonadota > Gammaproteobacteria > Alteromonadales > Alteromonadaceae > Alteromonas > Alteromonas sp. ABH4_456. The sequence continues at coordinate 132,218 of NZ_JBSWXO010000003.1, forward strand.
TCATCTTTACTCTGCTGTTCCAGCTTATTGGTAAGACGGGTAATCTGAGTTGTCTGATCGCCGGTTTCGTCCTGAAGTTGTTTCAGTTCCTGACGGGTCGCGTTCAGTTGCTGTTTCAGCCTTTCATTCTCTGACTGTAAACCCTGTACGCCGGCTTCGCTGTCGGCCAGACGCTGAGTCAGCAACGGAATTTTCTCGGCATAAGACATTTCATTACTGATAAAACGGGTTTCTACCCAGCCAGTGCGGCCTTCATTATCTTTTATCTGCGTAAACTCTGTCTCGTTATTTCTGTCCAGTACAGTAATGGGCGTTCCGGCGGCCACAGAGCCTAAAATCCGGTAGTTCCGGCCCGCACCCGTATGAAGAAATACGAAAAGATCGTCGCGGATATAATTAGAAGAAGAAGCTTCCAGCTGCAGAGATTCTTCAATGGAATCCTCCTGTGCGAAAACCTGGATTGAAAGACCAATTAATGCGATGGTCAGCCATTTTCGTAACATAGTGCGTCCGTAGTTGTTTTAAGAAACTGTGTGATGTTATTGGCTGCAAACCTGAAAGGCAAGCGTACCCGCCACATTGGACCGGCAACCCGGCTGACAGTTCACTACGTTTGCACATTTGTAAGGTGATCATCCGTTGCGAAAAATATTATACGAAGGTATTGTGTCGGAATACTGACACTTACCGACCTGCCTTTTCTCTATGTCGGAAATAGAAATAAAATTTGTTACCCGCGACAATGCTTTACCTGCATTTGTCGAAAAAGTGCTGCCTGCCTTTGAGCAGGCTGGTTTCAGCATTTCCCGTGAGCCGGAAATGCGCTTGCAGAACGATTATTACGATACCGCAGACCACCTTTTCCAGCAGGAAAAGATGGGCTTCCGCGTCCGTGGTAACAATGGCCGTTTTGAACAGACCATGAAAACCCATGGCAAGGTCAGCGGCGGTTTGCATGAGCGTGCCGAGTACAATGTGGCCCTTGACGGTGCTGAGCCGGACTTGCGCCTGTTTCCCGGGGATGTCTGGCCGGAAGGCTGGCTGATTGAGCAGGTAAACGACAACTTGCAGCGCCAGTTCAGTACCCATTTCGTAAGAACCGCGTTCGATGTTGAATGGGACGGCGCATGTGTAGAAGTCGTGATCGACGAAGGTGAAGCCAGTACGGGTAAGAACAGCTCTCCCATCCACGAGATTGAGCTGGAGCTGAAACAGGGCGAAGTCTCTCATCTGTTTACACTGGCAAAGTTGATCACAGAAAACACATCTGTGCGCCTGAGCGATGTGTCTAAAGCTGCACAGGGCTACCAGTTGCTTAACGGGCTGTCGCCGGTTATTTCTCAAATGCAGCCTTATTTAAAGCTGGAGCAGGGTACAACAACTGAAGAGGCTTTCTGCCGGGCAGTGCAGCAAGCGTTGTCTCACTGGCAAAAACACGAGCATCTGTATTTCGAAACCGGTTCTGTGAAGATGCTCGGCGAAATCGTTAAAAGTGCACGCCTGTTGTTGCAGACCGTATCTCTGTATTTGCCTGTTCTGCAGTGCCCGCAATTATTGTCAGTGCATCAGTTGCTGATGAAGTATATGCAGGTCTGGTTATGGCAGGATGATCTGCAGAGCCTTCGCTATCTGTTGTCGAAAAAGAGTCTTTTTAATAAGTGTCTGAGTCGTTATCCGGCACTGACCAGTTATTTGCAGGGCAGAAAAGCTGGGTTAATTCATGCACACACACCTGATGAAATACTGTACAGTAAACAAACTAATACGTTAAAAGTACTAGTTGCTCAGTTATTGCAGGAAAAACCCTGGCGCCAGCATTCAACTGCATACAGCCTGCCGGTAATGGAACATGCGCAGGGGTGGTTATCTCAGGGCTGGCAAACGGTACAACAAACCATGCCGGGCAGCAGAACAATGACACCTGAAAATTATCTGGCCATTGGTGTGCTGCTGAGACAAACCTTATGGAACGGTTTTCTGCTGGCTGATTTATTTGATGAAGAACGGCATCATTTCCGCGCGCCATGGTTAGATATTCTTACCGGAATTGACGAATTAAAAGCGTTAATGATGCTGCGGGCCCTTGCTACTGAATCTGAGCTGGACGAACTGTCAGATGTATTCACTTGGGTGGATGATAAGATTGCTAATTTGATGCATGTCATGGAGAGAACCAGACAAGCCGGTATGCAGGGCGACGTATACTGGTAAGCAGGCCGTCTGGTCGCACAACGTTTCTTGAAGGAAGTGAGGTAGAAATACAATATGTTGCATCGCTACACCCTTTTCGTGCTGGTTTTGCTCTACCTGGTGATACTGGTTCAGTTCTTCAGGGAAAAGCACCGTGTTTCCGGTGCGCCATGGGTGCTGGCAGCCATGATAGTGTGGCCGTTCATTCTCACTGATGAATGGTTGCGTGCCTTCGGACAGGATGCCGCCGGACTGTCGGTGCTTACTGTATTTACCCCGTTGCTCTCACTAACCTTACTGTACCGTAGTGTAAAACTGCTGGTTATTGATAATGCCAGACCTTCTAAATTGTTACTGTGGCTGCCGGTCGCCCTGGCGCTGCTGGCAGAAATCCCCTTACTGTTTGTCAGCGCTGATGAAAAAGCGCAGTGGCTGGTCTCTTCTCCCACAGGTCATCCGCTGGACAACTGGCATATCTATCTGGTTTATATGGTCACCGGGTTCGGTATTCTGGTACTTGGGATCCTGATCACCGAACTGATACAGAATTACCACCGTTACCTGTCATCTCAGGTGGCTGATGTGCGGGAATTTCGTGTGCAGTGGCTCGGCGGTGCTATGGGAGTTACTGTTGGTCTGGCATTCTGCTGTATTTTGCTGGTCACAGCCGGTGCATTCGGTTTTTTCGATATTCACTTCTGGCAGTCATTGTTTAACCTGCTGTTTGCTATCGCCTTATTGCAAACGTTTATTGCTGTTATTCGTCCGCAACACACGTCTCCGTCGCCGCTGGATTATCACCGCCTTGACGATTTAAAAGCCGAACAGTGCATCATGCGGGAGGCGCTGGTTAAGGCTGAGCAGACAATGACGGATACAGAAGCGTTTAAATCCCCCGGCTTGCAGCTCAAAGCCTTTGCCGGTCAGTGCCATGTGGATCCCACTACCCTGGTGATTGCGCTGAGGTTACTGGAAAAAAGAGATTTCAGAAGCTTTGTTTACCAGTACCGTCTGACCTATGCCAAAAATGAGCTTCTCGGTAGCGATGACTCACTGGCGGCGCAGGCGAAACGTCTTGGTGTGCATTCAGAACAGTTTCTGAGCGGTGTAATGATGAACCACATGCGTAAGCAAAGGTAGTCTGTTGCGCGTTATCACCTGACGCCTGAAAAGGCTGATGTCAGGTGAAGTGGCGGTGCAATACTGCGCCGGTAAACGAGGTACGTAAGTAAAATCCTCTGGGGCGGGTTTTTATTTTCTGTCCGTCAGCATCAAAGGCATCTGTCAGCACATTGCCACTGGCTGCTTTAGGACGGATGTGCAGTGCCTGACCAAGACGCGCAGTGATTTTTTCTACTTCCCCCAGCACAATCATTTCTGTGAGTTCTTCCCAGTCCTTTTGCAAGATTGCGTCTTCCCGGGCATCCGGTTGCCAGAAAAATGCCGTGGCAACACGTCGCTGTGCGAGGGGGATGGCGCGGTCACCTTCCAGCGGCACCCATAAAACCTGCTGAAGCTTATTGCGCACATTAGACGTTTGCCAGGTAGTACCGGGTTTACTTATCAGCGGCGCGTAACAAACATACGTGGTTTCCAGCGGAGTAAAATTCCCGTCAATAGGAATCGTTTTCAGCTCTACACCTAGTTCCGGGAAGTCCTGTTGAGGTTTTGAGCCGGCTGTGGCTCCCAGCCATTTTTCTATCAGCATACCCGGCCAGCCCTTGTGCCGTTGCAGATTTTCCGGAATGGCCACGTGCGCCAGCTCTGCCAGTTCGCCCAGTGACAAGCCGGCAATCCGGTAGCTGCGTGCCAGTAACTCTTCCGGTGTAGCGGGGGCGGTATCGGGTGGCTGCAAGAGACTCTCCGGGTAATATTTGTTGAATTAGGATTAATGCTTTGAAAGGGCTATAGTTTATGGAAGAATGCAGAAATAGAAAAGTTTATCGTGCCCGGGAGTCTATGTGATAGATGCCGACGGATTCCGTGCGAATGTGGGCATAGTGATTTGCAACAAAATGGGTCAGGTGTTTTGGGCAAGGCGTTATGGTCAGCATTCATGGCAGTTTCCACAAGGCGGAATTGATGAAGGGGAAACTGCAGAACAAGCTATGTACAGGGAGTTGCACGAAGAAGTAGGGTTAACGCAAAAAGACGTTACTGTTTTAGGTGTTACCCGCAACTGGTTGCGATACAAATTGCCAAAGCGATTAATTCGCCAGGGCAGTTCTCCGGTATGTATCGGGCAAAAACAGAAGTGGTTTCTGCTTCAGTTAGATTGCCAGGAAAAAGATGTCAATGTGCTCAAAAGTGGTCATCCTGAATTTGATGACTGGCGCTGGGTGAGTTATTGGTATCCCATCCGAAATGTCGTGTCTTTCAAACGGGATGTATACCGTAAGGTGATGAAAGAATTTGCCGGTGTTGCAATGCCCGCGGGTCAGCGCGTGCAAAACAATCCGCCGGGGAAACCCAACAAACGTAACCGCAAGCGCCGGCGTAGCGGTTAAACAGGAGAGCATCTTCGTGGCTGGAACCGGGAATATACTCACCACGTTAAAACGCATCGTACAGGAAATGAACCAGATCCCGGATTTGGATCAGGCTTTGTTTCGTCTTGCGTCCCGGGTTAAGCATACAATGCAGGTGGACTCCTGCTCTATTTATCTTGCTGATTATGAAAAGCAGGATTTCGTGCTTAAAGCCACAGATGGTCTGCACCCTGATGCGGTGGAACTGGTCCGCATCGGATTCTCCGAAGGCTTGATTGGTCTGGTGGGACAGCGTGAAGAGCCGCTGAATATCGAAAATGCGCATCAACATCCCCGCTTTAAGCATTATCCCGAAGTAAAAGAAGAAAACTACAACGCTTTCCTTGGTACGCCGATCATTCATCAGCGCAAAGTGCTGGGCGTGATCACCATGCAACAAAAAGCCATGCGCCGTTTCGGCGAAGACGAAGAAGCGTTTCTCGTCACACTGGCCACCCAACTTGCGCTGGAAATCACCAATGCGGACATCCGCGGTGCACTTACGCCGAATGCGGCAGTGGAATCTGTTCCGAGACAAAAAAATGTGCGCGGCATTGCCGGCTCTCCCGGCCTGGCTGTGGGTACCGGTTATTCCACAGACAGTTCAATTTCCCTCCGTAACTGGGTGGTAAAACGCTGTACTGATAAAGATCTGGAAATCCGTCTGTACCGGCGAGGTGTAGAACTTACCCGTAAGCACGTTGATGATTTATCAGGTCGTCTGGATGAAGCAATTCCCGATGACGTAAAGTCCATTTTTCAGCTTTATCATCATTTGCTTGACGCCAACAGTCTGGGACGCGAAGTCGAAGCGAAAATTCGTGAAGGGTGGGATGCAGCCTCATCGCTGAAAATGGTGGTGGAAGACTACGCCGCTAAGTTCCAGAATATGGAAGATCCCTACATGCAGGAGCGGGCAATTGATATTGTCGACCTGTCGAACCGGATCCTGCTGAATATTCTGTACGACAACAAAGGCAAGACGCCGGTAAATAACGAGGTGAAAGGCGACAGCATTCTGGTTGCTGAAGAAGTCAGCGCCTCTATGCTGGCAGAGTTTCCGCGAGCTCACCTTAAAGGCATCATTTCTATCCGCGGGTCGAATAACTCCCACGCTGCAATACTCGCCAGAGCCATGGGTGTTCCTGCGGTTATGGGATGCCAGAACGTCTCCCCGGCACTGCTGAACGGTAAAGAAATCCTGCTTGACGGCTATGGTGGCGAAGTGATTATTTCGCCGGAAAAAACCATCCGTAATGAATTTACCCAGCTGATTGCTGAAGAAGCGACCCTGTCTGAGCGTATTGATGCTGAAGCAGGGCAGATATGTAAAACGCAGGATGGCTGTCGTATTGCGCTTTACGTGAACGCGGGTTTATCGGCGGAGATTGAAGCGACGCAATTTGCTAATGCAGACGGCATTGGCCTTTACCGTACCGAAATTCCGTTCATGCTCAGAGAGCGTTTTCCGTCTGAGCAGGAGCAGGTAGAGCTGTACCGGCAAATCCTGATGGCTTCACCGGAACAGCCAATCACCATGCGTACGCTGGATGTTGGCGGTGATAAACCTTTGCCTTACTTTCCGATTAACGAAGAAAATCCGTTTCTTGGCTGGCGGGGGATCAGACTGACGCTGGACCATCCGGAGATTTTCCTGGTACAGGTGCGGGCAATGTTGCGGGCCAGTATTGGTTTAACGAATCTGCAAATCATGCTGCCAATGATCTCCTCTGTCGCGGAAGTTCAGGAGGCAAGACGTCTTATCGATCAGGCTTTCTTTGAAATCAGTGATGAAGTCAAAGACATGGATGTACTGCTTGAGCGTCCGAAGCTGGGTATTATGCTGGAGGTGCCTTCGGTACTTTATCAGTTGCCACAGCTGGCCAGACAGGTAGATTTCTTCTCTGTCGGTAGTAATGACTTAACGCAATATTTGCTGGCGGTGGACAGAAACAATACCCGTGTGGCCAGTTTGTATAACAGTTATCACCCGGCGGTGCTCAGTGCTCTGTATGATATCGTTAAGCAGGCGGATGCCAATCAGGTACCGGTTACTGTTTGCGGAGAGATTGCCGGTGAACCGGGCGGTGCCATTCTGCTTATGGGAATGGGTTACCGCAAATTAAGTATGAATGCCTACAACCTGCGCAAGATAAACTGGGTGGTACGCAATGTATCGCTGGAAGAGTCTAAACAGCTACTCATCAAAACCCTGACGGCAAGTACTCATGAAGAAGTGTTTGTTTATATCAATCAATATCTGGAACAGCGCGGGCTGGGTGGTCTGGTACGGGCAGGCTCCTAGGAGTTTACAGGAGCTGGTAGCTGCAGTGACAGATCTGGGAGAATAGTTGCAGCCGGTATCAAGAAACACAAATCGTCATGGTTCTGTGATACGCTACGCGCCTCGTCAATCCGGATGCGCCGCATGGACCCTTTTTTAATACTTTTCTTTTGCTGTATGGCCTTAGGCCTGGTTGTTGGCCTGCTCGCCGGGATGCTTGGCATCGGCGGCGGTCTTATTATCGTTCCCTGTCTTTCCTACCTGCTGGTACACTTCCTTGGCGTAAATACCGATACCGTCATGCCTATGGCTGTTGCCACCTCGTTATCGACCATTATTTTTACCGGTTTATCCTCCGCGCTGGCCCATCACAAACTGGGTAATCTCGACCGTCATATTGTTATCTGGAGCAGTATTGGTATTGCCTTCGGAGCCATAGCCGGTGCTCACGTTGCCAGTGCCATATCGGGACATACATTGAAAAATATTTTTGCTGTGCTGGTAATAGCAGTGGCTGCACAGATGGTATTTGGCCGCAGACAGGCTTCTTCTCATAAAGCCGGTAAACCCGCACTGGTTTCTGTGGGCGCGGGAACCGGTTGTGTCAGTGCATTAATGGGCATTGGCGGTGGCGCTCTGCTGGTACCGGCATTGGTGTGGTTTCAGGTGAATGTAAGGCAGGCAATCGGCTGCGCAGCATTCAGCGGACTGGTCGTCGCACTGTTTGGTACCGCCAGCTTTATACTTACCGGTTCATCCGTCGATGGACTTCCGCAAAACTCGATAGGTTACGTGTATTGGCCGGCAACTTTAGGTATTGTGTGTACCTCGGTATTTACCGCCAATATCGGCGCCCGTCTGGGTCAGCGGATGAACACTGTTTTATTGAAGAAAATGCTCGCCTGCCTGCTGGTGCTGGTAAGTATAAGAATGATTGTAGGAATAGAATAAACCATGGCAGAAAGTAGTTATCTGGTCTTTCCCAACATAGACCCGGTCATATTTAGTATCGGCCCGTTGAGTGTGCGCTGGTACGGTATGATGTACCTTGTGGGTTTTGTGGCTGCTTATATGCTGGCGCAAAAACGCCTGTCACAAACTAACTGGACCCGTGACCAGTTGAGCGACCTGCTGTTCTGGGGATTTGTGGGGGTGATTTTAGGTGGTCGTATCGGCTATGTACTGTTTTATCAGTTCGGTATGTTCCTGGAAGATCCTACTTATCTTTTCAGAATATGGACCGGTGGTATGTCTTTCCATGGCGGGCTTCTGGGGGTACTGGTTGCACTGGCATGGCAGGCAAAGAGAATGAACGCCACATTCCTGCAAATCGGAGATTTTGTTGCGCCGCTTGTCCCCATTGGCCTTGGAGCAGGCAGAATAGGTAACTTCCTGAATGCCGAATTATGGGGGCGTCCTGCCGACGTTCCCTGGGCGATTATTTTTCCGGGCGCGGGAGAGCAGCCCCGTCACCCGTCTCAATTATATGAGTTCGCGCTTGAAGGTGTGTTACTGTTTACCATTCTCTGGCTGTTTTCTGCGAAGCCGCGTCCTACAGGGGCGGTAGGCGGTTTATTCCTGCTCGGTTACGGCTGTTTCCGCTTCATCGTTGAGTACTTCCGTGAACCGGATCAGCACATCGGCTTGTATTCCGTGGGTCTGAGCCAGGGGCAACTACTCTGTGTTCCCATGATCCTGCTCGGCGCCGGCCTGATGGTATGGGCTTACATGCGTAAAACGCCGGTACAAAAATCAGAACAATCATAAGAAAAAGCAAGTATGAAAGAATACCTCAAACTGATGCGTCATGTGAAAGAGCATGGCGTAAAAAAAGAAGACCGTACGGGTACCGGCACGATAAGCGTATTTGGCTATCAGATGCGTTTCGACCTTGCAAAAGGGTTTCCGCTGGTCACAACCAAAAAGTGTCATTTGAAGTCTATCATTCATGAGTTGTTATGGTTTCTTAAAGGTGAAACCAACATTCGTTATCTCAAGGAAAACGGTGTTTCAATCTGGGATGAATGGGCAACTGATGAGGGCGAGCTGGGACCGGTTTATGGTCATCAGTGGCGCAGCTGGGATGCCGGAGACGGCACCACAATCGATCAGATTAAAGACGTAGTAGAGCAAATCAAAAGTAATCCCGATTCCCGCCGGTTGATTGTCAGTGCATGGAATCCTGCCGTATTACCTGATACGTCTGTTTCGCCCAAAGAAAATGCAGCCAACGGTAGGCAGGCTTTGCCGCCGTGTCATACCATGTTTCAGTTTTATGTGCTGAACGGTAAATTGTCCTGTCAGTTATATCAGCGCAGCGGTGATGTGTTCCTGGGTGTGCCCTTCAATATTGCCAGCTATGCGTTACTGACTCTCATGGTGGCGCAGGTATGCGAACTGGAACCCGGTGAATTTATTCATACTCTGGGTGATGCTCATCTGTACTCCAACCATCTGGAACAAACTGAGATCCAGTTAGCCAGAGAGCCGTTTCCGTCGCCGCAAATGAACATAAACCCGGCAGTGAAAGACTTGTTCGGTTTTACGTTTGATGATTTTGAACTGGTAAATTACCAGGCTCATCCGCACATTAAAGCGCCTGTTGCTATTTAAGGGACAGAAATGACCACTCCGGTACTGATTTGCGATGACTCAGGCTTCGCACGCAAACAAATGGCCCGTTCCATCCCTGATGGCTGGGATGTGAGTATTTCGTTTGCCGGTAACGGTCAGGAAGCCCTTGAGGCAATCCGTGCAGGTAAAGCCGATGTGATGTTCCTCGATTTAAACATGCCGGTGATGGATGGCTATGAAACCATGAAAGCCATCCGCGAACAGGATTTACCCTGTCTGGTGATTGTCGTATCCGGTGATGTACAGCCTGAAGCGCGGGAACGCATGGTAGCTTTGGGCGCGCTGGATTTTATCCGCAAGCCGATGGATAACCTTAAACTCACCGCGTTATTGCGTCAGTATGGTATTTACAGTGGTGACAGCAGTGCGCAGAACCGTACGTTGCAACTGGCCGGCACGCAAAAAAATACCGCAGATGAGCAACTGGATGCCTACCGCGAACTGGTCAATGTTGCCATGGGACAGGCCGGTGAGAGCCTTGCCCGGTTGCTCGGTGAATTTATCGATTTGCCTATTCCCAATGTTAACGTCATTGAAGCCACAGAACTGCATATGGCGCTGGCTGAAGCACACCAGAATCAGCGGGTTTCAGCCGTTTCCAAAGGTTTTACCAGCGCGGGCATTAAGGGTGAAGCACTGGTGATTTTCAGTGACACCAAAATGGAAAATATTATCCGGCTGCTGAATTACAACGACCAGGTCGCCACAGAAGATCAGCAACTCGAAGCGTTAATGGACGTATCCAATATTCTTACCGGTGCCTGTCTTAACGCATTATCAGCCCAACTGAATGTAACTTTCAGTCACAGCCATCCTATATTACTGGGACAGCACAGCGGATTTGAGACCATGTTGAACAATAATGCGAGTCGCTGGGGGAAAGTCATGGCGATTGAAATTGCCTATGCCATCAAAAGCCGGGATATCCGTTTTGATCTGTTGTTACTGTTTCCGGAGCAATCGATGGCTAAGATATATTCTCGCCTGGTCGATGAGGAATATGTAGCATGATTTCTGATGAACTGATTAGTATGCACTGGCAACAGGATCTTCTGAGCTCTGTTGAGGTAGGCATAGTAGTAATGGACAAAGATTTCACCATCGAAGTGTGGAATCAGTTCATGGAGAACCATGCCGGTCTGCGGCCGGGCCAGGTTAGCGGTAAGAAGCTTTTTTCTTTGTTTGATGAGATAGATGAACAGTGGCTGAGAAGTAAGGCGGACCCGGTTTTCAATCTGAAGACCCCTGTTTTTATCATCTGGGAGCAGCGTCCGTATCTGTTCCGCTTTAGCACTAACCGGCCTATTACATCTGATGCCCTTTACATGTTCCAGAATGTGACCATGTTTCCCCTTTCTTCACCGGATGGTACGGTAAACAAGCTGTGTATGCTGGTGTATGACGTAACCGATCAGGCATTGAGTAAGCTTCGGGTAGAGCGTCTTAATGACGAATTACAGCATATGAGCAGAGTGGACGGGTTGACCGGCTTATTCAACCGTCGCTACTGGCAGGAGCGGTTTGACAGTCTGTTTAAGTTGTCTCAGCGCCGTGAAACTGTATCGACTGCCTGTATGCTGGATATTGACCACTTCAAAAAGATCAATGATACCTACGGGCATCAGGCCGGTGATCTGGTGATAAAAACGTTGGCCAGAGTTATCCAAAAAAGCATCCGTGAAACCGATCTGGCCGGTCGTTACGGCGGAGAGGAGTTTGCGGTGATCCTGGTGGATTCAACGGCAACAAACGCGCTTAAGGTTGCTGAGCGCATCCGCCGACTGGCGGAAGCCATGGTGATTGATCATGAAGGACATCAAATCCGCTTCACAGTCAGTATCGGCCTCAGTGAATTCCGCAAACCGGTCAATTCTTCTATGGCATGGCTGGAAGAAGCCGACCAGGCGTTATATATATCTAAGAATAGTGGCCGTAACCGGGTATCTGTATGGCACCACGAAAACGAAAAGCAAATAGGGCAGCTGCAGGGTTAAGACACCGCCAGCAGCAGCTTCATGGTATTTTTCAGTTCCTGATAGGCTACCGGTTTTACCAGATGGTAACGCATACCTACTTCCATTGAGCGTTGTTTATCGCTTTCATAAGCACTGGCCGTAACGGCCACCAGATGGGATTTGCAGCCACGTTCTTTGAGTATTGTTGCTACTTCAAAGCCGCTCATATCCGGCAAATTGAGATCCAGTAAAATAATACTGAACTCTTCCTCGCCGGCTCTCGACAGTGCGCTCTCACCGTCCTCTGCAAGGGTAACGTCATAGCCAAGGTTTTCCACCATATCCCTCAGGATCTCAGCATTAATAGGCTCGTCCTCGACGATAAGCACATTGACTTTGTCTGACTGACTGAAAGATTTGCCTTTATTGAGACTCAGATGGTGAATGGAGTCGATAAAACGGTTCCTGTCGATGGGTTTAACAAACACCTGCCAGGCCGGAATGTTGGAGTTGGCAATGATATTGGCAATTTGCGGCGCAGCCGAAACCATAATGACCGGTGGCATCCGCTCACCCAGCATAGCTTGCAGATAATTGGCTAATTCAGCGCCATTAATGCCTGGCATGTAATAGTCGGTGATGATGCCGTCATAGGTTTTCAGTTTATCCTGATTGGCCAGTAGATCTGCGCCCGAGAGATAGGTGTCAACGTGATAGCCTTCACTCTCAATCATGTGAGATAAGTGAATGCGGGTGATTTCCTGATCATCAACAACAGCAAATTTTGAGGACGATACAGGCTTTTTCGCCTCGCGGGTATCTCCTTTGGCTGCGTTGAGCGGAACATTCAACGTAAACTCCGACCCGTTATGAAGTGCGCTGGTAACCGTGATAGTGCCGCCCGCCTGTTCCACCAAAGTGCGGGATGCATATAATCCGACGCCTGCTCCGCTGTATAATCTTGAATTGCCGTGAGCCTTGTAGAAGCGCTGAAATATATTATGCAGGTCGCTTTCGGGGATACCGATGCCGGTATCAACCACACGAATCGTCAACAACAGCTTTCCGTCACTGACAGACATGCGGTTGTATACTGATACTGAGCCTTCAGGAGTGAATTTAACCGCATTATCCAGAATATTTTTGAGTGCTTTAATCAGACTGGATGAGTTTCCGTTCACATAGTGGGGCAGAGTACTCTCGTTCTTTACCTGATAATGCAGGTTTTTTTGCTGGCAATTGTAAGCAAACTGGCTGAGCGCATCGTCCAGTAACCGGATGAGGTCAAAATCTTCGTTTACAAACACCTCATCAATTTGTTTCGACTGCATGCTATCCACCAGGTTGCTTGTCAGCATAAGCAGGCGATAGCAGCTTTGTTCTGCTTTCTGAATCAACTGACCCTGTTTGGATTGCATGTTTGGTATGAGCTCCAACGCCCCGATAATGGCTGAAATCGGCGAACGGAATTCATGACTCATACTGGCCAGAAACTCTTCCTTCGTAGTTACCACTTTAGCCGTTTGTTCACGTTCGAATTCCACATCCCGCTTCGCTTCCTGAACCAGATTAAATTGCTCCAGCACCAGATTTTTTAAGGGTCTGAAGAGCAACAGCACAGTGAGCAAAGATAAGCCCAGAGTGATGAACCAGATTCCCAGCAACATCCACTGGTTAAATCTCAGCTCACCAGTGAGTTGCTGTTCAAAAAGCAGTACTGCATGGTCGAGGTCTTCCAATAGCTCGGTGGCTTCAGAGAGGCTTACCGGAGACGCAGAGGTCAGAGCAGAATCCGGCATACTTGCAAGTTCCAGAGCCCTGTCAGCATATTCAAGGGCGTGGGAGTCAAGATCACTTTCTTTCGAAAAATAAAGTTTTTCCAGGGCACCGGATAAGGGGGTGAACAAGCCGTTCAGAGATTGTCTGGCAACCAGTACTTCATGGCTTCTGGCAAAATCCCGTGTCCGGTCAACGAGCTCCGACTTCAGTGATACTCTGCGGGCGCGGTCATCTTCAGACACAAGCAGGTTCTGCAGAAATGCAATGCGCTGAGACAACATGCGCTGCTTTCCTGCAATATTAATTATCTGAGGTTGTATTTGGGTCGAAACGAGATACTGCTGAGTCCATGCAAAGTACACTGTGAGTAACAGTGCAATGGCACTTAGTGCAACAAGATAAGTTCGCCTGATTTTCCCTTTTAAATCTTCAATGGTCAGCATGAACGAAGGTACGTGTTGATGTTTATAAAGCGTAGTTGTTAATTTTCAAATTACCAGAAACCCGGCATTATTGTGCCTGCTGTTCTGCTTTCATAATGTGGGGTTTTATCGCCCGCAAAAACAATAAACTGGGTATTACCATCAAGGCGGTAATGATGAAAAAGGTCGACCAGTCGCCGTCCAGCTTATCCACTATGTAACCACTGCCTGATGCCAGCAGGTTTTTCCCTGCCACACTTAACGACGCCATTAATGCGTACTGGGAGGCTGAAAAGGTGCGGTTACACATCAGCGAGATGAACGCGACCATGGCAACGGTACTCCAGGCGGCTGTGAAACCGTCGACGATAATCGTCAGAGCAAATAAGGTTTTATCCGGCCCCACCCGGGCCATCAGTGAAAACATCAGATTGCTGGCTGCCATGGCAATACCGGCAATAAACAACCCGCGATAAATGCCGTAGCGGATGGTTACCATACCGCCTATGACGGAAAACAATATGGTCACCCACCAGTTCAGTAGTTTGGAATAACCGCCAATTTCACTTTTACTGAATCCCAGCTCAATATAGAACTGAAGACTCATGCGTCCCAGAAAGGCTTCACCGATTTTAAACAGGAAGATGAAGAGTAATAGTGATAATGCCAGCCTTGTTCCGTTACGGGTAAAAAATTCGCGGAATGGTTCTGCCAGAGTAACAAAAAACCACGCGCCGGCTTTTTGCACAAAGCCTGCACTTTGCGGATCAGCGCCCAGGGCTTTCTGGTAATATTCTGTTGCAGCTTTGAGCTGTGCTGCACGGTCTGTAACCGGCTCCTGTGCAAACAGGGTGAATATCATAATGGTGCCCATTACGCCGGCCATCAACAAATAGATGTCATTCCAGGCCCAGCCTGTCCAGTCGGCAATGAAGAAAGGCAGTGCACCCAGACCGCCGTAACCGGTCCACCAACCGGCGGTAGCCATAGATGATCCTGCAGCCAGTTTCTCTCTTTCATCATCGTTAATAATATCGATCCGGTAGGCATCAATCGCGATATCCTGAGTAGCGGAACACAGAGCGATACTGAGACCAAAAAGGGCAACGTAGAATAATGAGTGAGTGGCGTTCAGCATACTCATCATTACACAGCAGGCTACGATGATTCCCTGCATCAGAAAAATCCAGCCTTTGCGCTGATCTAGCCAGGGCAGACGGATACGATCCAGAAGGGGGGACCAGAGAAAATTTATCGCATAAACCGCAAAAATACTGCCGAATAAGCTGATATCTGTACGGGATAAACCTTCATCTTTTAACCAGGCTGTCATAACAGAACTGATCATGACCCAGGGAAATCCGCTGGCAATACCGAACACAAAAATACTGAAAAGTCGCCGGTCAGCAAAGGACTGGATAAAACGCATAAGAAAACTTACCGGTCAGTAACCAAAAGAGTATTTGATCATGTAACGGGAGGAAACACAACCGCCGTTAGCAATTGTGAAAGGTCGTTCAGGGACGGATGCCTACGCAGTCGAGAGGACAGGCACCTTTGCCTTCCAGAAAAGCGGTGCAGGTGGTCAGTTCTTCCACCAGAAAGGGGTCGTACTTGAGTTTTTCTTCAGACCAGAAGTGAAGTTGATGCAGTACATGCCAGAATACACGTTCTCTTTGAGTGTATGGTTGATCGAGGTCGTAATGAACCAGGCTCCATTCTTCCATAGTGTCCCAGAAGAATATTTCTACCTCAGAATGTGGGATTTCGTCTTGCCAAAAACCGCGAAGATAAAAGCATAGCTGCGCGGCCTTGGTATCAACAAATGACAAAAGCATAGTCGGCGCTGCCTGATACCCAAATGATTAGTTAGTATAGTCGTTAACAGGGTATTTTGTGTGATTTGTAAACAAAAGTAAACAGGCTTTTGATTTCCTTGTAAAAAATCACCATTGACTTCCGCTTTGAAGCGCTTTACCAGCCGAGGTAATTTACCCAGCCATAAATTTCTTTGCTGAGGCTGTTACTGAACGCCGAGTTTCCGAACGTGCTGGCGAGATTTACTGATGCACCTAATTGCTTCTGCCGGTAGTGAAGTTTTAGCGCTTTCGTGGCGTCTGTCCGGCGGATAGCAGGGGCTCCGGCAGTCCAGGGAGTCGAACCCGGCAACTGTAAATCAAGTACCGGAAATAATGTACTGGCAAGTTGCTCTGATATATTTTGCTGAAGGCCACTTTGGGGCCAGTAGGGGCTTATCACCACCAGCCCATCGGGCGGGGGCACATTATCGGTAACGGCCAGGGAGAGAAATTGCGCTGCGCCCATTCCCTGACTGATCACCAGTCTGAACCCGGGTACATCATCCACACTGCGAAAGACTGCACCGGCTATCAACGCCATCATCGTCTGACTGGTACCGGCATCGGCTACCGGTGAACCCGCCCAGGCACGGGGATGCATCAGTGCACTCAGCGTATCACTGTCGCTTTGCAACTCATCACTTCCGGTGCCGTCCGCAGGGGGAGCTGTTTCTGCGACAGGGGGTGTTGCCAACGGATTTAAACTTACCGGAGACGGAACGATGCGGGTGTGCCAGCCCCATTGATTAAGTCTGGCAGCCAGTTGTTGCGCATTTTGTAAGGTCAGGCCCTGGTAGCCCGTATCCATAAAAATAATCGCCACACCGCGACTGAGGGTAGTGGTGGGCTGCGCGGAGAAAACCGGAATGTCTTCTTCACCGGCGAGTACGGTTTCGTACTCAGACGGCAAATACTGCTGACGAATATCGTCTGCAAGTATGCCGGCCCGTGTACTGCCGGTCAGCAATAAAAGAAAACACACTATAGAGCGGAACACTGCGACTCCGGTTAACAAATCTGGCTAAACAGGTTATCGGCAGTGCGAAGCAAAACTTAATCCGGGTTGATGTCGTCTGAACCCGGAAGTGGCAGCGTGTCAGGTTGATAGTCCATGAATGGCACATCGCTGGTAAACCGTTTCCATTCTCCCGAAGAAGGATGTTGCAGGATCAGCGTTTCGGCATGGAGCTGAAGGCGGGGAGCCTTCGCTCTGGCTTCATCATGAGCATATAACCTGTCACCCAGAATGGGATGACCTAGTGACAGCATGTGCACCCGTAATTGATGAGAGCGGCCGGTGACCGGCAACAGCTCAACCCAAGTTTCCCCGTCAAGACGTTTGATAACACGGTAATGTGTTAGTGAGGGCTTACCATTCTCAAAGTCTACTTTCTGTTTGGGGCGGTTTGGCCAGTCCACAATCAGTGGCAGGGTTATACTTCCCTCATCATCCGCCACAGTGCCATCAACCCTGGCGTAGTAACGCTTTTTCGTCAGCCTGTCCTGAAACTGCTTCGAGAGCCGGCGGTGAGCCTCTTTATTAAGTGCCATTACCATAATGCCGGAGGTTGCCATATCCAGCCGGTGAACCACGGTGGCAGAAGGCAGCACTTTTTGCACGCGGCTGATAAGTGCATCTTTGTGTGCGGGCTGGATACCCGTCACACTTAGCAGGCCACTTTGTTTATTTGCCACCACAATGTCATTGTCGTAATACACCAGCGACAAAAAAGGTGACATGGGCGGATCGTAAATAAACGGCTTTTTACCGGCGGGCATACTCACGGATTATTCACCACGATACGCAGGCCTTCCAGTTGAACTGTTGCAGACTGCAGCGCGGCGGTTAAGCCCGTCAGCTGGGTCTCAATAAATTCGATTTCACTGTCCCGTATTGACGGATTCTGTGCTTGTAAATCCCGTAAGCGGCGGGCTTCTGCGCTAAGGGTTGCCTGCATGGTTTCAATGGCATCATGCTGAATTTGGTTCGCTTGTTGCTGAGCCGCTGCGGTGGCTTTTTCAATGTGCAGTGTCAGCGGTTGTTGCAATGCCTGAATCAGTTGCTGAACAATTTTTCTGCCGGCTTTACGGGGGGCATCAAAGACAAGATCTACCGGTTTACCGTGTCCGTCGGTACAAATGCGCAGCGGTGTTGCCGGCAGGAAGCGGCCCGGTTGCAACTGGCGATCTGCATTTGCCTGAAGTACAAACAGTGACTCAAGCCAGAATGCCCCTTTCGGCAAACCTTTATCAGCGATAAACCCGACACTGGCTTTACCCAGTACATCCGTTAACACCATATCGATGGCATTGTGGACCAGCGGATGATCCCAGCTTAAAAAGTGCACATGCTCAAGCGTGGTGGCAATGCGGCGGCGGTAGGTGACTGTCATACCTTCAGGATCCAGTCCCGGAAGATGGTTAACCATCGATTCTGAGGGGGTCAGAATGAAACAGTCGTTACCTTTTTCTTCCTGATTAACGCCAAGGGCATCAAACAGGCGGCCCATGAAGCGGGACAGCTCAACAGATGCATCCTGCTCAACAATTTCTTCGAGCAGCCCGTCTACCTTACCTTCCCCTGACGCATTTAATTCCAGCAGACGATCGCGGCCGGCATCCAGTCTGGCTTTTAGTGTGTCATTCAGGGCTTTACTGGTGGTAACCAGTTCAGAAACCAGCGCATCGTTTTCAGGGTCAAGACAGGCTTCCACTAATTGCGCCTGCACTTCTTCGAATACACCTGAGCCTGTGGGGCAGGTATGTGAGAATGCGCCTAAACCATCACGATACCATTTCAACAGCACTTCCTGGGCAGACTGACTGATGTAAGGCACGTGAATTTGAATATCTTTTGTTTGACCTATGCGGTCCAGACGACCGATACGCTGTTCCAGTAAGTCCGGTGTAAGCGGTAAATCAAACAGTACCAGATGATGGGCAAACTGGAAGTTACGGCCTTCGCTGCCAATTTCACTACACAGTAAAATCTGCGCCCCTTCTTCCGGGTCGGAGAAATAGTGAGCCGCTTTATCCCGCTCTACAATACTCATGCCTTCATGAAATACACTCTGGCGAATACCGCTGCGGGTTCTGATCACTTCACCCAGTTGCTGTGCGGTGCGTTTGTCGGCACAAATCAGCAGTACTTTGGCAGGGCGGACAGAGGGTAAAAATTCCAGCAACCAGTCAACACGGGGATCGTTATCGGTCCAGCTGTTAACCAGCGCGCTCTGTCGTTCCGGATATAACGCGTCGAAGAGTTCACCGCCGCAGACGGCACTGTCGTACATTTCCGGCAGAGGCAACGGATAGCTGTTCAGCATTCTTACCGGGAAGCCTTCAATACCGGCGCGACGGTTACGGAATAACAACCGGCCTGTGCCGTGTGTATCAATCAGCTGACTAAGAATGGCTTTACGCGTAGCCGGTTCATCCATATCGCTGTAGCGGCCGGTTATCTCAGGAGCGAGAGACGTGAGTTTTTCTCTCGCGTCTGCAGATAATGGCTCGTCTGTAAGTAACGGTGACACTGCTTCTGCCAGTGCACTGTACTGACTTTCTTCTTCGAGGAAGTGATTGTAATCATGGAACCTGGCAGGATCTAACAGTCGCAGTCGGGCAAAGTGGCTCTCATGTCCCAGCTGATCAGGGGTAGCTGTTAACAGCAGAACGCCGGCGGTGATTTCTGCCAGAGCCTCAATGCGCTGATATTCTTCAGAGGGGGCATCCGTGGACCATGCCAGGTGATGGGCTTCGTCGACAACCAGTAAATCCCAGCCTGCATCCAGCGCTTGCTGGTGGCGTTTAGGATTGTCTTTTAAGAAACTGATACTGCACAGTACCAGCTGGTCGTTCTCAAACGGGTTCGTGCCCGATTCGTCCAGCGCATCGCAACGGCTTTCATCAAAAATGGCGAAGGCCAGATTTACCCGGCGCAGCATTTCAACCAGCCACTGATGGACCAGAGAGTCCGGTACCACAATGAGTACCCGCTGTGCCCGGCCGGTTTTTAACTGGCGGTGAATAACCAGTGCGGCTTCAATGGTTTTACCCAATCCCACTTCATCGGCAAGCAATACCCTTGGTGCATGACGGTTGCCCACTTCAGAGGCAATATGTAACTGGTGAGGGATTAATTCAATCCGCGCACCGGACAAGCCAATCGTGCCTGATTTCAGGTACGCATGCTGATGTTCCAGAGCTTTCTGGCGCAGTTCGAACCACTTAGGGGTATCGGTTTGAAAGTTAAATAAACGCTGTTCCGGCTGGTTCAGCCGGATGTGGTGGTCGAGAAAGGTTTCCGGCAGTCGCGCCGTTTCTTTGGTGTCCTCACGCAATCCGTGATAAATCAGTACACCATTGCTTTCTTCTACCTTTTGTATTTGTAAAGTCCAGCCTTCTTTGCTGGTAATTACGTCGCCTTCAGTAAAGATTAGACGTGTGAGAGGGGCGTTGTCCTTCGTGTAAATACGGCTGTCACCGGTTGCAGGAAAAAGTATCTCAACAGAACGAAAATCGACGCTGAGCACAGCCCCTAAACCTAATTCAGACTCAGTGTTACTCAACCAGCGCTGACCGGCTGAAAACGTATTTACAGAACTCATATTACCACCCTTTATTTTAGCGGCCGGTATTGTACTGAACACCGCTGTACGAATAAAGCCGTGAAGCACCATACCGGGTAAGTTTCACAGAAGTGTAGCCGAAGGCTGGCGGACTGCTGATGAAATCGGGTTCGGGTTTGCCGCCCGCGCAATCAGAAAAGAAATTAATAGCCAAGCCGGGAAAACTGGATTATGGTTAATTTGAAGGTCGACGCGACATGGAGTTGAGCGTCCGGTTCGACACAGGCATCTTCTCCTTCGCGGGACTCTTGATTGCACGTCAGTAATCAGGCGGGCGAGGTTTTACTCTTGACGGAGCGAAGGATGCCAAGAAAAAAATCCACAGAAACAAAGATCTACGTTTTAGATACGAATATTCTGCTACACGAACCCCTTGCATTTCTCTCATTCAAAGAAAATGACGTTGTCGTTCCGATGACCGTTCTTGAAGAACTCGATTACATCAAAGACAGTAAAAAAGACGTTGCCCGTGATGCCAGAGTGTCTATCCGCTCAATGGAAGACTTACTCCATGACGCCACCCCGGAAGACATGCTGGCAGGCGTATCCCTTGAAGGGCTGGGTGCAGGAGAAAATAAACCCACTGGTGCACTGTCTATTTTCGCTGATTTGAATATGGCTGAATCCCAGCAAATATTTACCAGCAACGAAAATGACAACCGTATTATTAATGTGGCGCTGCATCTCCAGAAAACCTATGCACCCCAGCAAGTTGTGCTGGTGACGAAAGATCTGAACATGCGCCTGAAAGCAAAAGGCGCAGGGCTTGCTCACGTAGAAGACTACCGTACCGACCAGCTCATCACAGACATTAAATACTTGTCGAAGGGATTCCATAAATTTGAAGGCAATTTCTGGGAAAAGGTGAAATCGGTAGAAAGTCGCTCGGAAGGCAGAGACACCATCCACACGATCCCCCGTAATGTCATGGAAGATCCCTACATCAACGAATACCTGCTGGACGATACGCAGCAGTTCGCCGGTATTGTTGAGGATATGACTTCTGACACGCTGGAAGTGCTCGATTTAGGTTACGAGCGGTTAATGAGCCGTCATGCATGGGGGATTTCACCTAAGAATATTGGCCAGGCTATGGCACTGCACTCGCTGCTGGACCCGCATATTGACCTGGTTATTCTTACCGGGCCTGCCGGTAGCGGTAAAACGTTGCTGGCGCTGGCTGCCGCCCTTGAAATGGTGGTAGAGAAGAACATGTACGATAAAATTATCGTTACCCGTTCTACGCCGGAAATCGCCGAGTCCATCGGTTTCCTGCCGGGCACCGAGGAAGAGAAGATGGCCCCCTGGCTGGCAGCCATTACCGATTCGCTGGAAGTCTTGCATAAGCACGATGAAAACGCGAAAAGTTCGATGAACTACATCATGGAGAAAGCGAACATCCAGTTTAAGTCAGTAAACTTTATGCGCGGGCGAAGCATCCAGAACTCCATAGTTATTCTGGATGAATCGCAAAACCTGACGGCTGCCCAACTAAAAACCATTATTACCCGGTGCGGGGAGGGCACTAAGCTGATTTGTTCGGGTAACCTGGCACAGATAGATAGCAATTATCTGTCAGCGGTAACATCGGGGCTGACCTATCTGGTAGAAAGGTTCAAGAATTTCTCCGGCAGCGCCACGATTAATCTGGACGGGGTGGTACGTTCCCGTCTGGCAGAGTTTGCCGAGCAGGAACTCTGAGCTGAATGATTCCTTTCAGGCCGCCTCTGCGCGGCCTTTTTTACTGAATTTCTTCCAACGTATATTTTTTCTGTGCTACGGCAAATTCAGAGGTTGGCGCAATTTCACCCACTTCGTATAACGCCGGGCCGGTGGGTTCAATCAACACGTATGTCTTGCCGTCGGCTTGTATGGTTCTCTCACCTTTGCGTGGTGTAAGTGCTATGCCCAGCAGGGCGTGGTCGGGCAATAACACCAGTACCATGGCAGTGTCCGGCAGAAAGGCTCTGGCGATGGAAGCGGTTAATACGGATTTGCTGTCACAGTCACCACGGTTTTCAGCCAGCAACTGGGCGGGTGGCGCAAAGCCTGAACCGTTACTTTGTGCCCGGTTATCCAATGCGTCGTAGGGAATGCTTTGCACCCAACTGAGGAGTATATTGAAATATTCTCTGGCATCCGCCTGTGCATCCACTTTCTCGTAAAATGCCTGTGAGAGCGGGATCAGTGTGCCGGTCATCTCATTAATGTACCTTACATGATCCGGCTTGATGGCTTCCTGATTAAATGATGTGCGGTAGCGTGTGTAGTAGTGCTGGTGAAGGTAATCGTTGAATGCTTTTTCCTTCGCTTGCGCCAACTGGCCCTGAATGACTGCCAATTTTTCCTTATTACGGGATTTTACCTTTATTGATACTTTGTCGCCCTGTTGCCTGATTTGAATATTGGCGTCTTTTGGGTTGAACTGACGGGCCACATTCAGCAGCTCTACCGTTACATATCGCATGGCAAGCTCAGGACGGTAATTTTTCTGTTCCCGTGGTCCCGCTGCCAGCTTTTTATTATCCAGCGCAAAACTGACAGACTGGGTTCTGTCCTGTGCATCAAGCCACTTGTACTGGTACGTTGTCTGGCCGCCGGCAGTACTTTTTTTAAAAGCCGTTTGTTCTGCTATGGCGCCGGTAGCGGCAAACATACAACAAAACAACCAACACCGGAGCGGAGAGATATTCATTTCAGATCGTATCCATTTGCGCCCGGGCGCAATGCGTCAAAATCCGCCGGTACAACCTGCCCGGCAATTACACAGAGTATGGAACAAAACCTGAAATTAACAAAGGGTTAAGCAGTAAACCAGTCCAGCTTCTTATGCAGTGTGACTACGCTGCCCACAATTATGAGTGTCGGGGGCTTCATTTCATCCAGTTGCGGATGAGCGGTAATGGTATCCAGAGTACCGGTAATGACTTTCTGAGACTCTCTGGTTGCTTCCTGAACCAGCGCAATGGGCGTGGAAGCAGACAAACCGTGTTCAATCAGCTTGCTGCAAATAACAGGCAGGCCGGTGAGACCCATGTAAAACACGATAGTCTGATTTTGATGGGCAAGTGCCGGCCAGTTCAAATCGATGGTGCCGTTTTTCAGATGGCCGGTAGCAAAGGTAACAGACTGGGCATGATCGCGGTGAGTTAACGGAATACCGGCGTAAGTGCTGGCACCGCTGGCTGCGGTAATACCCGGCACAACCTGAAAATCGATACCGGCGGCTATCAGTTCTTCGATTTCTTCGCCGCCACGGCCAAAGATAAACGGGTCGCCACCCTTCAGACGGACAACACGGTTACCCTTTTTCGCTTCTTCGACCATCAGTGAATTAATTTGGTCCTGAGGCAGAGTATGGTTACTTTTCGCCTTGCCCACATAGATCTTTTCGGCGTCCCGGCGCACCAGTTCAAGAATGGCAGGAGACACCAGCCGGTCGTAAACCACGACATCCGCTTTCTGCATCAGGCGCAAGGCGCGGAATGTCAGCAGATCAGGATCACCCGGGCCGGCACCCACCAGATAGACCTGACCTTCAATTTTTTGTTCGCTTTGCGCTGCCGATAAGGCTTCGAGAAAACGTGCATCAGCTTTTTCTGGCTGGCCTTTTTCTACCAGCTCGGCTATGTCGCCATCCAGTACGTCTTCCCAGAAATACCGTCTGGCCGTTACGCCTTTCAGTGAGGATTTCACTTTCTCACGGAATTTTTCGGAAAAGGCGCCCAGACGGGAAATATTTGCCGGTATCACTGACTCCAGCTTCTGACGTAAATAACGCAGTAATACCGGTGCGACACCACCGCTGCTCATTGCAATAACAATGGGGGAACGGTCAATAATCGAGGGCGTGATGAACTGGCAAAGTGGTGTGTTATCTACCACATTAACCAGAATGCCTTTTTCACGGGCAATATCATGTACATGCCGATTAATGCCGGTTTCGCTGGTGGCCACAAATACCATTTGCTGATCGGTCAGATCAGTATTCGCAAATTCACGTTCAATCAGTGTGACCCGGGGATTATCCGCGTAGGATTTTACGGTGTCGCACATCCATGGCGCGACAACAGTCACGCTGGCTTCGGATTTCAGGATTAACTCCAGTTTTCGGGCTGCCACTTCTCCGGCACCTACGATAAGGCAATGAGATTGTTGAGTGTCGATAAATAACGGGAAGTAACGCATGTGCCTGTGGATCCTGTAACGCTGATAATAACGCAGTGGTGATAGGACTATTTTGACGGGATTCCGCGGAAAGAAAAGAGTTGTTTTGTGCCTTCTTATTTCCAAATGGCATATAAAAAAGGCAAGCTATAACGCTTGCCTTCGATCATTTAGTTTTTGCGGGGAGCCCGGCGCTTTGGCGGCGTATCGGACCACTCGCGGATAGACAACTTTTGTCCGGCTACGCGGGTGTTCTGCAGCAGCTCTTTGGTTTCACGGGGCATGCCCTGAGGCAAATCAACGGTGCTGAATTTATCATAAATTTCGATAGCACCAATGTTCTTACTGTTGATATTCCCTTCGTTAGCAATTGCACCAACAATGTTACCGGGCTTGGCACCGTGAGTATGACCAACATCAATACGGTAACGCTGCATGCCGGCTTCAGGCTTGCTTGAAGCGCGCTTACCACGACGGTCGCCTCTGTCTCCTCTGTCACCGCGGGGGCCACGATCACGGGGGCCGCGGTCACCACGATCTTCCCGTTGTGGTTTGCTGTGCAAATCAGGACGGTCAGATTCTTTCAGTAACAGTGGTTCGTCACCTTGCGCCAGTTTGATCAGTGCGGCAATCAAACGCTCAGGCGAAGCTTCTGTTTCCTGTTGTAAAGATTCTACGATAGGCATCAGAGATTCCAGGCTGTCATCACTGGTTGCTTCGCTCACCGCGTGCTTGAACTTGCTCAGGCGCGTTTCGTTCAATTCATTAATTGAAGGAATCGGCATACGCTCAATGGGCTGACGTGTGGTTTTCTCAATGGCGAAAAGTAAACGCTTTTCACGGTGAGAAATGAACAGAATTGCTTCACCACTACGACCTGCACGGCCTGTACGACCGATACGGTGTACGTATGACTCTGTATCGTAAGGAATATCAAAGTTAACAACGTGGCTTACACGTTCAACGTCAAGACCACGGGCAACAACGTCTGTTGCAACCAGAATGTCGATAGTACCCTGCTTGAGTTTTTCTACTGTGCGTTCACGGGCATTCTGCGGGATATCACCGTTCAGTGGCTCAACATCGTAGCCACGGGCAGACAGTTTGTCAGATAATTCAACAGTCGCCGTTTTCGTACGTACGAAAATGATCATGCCGTCAAACGGTTCCACTTCCATAATACGGGTTAACGCTTCCAGCTTATGGTGTGGTGCAACCTGGCAGTAACGCTGACGGATGGTGCTGGCCGTTGAAACTTTCGATTCAATTTTAACGTGCTTCGGATTTTTCAGGTAACGCTGGGTAATCTTTTTGATTGGTCCGGGCATGGTTGCCGAGAACAGCGCAGTCTGCTTTTCTTCCGGAGCATGACTTAAGATGGTTTCAACGTCATCGATGAAGCCCATGCGCAGCATTTCGTCAGCTTCGTCGAGAACCAGAAACTTCAGTTCACTTAAGTTTAATGTTTTGCGGTTAATATGGTCGATGATACGGCCCGGGGTACCAACAACAACCTGTACGCCACGTTTAAGCTGACGAATTTGGTTATCGTAAGACTGACCACCGTATACAGGCAGTACCTTAATTTTCTGCGAAAAGCTGGCATAAACCTGAAAAGCTTCCGCCACCTGAATAGCGAGTTCGCGGGTTGGAGCAAGTACCAGCAATTGCGGTAACTTTGCTTCCGGGTCGATATTTGCGAGCATTGGAAGGGCAAAGGCCGCAGTCTTACCTGTACCTGTTTGCGCCTGACCTAACAGGTCATGGCCTTCAAGCAGTAGCGGGATACTTTCAGCCTGGATAGGGGATGGCTTTTCATAGCCAACTTTCTCCAGAGCCTGTAGTATGCTTTCTGGTAAGTTAAGGTCTTTAAATGTCAGCTCGACAGTATTGGTCATTAATGATCCTGAATGATTATATGAAAGAGGTGGGCACGGCACACGCCGGCACGATTACCCGGAGTACCCCTGAATCATGTATCTTCTGTGAATCATGTATCTTGAGGTGGCGCGGGCTGTTTTACTAAAGAGGTATTATATTCCAGATAGGAGTGGAATACCAAACAAGAAAGTAAAGGTACAAAGGATGAATTATAACAAAACAGGAAAACGGATAATAGTGCCTCTGGCGATTGCTGCATGTTTATCTGCGGGTCTCACCGGCTGCGGCAAAAAATCCACAGAAGAACACCTCGAAGCTGCGAAACAGTTCGCCAATGCGAATAACAGTGATGCAGCCATTATCGAGTTTAAAAACGCGATAAAGAGTAATCCTAAAGCACCTGAACCCCGTTTCGAACTGGGTAAATATTATCTGCAAACCGGTGACTTTGACGGCGCTGAAAAAGAGCTTAACCGTGCACTGGATCTGGGGCAGTCTGCCTCGGAAGTGATTCCTTATCTCTCTGTGGCCTACCAGAAAACCGGGGCTGAAAATGCGCTGGCCGGTGTTGATTTTCAAATGGAAGGCATGACGGCTGTCGAATCTGCAGAAGTTGGCTTCTACAAAATGCAGGCCATGGCGCAACTGGGCAAAAATGAAGATGCGCTGGCGCTGATTGATCAGTTAGAAACCCTCGATACCAGTTCGGTGTATAAGGGGCTGGCGTTAACTTACCGCGATATTATCAATGAGAATGCAGAAGGTGCGCTCTCATCATTAAAAGCCCTGCGTGAGCAGGCACCGCAAAACAAAGATGTGTTGCAACAGTTAGGCAAACTGGCGCTGGCGACAGGTGATAAAGCGCTTGCCATGGATGCCTTCGGAGACTACGTAGAAGGTAACCCTACTGATGTAACCAGTACATTTGCTTACATCACACTGCTAATCGAAGCTGGAAAAACTGAAGATGCCGACCCGATGGTCACGGAACTGCTGAACAATAACCCCCAGCATCCGTTACTGAACCAGTATAAAGGTATCATCGAAGCCAATGCCGGCAACTATGAAAAGGCCATGAGTTTCCTTGAAACTGCCATGCGTAATGGCAATAACAATCCGGCGATCAGATTACTGGGCGGCTATGTGGCCTATCAGATGCAGGATTTTGCTGCAGCCAATGAGTACCTTTCTGAAGTGGCGCCTGCTTTACCTGCCGATCATCCTGCGTTACGCATGCTGGCCGACAGCTTGTTGCAGATGGGGCAGGGAGAAGACGCATCACAGATCCTGAACCGGGTGGAAGTTGACGGTGAAGCCGGTGCATCACTGTTTTCAAAAGCCGGTTATCAGTTGTTGCGTCAGGGCAACGTGGTAGACGCCAAAGCCATGATTGAAAAATCCGGCACCATGAGTGAAACCGCAGAAGACCTTGCCAGACTTGGTGTGCTGCAATTATCGGTTAATGATATCGACGGGTTAGTGAATCTGGAAGCTGCCGCCAAAATGGCGCCGGAGTCTGTAGTGACGCAACGTACGTTGATCACGGCTTATATGACCACAAACAAACTCGATAAAGCGAAAGCCGCATCGCTGGAATGGGCTGAAAAAGAACCGGACAACCACACGCCACACTTATTCTTGGCGGAAATTGCATTTAAGCAGGGTGACAAAGAGGGAGCCCTGGCTGAAATTGAAAAAGCCAAAGCGCTTAATCCCGGTACCACTGAAATCGATCTGGTACAGGCCAGATTGCTTCTGTCTGAAAGCGACGTGCCGGCAGCAGTGGCGGTGTTAAATGATATTCTCAAAAAAGAACCGGGTAATGTGCAGGCAAGAGATGTGTTATACACCGTCGCTGTACAGACTAATGAAGCTGATGCCGCCACCGTTGCACAAGGTGTCTATGATCAGCTTCAGAAAACGCCGGATGATCTGAATTTACGTTTATTAGCGGGCCGTACCGCCTTTGCCAATAACGAAGATGACAGAGTGATGAGTTTGCTGGCGCCGGTACAGGCTACGGTCAAGACGCCTAAGTTATACTGGAACCTCAAAGGTCAGACGCTTATCCGTCAGAACGACGTGAAAGGCGCTGCGGCACATTACGATGCGTGGCTGAAACTCTATCCTCAGGACAAAACTGCTGTGCTGGGAATGTTGTTACTGTTAGATGCACAGCAACAATATCAGCAGGGGCTGAATCTCACTAATTCATTTCTGGCGAAACAACCTGACAGTCAGGTCAAATTACTTAAAGCCCATTTTCTGGCTATGACCCGCCAACCCAAGCCTGCAAAGGCGATTCTGGATGATATGCCTGAAAACGTTAAAGCGTTGCCCTTTGTGCGCAGTATTTACGCCCGTGTTGCTATTTTGGAAGGTAAGAGCGCCGATGCTGTGAAAGATGCCATGACGGCATATGACGCCAATCCGAACAGCCAGAATGCGTTACTGGTGGTTGCAGCATACGAAACGTCTGGTCAGGCACCAAAGGTGAACCCGTTTGTAGACAGTCATCTTGAGGCACATCCGGCTGATATCCGCATTGCCATGTTAAAGGCCGAGCGGTTGATCGGCTCCGATAAAGAAGGGGCGAAATCTGTGTACGCCGGTATTTTAGAGCAAATGCCGGAGAACTTTGTGGTACTGAATAACCTGGCTTACCTGTACTACGAAGATGGTGAACTGAATAAGGCCATGGAGCTGGCCCGTAAAGCCGTTGGCCTGCAGCCTAAAAATGCGGATTCAGTTGATACACTGGCGCAGATCCTCGTTCAGCAGGACAAGTATGAGGAATCACTGTCTCTGTATGAGTCGGTGGTCAATGATCAGCCTGTTGCCGATATTGTATATCTGAACTACGTTCAGCTGTTGCTTGATATGGGCAAAAAGGAAGTCGCACGTCGCAAAATGCGCAATCAGGAATTCACGACAACCGACGGGCAGAAGCGGGCGGAACGTATCCGCGTTCGCTACAGTCTGTGATTACCCGGCATTCAAAGGTAAACAAAAATCCCCGCTGAGCCGTCAGCGGGGATTTTTTTATGCTTCACCGTGATGGATTAAACTGATCAGTCCGGTGATTTTTGTAACTTGTTTACTGTCTCACGGAGTGATTTCAGTTCGGCCATCACATCATTCAGCGTGGGCTCATTATTTTCAGCGGCGGCTTCACGGCGGGCGGCAGCGTTTTCCTGCTCCATGACACCTACCACAATACCGATTACCATATTGAGAAACGCAAACGCCGTAAAGAAGATAAAAGTGAGATAGTACAGCCAGCTGAGCGGGTACACTGCCATGGTTTCATACATGACATCCGTCCAGTCTTCAAAGGTCATTACCCTGAACAGCGTCAGCATAGAAATAGTGATATCGCCCCACAGTTCACTGTTAATTTGCTCAAATAAGGTGCTGCCAACGGCGGCATAGATGTAAAAGATGATAAACATCAGCAGCATGACATAGCCAAGCTGAGGCAAGGCTTTTACCAGTGACACCAGCAAAATCCGCAATTCCGGTATAATGGAAATCATCCTTAAAACCCTGAACACCCTGACCAGCCGCCCTACGAGAGCAAGATCGGTGCTTTCAGCCGGGATAAGGCTGACAATCACAATCAACGTATCAAACCAGTTCCAGAAGCTTTTGAAGAACTGTTTTTTATTTTTCTCGCCCAGAAAGCGAATGGTGATTTCCGTCAGGAAAAAGGCACTGATAAACCAGTCGAGTATCAAGGTGACCGAGGCAAAACCTCTTGGCATATCATAGGTTTTGGCGCCTACCAGTAAGGCGGAGATGATGATGACTGAGATGACAAAAATCTCAAATGTCTTATTAGAACGGATCCGTTCAAAGCGATTCTGGAGTTCAGTGGCTTTCATGATGTTGGCAAAATTACTACTTAAGTATAAATATTAAGAATCAAGAGTGTTTCAAAAATGCAGTTGGTTTTTCTACAATGTCATTAACGTTAACATCATCGAAGGCATGTATAATGGATGACTCATTATCAGGCTTGCAAGGAAAATTGCTGGATACCAGTGAAAAACTGGAGAATTTCATTCCCACTTCAGAGCATGCTTCCTCGCTGAAAGAGGACTTGCATGATTTGCTATCCATGCTTTCTGCGTTGCAATCCCGTTCAGCAGACCCGGGTCAGTAATCTTATTTCATGCACATACGAAAAAGCCGTTTGCCTGCTAAGGCAAACGGCTTTTGCTTTTCTCTTCACAATTAACTGTTTTCGGTATCCGCCGGACGTAAACCTTTGTTAATCATTTCAATATCCTGTGCTGTCAGCGTACCGGCAGCCTGTTTCAGATTAACCACCGCCTGAATGAAATCGTAGCGGGCACCAGCCAGGTTACGGCGGGCATCAAACAGGTTTTGCGTGCTGTCCAGTACGTCAACAATGGTTCGGGTACCCACATCGAAACCGGCTTCAGTGGCTTCAAGTGCACTGCGGGCAGAAACCACAGCCTGTTCCAGTGCGCGGATTGTCGACATCGATGCTTTCACATCGTTGAACGAGCTGCGTACTGACTGAACAGTCTGACGATAGGTCAGTTCCAGATCCTGACTGGCAGAAATGTAGTTAAACTTCGCCTGCTCAGTTTGTCCCGATACGCTCAGGCCCTGGAAGATAGGTACGTTCAGTTGCACACCAACGCTGTAGCTGTCGAGGTAAGGCGTGGTGTTGTCGATAACTTCGTTACCTACAGTCGTTGTACTGTGAGTTTTGTCTTTACCCGCAGATGCAGTTAAATCCAGTGTTGGCAGGTGGCCGGCACGGGCAGAAGAAATGTCTTCTTTCGCAATGTCCATTGCCAGGCGGTTAACCAGCAACGATAAGTTCTTCTCTTCGGCGGTTTCCAGCCATTCATCCGGGGTGGCCGGTTGTGGCATGGTTGCAGAGAAGTTCTCTGTGTTCAGTTCGTACAGTCTGTCGTGGTACTTGCCGGAAATTACACGAAGTGCTTCTAGTGCCAGCTCGACAGCATTTTCTGCCTGAATTTCCTGAGCAATGGTATTGTCGTAGTTAGCTTGCGCTTCGTGAACGTCAGTGATCGCCGTTAAGCCCACTTCAAAACGTTGCTTGGTTTGTTCAAGCTGACGTTCAATGGCACTTTTCTGAGCTTTTACAAATTCCAGGCTGTCTTTCGCACGTAACACATCAAAATACGCAGTGGTTACCCGTACAATCAGTTGCTGCATGGCAGAGGCCAGAGTGGCGTCGCTTTGTTCTGCTACTTTTTCCGCGCGGTCCAGACCTACCCAGTTAGCGTGATCGTATAATGACATGGAAAGGTTCAGGCCATAGCTGGTGGTATCATTGTCGGAGTCAATCATGGTGATACCTTCGCCTAAAAACTGGGCACGTTCAGCAGAAGACGTGGTATAACCTACGGTTCCTGAAATTTGTGGCAGCAAAGAGGCACGGCTGATCGTAATACCTGAGTAGGCAGCGTCCCGTTGCGCTTTGGCCTGATTTACAACCGGATCATTTGCCAGTGACTGCTGATATACTTGCAAAAGGTCGTCTGCAAATGCCGTTGCCGGAACACCTGCGGTAATACCTAATCCAACCATCAACGATAAGAGTGTTCGTTTCATTAATGTGCCTTCCTGTAATTATTGACGGTCCACTGGACTCATAAGCTATGAAGTGTATGAAATCACTCCGTAAACCGGTAGTCTGTTCTGGTAACAGGGCGTGTTTAACTGTAACAGAATATGTTATCGCCGCTTTTCTCTGTAAGCTTGAGTACGGCTTTTTACCAGAAAACCAAAATGGTGATTTAAAAGCCGGTTTCAAGTTGACCAGTATCATAAGGCTTTTACATGCGAGAGTGAATGTAAATGAGCAAAAAAATCGGGATGTTTAACTCAAACGATATAAAGATTGAAGCAAAAACGCCACTGTATCAGGGCTTTTTTAAAATGGTGCGTTATGACTTCAAACACAAGCTGTTTGCCGGAGGATGGAGCGATACAGTGCGCCGTGAAATATTTGAACGGGGTCATGCCGTTGCCGTGCTGCCTTACGATCCTGATACGCAGGAATTCGTACTGATCGAGCAAATCCGGATAGGGGCAATGGCCACCAGTGATAATCCCTGGTTAATTGAAGTGATCGCCGGCATTATCGATGAAGGTGAAACCGAAGCGGATGTGTGTTGCCGCGAAGCTGAAGAAGAAGCCGGTATTGTACTCAGGCAACTGAGTAAAGCTACCAGTTACCTCGCCAGTCCGGGCGGCACCACGGAGCGTATTCATATTTTTATGGCCACCACGGATGCCACTACCGCCAGCGGTATTCATGGCCTTGATCATGAGTCAGAAGATATCCGAGTTCACCGTGTGGCAGAAAAAGACGCCCTTGAATGGCTGGAAAATGGCCGCATTGACAACGCTGCTACCATAATTGCGCTACAATGGTTCTTCATGCATAAAGAAGTACTGTTGAAAAACTGGAGTCAGGTTTGAATCAGACAACGCGAAAATATGTACCACATCTTCCCAGCATGCAGGCACTGTGTGAACTGAACTACAGCCGTTTCCTGCGTTTGCTGCCGGACTGTGATACCGAATCGCTTGTCTACCGGTTTTCTGTGGCTGAACAGTTTACTTATCAGATTACCATTGATGAGGCTGCCCGTTACACCACCACGCTGACGGTTTCTCAAAACAGTACCGGCACGCCGGAATATCTTAAACCGTCTATGTCTGTCAGGTTGTATCACGATGCCAGAATGGCTGAAGTCATCACCAGCCAGAACACCGGCGCGTTTGCCCCGTCATACGATTATCCCAACAGCAAAATGCGCCAGCGCAACGAGAAACTGATGATTAATATCTTTCTGGCAGAATGGCTGCAGTTTTGTCTGAAAAATAAACCTGTGGTATCGGCCCCGGTTTAATGCGGCTGCTGCAACTTTCCGATTGTCACCTGTTCGCCGATCCTGCTCAGACAGCATACGGTGTAAATCCTTATCAGTCATTGAACCGTGTGCTTGAATGTGCCGCCGGGGAAGCGCCGGACAATGTGATAATTACTGGCGATGTCAGCGGCGATAACAGCAAAGAAAGTTACCGGCATTTTCTGTCACTGATGGACCGGTATCTGCCCGGCTGTGAGTGGCGGGTCGTAGCCGGAAACCATGACAGTAACGCTCACTTTGAAGCTATATTCGCTGATCACATTCTTCATGCCGGCAACGCCTGGTGCATCAATAACTGGAAAGTACACGGGCTCGATACGCGTTTTCAGGGCGCCCGGGGACAAATTCTGCCGGCAGAATTGCAGGCGGTGAGTGCAGATATCAACAGTACCGCTGATTGTTTTCATTTACTGGCACTGCATCATCATGTTTTGCCTACCGGCAGCTGGATGGATAAACACGCCCTGGAAAACCCTCAGGATCTGCTGGCCTGGCTTGAGTCCGCTACCGGTATCGCTCTGGCAATACATGGTCATGTGCATGCCGGATTATGTTATGAAGCCGCCGGAATCTCCGTGCTGTCAGTACCCTCGACCTGTTGGCAATGGCAGCTAAACCCTGAATTTGGCACTGCTGCGTTACCCCCGGGATTCCGGGAAATTATGTTGTCGCCTGATGGCGAATGGACCTCTTCAGTCAGGAGAATTGAATGATTCACGTGTTGTACCTGCACGGCTTTCTAAGCTCACCAAAATCAGTAAAAGCGCAGCAAACTCTTGCCTGGTGTGAAAAGCACCGGCCGGATATCACGTTACATATCCCGCAACTGTCGAATTACCCTTCTCAGGTGGGGCTGCAACTGACAGACTATATTCAGGCCCATCCACAACTGACAGAAGCGGGTCTGCGTGCCATAGGCAGTTCAATAGGAGGCTATTTGTCTACCTGGCTGGTGGAGCAGTACGGCGGCAAAGCGGTATTGATCAATCCGGCGGTAAAGCCATTCGAATTGTTGCTTAAATACGTTGGCGAGCATGTTAACCCGTATACCGGTGAGCCTTTTAAGATTGTGCAGGAAGATATGGCGATACTGAAGGCAATGGACAGCGACAGCTTAGCGGCACCGGAAAACTATAAGGTACTGCTGCAAACCGGTGATGAAACCCTGGATTACCGCCAGGCTGAAGAAAAGTACGCTGACAGCGACCTTATCATTGAGCAGGGCGGCGATCACAGTTTTACCGGTTTTGAAAAACACCTGCCGGCTATTTTCCGCTTTCTTGATTAAAATCCGGCAGGGGGCTGTGTTGCAGCTTTTCCGCAAGTCAGCCGAACAGCCTGTGTCAGATGCCCGCCGGACGCAAACGGGCAATTGCTCACATAACTGATGCCTGCTAACATCGTTTAAAACTGTGGCACGCCCGTGCCTATAATAAACAGCGTCCTGGAATAAGCAGCACTATGTCTAATCAATATAATTCCGAAGCGATAGAAGTCCTCAATGGTCTGGACCCGGTTAAACGCCGTCCGGGCATGTATACCGATACGATGCGGCCCAATCACCTCGGTCAGGAAGTTATCGATAACAGTGTGGATGAGGCGCTGGCCGGACACGCGACGAATATCAAAGTGATCCTGCATGAAGATCAGTCGCTGGAAGTCATTGACGATGGCCGGGGCATGCCGGTAGACATTCACCCGGAAGAAAAAATGTCCGGTGTGGAATTAATCATGACCAAGCTTCATGCCGGCGGTAAGTTTTCCAATAAAAACTATGCTTTTTCCGGTGGTTTGCACGGGGTAGGGATTTCTGTTGTTAACGCTCTGTCCACCCGCGTTGAGGTAGTTATCCGCCGTGACGCAAACGTCTATCAGATTGATTTTGCCAATGGTGAAAAGGCGGAAGAGTTACGGGTCATCGACTCCTGTGGTCGCCGGAATACCGGCACCCGTGTAAGGTTCTGGCCTGATCCTCAGTATTTCGATTCTGCTAAATTCTCTGTTTCCCGCTTAGTGCACAACTTACGTGCTAAAGCGGTGCTTTGTCCCGGGCTGCGCATCCGCTTCGACAATAAAGTCAGCGGCGATACCACCGAGTGGTATTTTGAAGACGGCTTGCGGGACTATTTGTATCAGGCGGTGCAGGAGTTTGAAACGCTGCCGGCAGACACGCCTTTTATCGGAAACTTCTCCGGCAATGCAGAAGCTGCGGACTGGGCTGTCATGTGGCTGCCTGAAGGTGGCGAACTGGTCACCGAGAGTTACGTAAACCTTATTCCTACTGCACAGGGCGGTACCCATGTTAACGGTCTTCGTCAGGGCCTGCTGGAGTCTATGCGGGAATTTTGTGAATTCCGTAACCTGATGCCCCGCGGTGTTAAATTATCTCCTGATGATATCTGGGACCGCTGTGCTTACATTCTGTCGACGAAGATGCAGGATCCTCAGTTTGCCGGTCAGACAAAAGAACGTTTATCCAGCCGTCAGGCATCAGCGTTTGTGTCCGGCGTGGTTAAGGATGCTTTCAGCTTATGGCTGAACCAGCATACTGACGTGGCAGAAGCCCTGGCGGAAATGTGTATTAACAACGCCCAGCGCCGTCTGCGCCAGAACAAGAAAGTAGCCCGTAAGAAAGTCACACAGGGCCCGGCACTACCCGGCAAGCTCACAGATTGTTCCGGCCAGGATATTACCCGTTCAGAACTGTTTCTGGTGGAAGGGGATTCCGCGGGTGGTTCTGCCAAGCAAGCGCGGGATCGTGAGTTCCAGGCCATTATGCCGCTGCGGGGAAAAATTCTGAACAGCTGGGAAGTCGAGTCTTCTCAGGTACTGGGTTCACAGGAAATTCACGATATTTCCGTTGCGCTGGG
Source organism: Alteromonas sp. ABH4_456 (assembly GCF_056160645.1). Taxonomy (NCBI): domain Bacteria; kingdom Pseudomonadati; phylum Pseudomonadota; class Gammaproteobacteria; order Alteromonadales; family Alteromonadaceae; genus Alteromonas; species Alteromonas sp. ABH4_456. The sequence goes on from NZ_JBSWXO010000003.1 coordinate 168,359, forward strand.
TATTGACCCGGATTCTTCGGATTTATCCGGTTTGCGTTACGGGAAAATTTGTATTCTGGCTGATGCTGACTCCGACGGACTGCATATTGCCACGTTGTTGTGTGCCTTGTTCGTCCGTCACTTCCGTGCGCTGGTAGATGCCGGTCATGTGTATGTTGCCATGCCGCCGCTGTTCCGCATCGATGTGGGCAAAGAAGTGTTTTATGCGCTGGATGAAAGCGAGAAACAGGGCATTCTGGACCGTATTGAAGCTGAGAAGAAGCGGGGCAAAGTGAACGTGCAACGCTTCAAAGGTTTGGGTGAAATGAACCCTATCCAGTTACGTGAAACCACCATGGATCCTAATACCCGCCGGTTAGTTCAGCTTACCATTGATGACAGCACAGAAATGTTAGAGATGATGGATATGTTGCTGGCCAAAAAGCGCTCCGGCGACAGAAAGTCCTGGCTGGAAAGCAAAGGGAATATGGCCGAAGTGGTGTAATGCCCCGCTGCCATTATTAAAATTAAAAATAGCCACATCTGTGGCTATTTTTGTCTTGTAAGTTTCATATCAATATGGGGAATACCGTCTTCCAGATACATAGTGGATGTTGGCGTAAAGCCAAATTTTCCGTAGAAACCTGCCAGATGTTCCTGTGCGCCGATTTCAATATTCTGCTCAGGCCAGTATTCAGCGCAGTACGCTAATGCCTTTTCGATCAGAGTGTATCCCTGACCTGAACCGCGACACTGGCTGGTTGTCAGCACCCTGCCAATACTGACTGACGGATAGCTGAGACCGGGCGGTAACAAACGTGCATAGGCAACAACGTCTCCGTTCTCATAACCAAGCAGATGACGAACACCAGCCTGAGTATCTTTATCATCCAATTCAGGATAGGGACATTTTTGCTCTACGACAAACACATTTATTCGTGCCTTAACCAGGGCATACAGTTGGGTGGTTGTGAGCTCACCGAAAGTCAGGCATTGCCAGTTGAGCATAGTATTATCAGCATTGTTTTTAAAATGAATAAGGGGAATGTATCAGGCTTATCGGATTATTGCACCGGCATTCCGGAAGCATAGTCCATTATTTCACCTGTATATCAGGTGGCACTCTGGTCAATCTTTGCTAATTTTTGTATGAGGCGGCAATCAGGCCGCTTTCTTTTTTAGCGATCCGGCTTCGGAACATTTTTCAATGAAAGACATCAGCTTGCACGATAACGGATTTGAGGCCGTTTTCAGGGCCTCAAAAGATGGTCTGGGTATTTTCCGCGAAGGTATACTCTTCGATTGTAATCAGTCGATGCTGGATCTGGTCGGCATCGCTGATAAAGAACAGTTCATCGGCCTGACGCCTTTCGATTTTTCTCCTGAATTTCAGCCTGACGGCCAGGTGTCGGCTGAGAAAGGCGCAAAGCTCATTGAGCGTTGTATGGAGGAGGGGAGTTTACGATTTGAATGGCTGCACTCCAGATTCAACGGGGAGCCATTTTGGGCGGAGGTCATCTTCACAAAAATGATGATGAACGACGAAGTTGTGGTGCACGCAAACTGGCGGGATATTTCTGAAAAGAAAAACCTTGAACTGGAAATCGCTGCACAGAAAGATGCCTTTGAAACACTATTCAATGAGTCAGTAGACGGATTATGCCTGCTCACCAGCGAGCACTATCTGGATTGCAACCGCGCCTTTCTCGATCAACTGGGATTCAGTAAAAAAGAAGACATTATTGGTCTGACGCCCATGGATATTTCGCCCGAATATCAGCCGGATGGCCGGCCGTCTGAAGAGGCTGCCGTAGAGATCATCGAAAATGCGTTTAATAAAGGTAGTGTGCGGTTCGAATGGGTGCACAAAAAAGCCTGCGGGTCAGAATTCTGGTGCGAAATTATTGTCACCCGAATTACTCTTGGCGGAGATGATGTGCTGTACGCCATCACCAGGGATATATCTGAAAAGAAAGCACTGGAATTACAAATTGTAGAGCGCAATGCGGCACTGAAAGATTCCAATGCCAGCCTTGAAACCATGATCAATGATTTGAAGCAAACTCAGGATAAGTTAATCGAGTCTGAGAAAATGGCCAGTTTAGGGTCGCTGGTGGCGGGGGTGGCTCACGAAATAAATACGCCGGTAGGGATTGGCCTGACGGGGGTAACCCAATTGATGGAAGAGTGCACAGATATCCGTCAGCGTTACGATAAAGGCAGCCTGACAGAAAACGACTTCGAAGACTTCCTTAACAGTGCCAATGAAATCGCTGATATCGTGAAAAAGAATCTGGTAAGAACCGCTCATCTGGTGAGAAGCTTCAAGCAAGTTGCGGTGGACCAGACCAGCGAGGAAGACCGCGAGGTGAACCTTAAGCAATACTTCGATGAAGTGGTGTTCAGTCTTGCCTCGGTGTTACGAAAAGCCAGTGTCGTGGTGGATATTCATTGCCCTGATAATCTCAATGTTATTACTAACCCGGGTTTGTTGTCTCAGGTACTGACCAATCTTATAGTCAATTCGGTAAATCATGGGTTCAGTGAGCGTGACAGCGGGCATATTGCCATGACGCTCAGTGAGCTGAACAGTCACGAATTTTTGCTGGTGTACAAAGATAACGGGAAAGGGATCAGCGAGGAAAATGCACCGAAAATCTTCGACCCGTTTTTTACCACGCGCCGGGGGACCGGCGGCACCGGACTCGGGCTCAATATCACTTACAATATTATTACGAATGCATTGGGCGGAAGCATTAAATGCAGAAGCAAAGAAGGCGAAGGCGTAGAGTTTACCATTCAGTTTAAAGTGACTGACCGGCTATTGTAATGTTCAGCCCTTGACCAGTGACAACGCATTTGCTGTAAGAAAGCGGGTGTTATTCCGTCCGCCTTTTTTCGCCGCATAGAGTGCGTCATCAGCTCTTTCCAGCACCACATGCCAGCCCAGATCGCCCTGTTCCATGGTGGCCATTCCCACACTGACAGACAAGGGAAGGGATTCGGTTCCCATACACAAGGGCGTGGACTGAATAGCGAACCGCACACGTTCAGCAATAGCTTTCACATCGCTGACTTTCAGCCCTGCCAGCATGATCACAAACTCCTCGCCGCCAAGACGGAAGTGATAGTCGTACTCCCGGGTGGCTTCCCTGGCGACATTAGCAATATGACGAATGGCTCTGTCGCCGGTTGTGTGTCCGTACTGGTCGTTTACATTTTTAAAAAAATCGATGTCGAAAGTGACAAACGCGAAGGAAAGCTGATTACGCTGGCAGCGGGTAAATTCTCTGCTGGCAGATTCATTCAGGGCATGACGGTTAAACCAGCCGGTAAGCGCGTCGGTTCTGGATACGGTTTTAAGGGTGACTTCCCGTTTCCAGGCGTGAACAAATATTAATCCCAGTGTCAGGCCGGAAATGTACAACAGCACAACCAGTGAATTAGTGGTCTGAATAAGATCGTTACCAAGGAACTCAAGGTGGTCAGGGAAAAGAAGAATTGCCACAGCACTGCCGGCGGTGTGAACAATGAAAAGCAGAATAATCGTCATGACAGCCCAATAACTCTTACCATGGGCCGAGTGTCTGAAGCGCCACAAGTGGAAGACGCTCAGCAGGTTTAATGTCAGCATAACCGGGTAAATGGCCAGCATGCGGAATTCCACATTGCTGCTGATTGCATCGTTAAAATGCATCAGCAAAACAAAAGCTGAAAATACACCAATGGAAAGGTGGCTGTTCACCGAGCGGGTTTGCGATGTAATCCCACTGAGCACAAAACCATGGGCGGCGATATACAGTGTGTTAGATAACACAGGAGTAAGAAGCCAGGGCACGGTGCGAACAGACGCAACAAGGATTAACAGGCTGCAGGCGAGAAAACAGACGCCGGCCAGGGACCAGTCACGCATGGCTTTATCAGCGGTGTTGGTCAGAAAGAGAGCTGACAGCGTAATGGCCATCATTGCACTTAGTAAAACCGTGCAGAGGGAAAGCGTAAAAAAGTCCATGTGAGTTCCACGTCAGGGAAGAAATATCGAAATCCGTGATATGGAAAAGTAATTTGCAGCAATACCGGATGCAATTCAATACTAATGCGATGAACGGATTAAGATTGATCCGAATTCGGGGTAAGGTTAGTTTTAATGAGATACCCGCTTAAACAAGGACATTCACACCCGATGACATCTCCCCGCGCAATCAGCCAGTCAACCCGCGCCATTTTGTTTGATCATGACGGTACCCTCATTGATTCTGAACAGGTGCATTATGAAATCTGGCGAACAGTGCTCCGCCAGCATGGTGTGAGCCTGACTGAAGCTTTTTACAGCGATGTAATGGCCGGAATTCCTGTTGCCCAAAACGCGGTTGATGCAGTGACAACATTTGAGCTGCCCGTTGCAGCAGAAAGTCTGGCAGTAGAAAAACATGAGCAAACCCGCCGGTATCTTGCAGAGCAGCCTTTTCCATTGATGCCTCATGCAGTACAGACCATTAAAAAGTGTTACCAGAGCGGGTATCAACTGGCCATCGTGACCGGTGGAAGCCGCATTTCAGTAGAGCGTACGCTGGAGGCCAGGAACCTTCGTCATATGTTTTCCGCAACGGTATCTGTTGAAGATGTGACTGACAGCAAGCCGTCGCCGGATTGCTATCTGCTGGCCATGAAAAAACTGGGACGCCAACCACATGAATGTGTAGCCGTCGAAGACACGGAACATGGTATGCGGGCTGCGGTGAATGCCGGTGTGCCATGCGTCGTTATTCCCACAGTCCATTCAGCCGGACATAATTTTAACGATGCCACATCCAGATATTCATCCCTTCAGGCATGGTGGATGTTAGAGTCCTGATTGTCTGAAGACAAACCGGGATTGAATTTATTCCGGAATTCACAAAGAATAATAACCTTCGGTTTAAGAGGCGGATCCGTTTGCGAATATTACGTGGTGTCATTATAGCGTTGCTGGTGAGTGTATTGCTGGTGGCGGGACTGATTGTACTGATGATAGAAAGTGAACCTGTGGTTGATGTGAAAGCAGCGGAACAGGTGGCAGATGCCGATACCGTACATGAACTGCTGGCTCAGCTGGAATCCAGTGTTTCAGATCGCCATCAGGGCCACACTATTACTATCACAACTCAACAGTTTGACTCCATTGTGGGTTTCTTGCAGCGTGCCACGCCGGACTTCCGCGGTAAGGTAACTGTGCATCCCGATGCTACCCGTTTACAAGCCAGCATTGCTATTCCGGTGGATTTATTTGACAGTTACCTGAACGTTGATGCCACGATTTTGCCGGCTAATTTTCTGTTGCTGGATGAAGTGAAAATTGGCGATTTACATATACCCGGGCATCTGGCGGTAGGGTTGGCCGAGTGGTTGGTTAACCGCTGGACTAAAAGTGATATCGCCACTCAGGCAAGGGAACAGATTGAAAAAGTCAGTATGACTGAACAGGAAATGATGGTCAGTCTGCGTCCTATGGACGGCTTCCTGCGCAATCTGAACGAAGTCAAAAATGGTTTATCGGTGGATCAGGACGACGAGCTGCGGGACTTAACGGCCTATTACCTGCGCTACATCTCTTTTCAGGATATTACCCTGGCGGATACCCCGCAACCGGCAGTGGATTTTATCCGTCTGACCATGAAGCGCGCAGCTCAGCGAAGCACACCGGAAAACGCGGCGGAACATAACCGTGCAGCCATTCTGGCGCTGGCAATTTTTATTGGCCATCACCGGGTTGCCAACTTCGTCGGAGACGTTCAGCCTGATGCGGATAAAGCCCTGAAACCGCTAACGCCACCACTACTGCGGGGCCGCAACGACCTTGCCAGACACTTCCTGATTTCCGCTGCATTAAAAGTATTAAGTGAGCAGGGTGTCACACTGGCAATCGGCGAATTTAAAGAGTTGATGGACCGTGCCATGGGCGGAAGCGGTTATTCTTTCGTGGATCTGACTGCTGATATGGCCGGGATTGAGTTTGCGCGTGTGGCAACGTCACCGGTTCATGCCGTCCGGGTGCAGCAACTATTATCTGAAATGCATGACGACGATGTGATCATGCCGCCGGTTGACGGTCTGGCAGAAGGATTGTCGAAAGACCAGTTTATTGAACAGTTTGAGCGGGTAGACAGTGACGCCTACCTGCAGGAAGTGGCAAAGATAAAGGCCCGTCTTGCAACCGTGCCTCTTTACCAACTTGAAGACAACTGAGGGCGGGTCAGGCTTTGCCTACCGCCTGAAACTGTGACAGGGTCGTCAGCGCCAGTTCTATCTTTTTCACCAGCGGAGCGAGGCCTGCTTTGAAGGTCGCTTCGTCAGCGTCTTTGATGGCCTGCCAGTCGCGGGCGATTTCTTCCACGTAGGGTGAAAAGCGTTTTGACTGTGTTTCAAACCCGCTGTCTTCTGCGAATACAGCCTGAAACTTGCCTTTCTGAACCTGTTGTAACTGGTCCAGCACCGCATCGGCATCTATCGCTTTGCGGTAGAGGGTTTGTAAGGTTTCCTGAAGTTGTTCGTTAATTGCCTGCATGACTTTCCGGATTTCTGCTAAAGTTTATGAGTGTATGGTCGATAACGATATACCCGTACTGCATCGATAATGATTGAAGCAGTACGCTGATGAAGGTGGGCAATTCTGCCTACTTTTTTACTTTGCTACAAGCAACAAAGGAAACTGGTATGGATATACAAGGTGCCGGTGCATCTGCAACATCCGGTGCGTCGCTTGAGTTGGCCTCTCTTAAAATGGCGAAAAGCCAGCAACAACAAGAGGGACAAGCAACGCTTCAGCTGCTGGAATCAGCCGCTGACGTACCAAAACCGTCATCCGGTAATCCGTCGTTGGGTGCCAACGTCGATACCTACGCGTAATTACGGGTGAATATGTAAGTCGACAGGCGTTTTGCCGGGCTGGCCACCGATTTCTCTGGTGAGTTTCGGTACCAGAAAACCCGGTAAGCGCTTTATTACTTCCGCCATCAATGATCTGGCTTCATCGTCAGACACTTCAAAGTGGGCCGCGCCCTGAACTTTGTCCAGCAAATACAGGTAGTAGGGCATCACGCCTGCTTCAAAAGACGCTTCCTGCAAATCGACCAGTGCATCAGCCGTATCATTAACGCCTTTCAATAATACTGCCTGATTGAGCAGCGTCACGCCATGCCTGCGTAATGCATCTAAACGGTCGTTCAGTGCCGGACTGAATTCATTGGCGTGGTTAGCATGTAATACCAGAATCGTTTTCACCGGCAATGACGTTAACCAGTCACTGAACTCTGCGTCCAGGCGTTGGGGGAGCACGACCGGCAGGCGTGTATGAATTCGCAATCTGCGGATATGGGGGATCCGTGATATTTCACCGGCCAGCCAGGCCAGATGGGTATCTTTTGCCATCAGCGGATCACCGCCCGAGAAAATCACTTCGTTAATGGCCGGATCGGCAGCAATATAAGCAATGGCGTTTTCCCATTCCTGTTTGCTCACCGCATTGTCGGCGTAGGGGAAGTGGCGACGGAAGCAGTAGCGGCAGTTTACAGCGCATCCGCCTTTTACAATCAGCAGTACCCGACTCTGGTACTTATGTAATAAACCCTTACCGGCAGTGTCATGTTCATCCAGTGGGTCGGTGCTGTAGCCCGGGGCGGCTTCAAATTCCTGAGATAAAGGCATTACCTGGCGGAGCAACGGGTCATGCCAGTTACTTTTTTCCATCAATGAGGCGAAGTGGCGGGGGACGCGCATGGGAAATAACCGTCGGGCAGCGCCGTGATGACCCAGTTGATCTACATCGAGATCCAGGTAGTCCAGCAGGTCTTCCGGGCGGGTAAACGCCATTGCAAGATCTTTTTGCCAGTTTGTCTCTACAGACAGCCGATTTTTAGGTATTATTTGCGCCACTTCGTATTTACACCTTATGTATTGGCAGAGAAAAATATGGCTTTTTACAGCACTAACGAATTCAAAGGCGGCCTCAAGATCATGCTTGACGGCGAACCTTGTAACATTCTGGAAAACGAATACGTAAAACCGGGTAAGGGCCAGGCTTTTAACCGTGTTAAAATCCGTAAGCTGATCTCCGGTAAAGTTCTGGAAAAAACGTTCCGCTCCGGTGAAACCGTAGAAGGCGCAGACGTGATGGATACAGAACTGGCCTACCTGTACACCGACGGCGAATTCTACCACTTTATGAATAACGATACATTCGAACAAATCGCTGCAGACGAAAAAGCAGTGGGTGAGAATGTGAAGTGGCTGAAAGAAAACGATGTGTGCACCATCACACTGTGGAACGGCTCTCCTATCACAGTAACTCCGCCTAATTTCGTTGAGCTGGAAATCACGGAAACAGACCCTGGCCTGAAAGGCGATACAGCGGGAACCGGCGGCAAGCCTGCTACGTTGTCTACCGGCGCTGTTGTTCGTGTACCTTTATTCGTTCAAACCGGTGAAGTTATCCGTGTGGATACCCGCTCCGGCGAATACGTATCACGGGCGCAGAAGTAATCTGAACCCGCTGCCGGCCGGTACGCACATACGTGCACCGGCCGGATATATTCTTATGCCTCTCCGGCCTCATCATTCCCCTATCCGATCACATGTCATCAAATACTCCCTGGCAACCCACCGCATCGCTGAATAATTTGCTTGAGCGTGCAGAACTGCTGCGCCAAATCCGTGATTTCTTCGCCGGCAGAGGCGTGCTTGAAGTCGATACACCATTGCTGAGTCACGGTACCGTTACCGATGTGCATCTGGCTGCCTTTTCCAGCGAGTTTGATCACAGCGTGACAGGCAGAAAGGAAACCCTGTATTTGCAAACGTCGCCGGAATACGCCATGAAACGGTTATTGTGTGCAGGCTACGGTTCGATTTATCAGATTTGCAAAGCGTTTCGCCATGAAGGGGCAGGGCGCTTTCACAACCCTGAATTTACTATGCTGGAGTGGTACCGTACCGGCTATGACCATCATCAGTTGATGGCAGAAATGGACACCCTGCTGCAACTGACATTGTCGACCGGAACTGCGGAAAAAATCAGTTATCAGGATGTATTCCTCAGGGAATTAAACGTCGATCCTCTTACCGCCACAGTTGACCAACTGCAGCAAACCGCTTTGCAACGCGGGCTGGATATGCATGCCGGTATGCCGGAAGACGCAGATACACTGCTGCAACTGCTGTTTAGCCTTTACATCGAGCCCCGTATTGGCGCTGCCGTGCCCTGTTTTGTTTACGGCTTTCCTGCCTCGCAGGCAGCACTGGCAAAAGTGAGTGAAGAGGATCCCCGTACTGCTGATCGTTTCGAAGTGTATTTTAAAGGCGTGGAACTGGCGAACGGGTTTAATGAACTGGCTAACCCCGCGGAACAGCGTCAGCGCTTTCTTAACGATAATGCACAACGCCGTCAAACCGGCTTACCGGAACTGCCGGTGGATGAGCATTTCCTCTCTGCGCTGGAGCAGGGATTACCTGACTGCGCCGGCGTGGCAATGGGTATCGACCGATTGCTGATGCTGAAAACAGGTGCTGAACATATTCAGGACATCATTGCGTTCCCCGTATCGCGGGCCTGAATAAATTCCCTTATCCTACCCTGACAGTATTTTCTGCTTTTTGAACGATTCCTGAAATCAATCTGTGATAATTTTGCAAAGTTTATGGCATGATATGTTATATCATCGATAAAACGCTGATGTTGTCGACAAAATGCCGTTGACGTTAACGCTAATTCGCTTGAGAATGTTATAACATTACGAAACAGGCGATAACTCAGTAGTTAACGGAAATCACCATGCATACTCCCTCTCTTATAGCTGTTGCTTTGATGACAGCATTCAGCAGTGCCGCACTGGCCACGACAATAACAGGTAAAGTCACTGATCAAGCCGGCGCTCCCGTTGCAGGAGCAGAAGTCTCAGTAGAAGGTTCAAGGCGCGTAGTCTATACCGACGAAAATGGCATTTATTCAATGGATAATGTCACCGCACAAGACGTCCATATTCATGTGGCAACGCCGAAATATCTGCATGGTGATAAAGATTTAGGTCCCGTTTCTGAAGACCAGCAGGTTAACTTTACGCTTCTGCCAGCTTCCATTGAGAACATCACGGTAACTGCTACCGCAATGCAAACCTCTGTACTGGAAAGCGTGACGCCGGTCTCGGTTATCGGCGCAGAAGAACTGCGCAGAAAACAACAGCCGACTTTGGGTGAAACACTGAAAACTGTCCCGGGTGTGCATTCCAGTTACTTCGGACCGGTCTCAAGCAGTCCGGTCATTCGTGGTGCCGGTGGTCCGCGGGTGAAAATCGTGCAGAACGGTCTGGATGTATCTGATGTATCACGAATTGGTCCTGATCATAACGTAGCGGCCAGCACTTCCAGTGCCACTCAGGTGGAAGTACTGCGCGGTCCTGCCACATTACAATATGGCTCCGGCGCGATCGGCGGTGTGGTCAACGTGGTCGACAAACGTATTCCTCAGGAAATGCCATACGGCACAGAAGGGGAAGCAGAAATGCGTTATTCCACCGTGGACAACGGTAAGTTCGGTAAGGTGGACGTGACCACCGGAACCGGCAATGTGGCATTTCACTTTGATGGTTTCAAACGCAAAACCGATGATGTGGATATTCCAGGCTACTCAGAGGCTGAGCCGGATGATGATGCCACCTACGGCACACTGGCCAGTACAGATATGGATACAACCGACTTCAATGCCGGTATCAGCTATGTAAAGGACGAAGGCTTCTTCGGCTTTTCTGTAGAAAAACTGGATAACCTGTATGGCGTGCCCGGTCATCATCATCACCACGAAGAAGAAGAGGAAGCGGCAGAGGAAGAAGGCGCAGAAGAAGGTACCAAAATTGATGTGGATATGACCCGCTATCAACTGGCCGGCGAATGGCATTCGCCCACTGCCGGTATTGATAATATCCGGTTCTCTGCTGCTTATACAGACTACACCCACGTTGAAATTGAAGATGGCGAAATTGGTACGCAATTTAATAATGAAGGCGTGAATGCCAAGCTGACGATTGCTCATACCGGTATTGCCGGATGGCATGGTGTATTTGGTTTCCAGCTGACGGACAGCGATTACGAAGCGATTGGTGAAGAAGCATTTTCCCCGCCAACCAGCACAGATACACAAGCTGTTTTTCTTATTGAACAGAAGAAAGTGGGCGACGTGACTTTTGAGTTGGGTGGCCGTCTTGAGCAAACCTCCTACGATGCGGATGACGCTGAAGTGGAACTTCATGTGGAGCACCTTGACGAAGAAGAGCATGAGGAAGAGGAAGAACATGAAGAAGAGGCTATGGTCTTCAACTTCCCTGACTATGACTTCACCAGTGTTTCGGTATCTGCCGGTGCAAACTGGGAATATCAGCCGGGTTACTCTGCCGCACTGACATTATCCCGCAATGAACGTGCGCCAAGTCAGCAGGAATTGTTCTCCGGTGGTCAGCACATTGCGACCCGGACTTATGAAGTCGGGTTGGTGTATCAGCTGGATGATGAAGGTGAGTTATCTGACACGCTCAGAAGTGTAGATGAAGAAGTCAGTACCAACCTGGATCTCACATTCCGTAAATTCAGCGGCAACTGGGGTTACACTGCGTCACTGTTCTACAACCAGGTAGACAACTACATTTATGAAAGTGGTACAGGCCTGATTGCTGTAACCGAAGAGCATGAACACGAGGAAGAAGGGGCAGAAGAGGAAGGTCATGAGGAAGAGGGCACACCGGTGTACTACTTCCGGCAATCCGATGCTGACTTATACGGTATGGAAGCCGAGGTGTTCTACAACATTACCGGTGAATGGCGTGTGGATTTATATGGTGACTACATTCGTGCCAAACTGGATAACGAAGACTTGCCACGCATTCCGCCTCTGCGTATCGGCTCGTCAATCCGTTATCAGGGGCAATCACTTTCCGGTGAGTTGGGTGTGGAATGGTATGACGACCAAACCCGTACTGCACCCTATGAAACCGCAACCGATGGTTACACCTTACTGAATGCCAGTGTTGAATACGACATTGCATCTGCCGGGGTGGACTGGGTGCTGTTCGCTACTGCAGACAACATCACAGACGAAGAGGCCCGCGTGCACACGTCGTTCCTGAAAGATTTAGCGCCGCTGCCCGGCCGCAACTTCTCGGTGGGTGTAAAAGCCGTGTTTTAAGTCCCTGGCATGCCGGCATGGTGATGTGTGTGTTCGTGTAGTAACTGAATCTGTCAGTTTGCTGCGTGAAGCCGGGCCGGCGAGACGCTATACTGACTCCCGTTATGGTTTTCCATTGCGGGAGTTTTTTTGTTAAAAGGCACATCTTTGATTCTTTCTACATCGCGGCTGCATCTGCGCAAGCCGGTGGCTGATGATCGCAACTGGATTTTTGCGTTAAATCACGACCCTCTGTGGCTACGTTTTATTGGAAACCGGGGTGTACATACACTTAAAGATGCGAACCGGTATATTGATAGTGCGCTGGTGCATTTTGAAAACCATGGCTATGGCTTGTTTGCCGTAGAAGATAAATTAACCGGTAAACCGTTGGGGATGTGTGGTTTGATAAACCGTGGTATTTTCAGTGCGCCTGATTTAGGATTCGCCTTGCTTCCGCAAGCCCGCGGGCAGGGGATTGGTGGCGAAGCCGGTGAAGCGGTTATCAGCTATGCCAGAGACACCCTTGGCGTGACTTACCTCACTGCGATGACTCATGCTGATAATACTGATTCTCAGAAACTGTTAATGAAACTGGGCTTTAAGAAGCGGGGCAATCTGTTTATGTCAGGTGTCTTTGCGCAACATTTTTTCTGGCTGGATTTAAAAACGCGGCAGCGCTGAATTTACGCGCTGCCACAGCGTCAGCTTTTTTACACCGCCGGAAGTAAAGTGACAGATTTCAGAATGATGGGCTCTTTAGGGGAATTCGGTTCACCCAGTGCCGGCTGATAGTCCAGTTCTACTTCCATCATTTTTTCCACAACAGCTTCGCCTTCCACAATCATACCGAACACGCTGTAACCCCAGTCTCTGCCGGGATCCAGGTTGGTATTGTCATTCATGTTAAAGAAGAACTGTCGTGTCGCTGAATGCGGGTCGTTCTGGCGTGCCATGGAAACCGTGTACATCTTGTTGCTCATGCCACTGCCGGATTCGTTGAAAATCGTGCCGTAATCCGGCTTTTCATCAAACTCAGCATTATAACCGCCACCCTGGACGATATAGCCGGGGACAACACGGTGGAAGATGGTGCCGTTATAGCTTTTCTTATCAACGTAACGCAGGAAGTTATTCACGGTGATAGGCGCACGGCGGCGGTACAGTTCGACGACAAAATCGCCCATTGTGGTTTCCATTTTCACCCGCGGGTAATAATTGTCCGGCTGAATTTGTGAGCCGTCATCTTTTGGTTTTGCTGCAATAACCGGAGTGGTTACTACAACTAAAGCCAGCAGCAAAGCACGCAGCATAGCATTCTCCCTTTATCGTTTTGCACAACTTAAAATAACAAACTTCTGATGGCTGGCAACTTGCGTTACGCCACCAAACAGGCGCTTTAATTTAACATGGTAATCGAGATGGCGGTTACCCACCACCACCAGATGTCCGCCTCTGGCCAGACTGGCTTTGGAATCTGAAAACATTTGCCAGGCAATGTGGTCGGTGATCGCGTTCTGCTGATGAAAGGGGGGGTTGCAGAACACTTTGCTGAATCCGCCCTCTTCAGCCTCTTTCAAGGCGTCAAGGCAGTTCGATGGCACAAATTCACATTGCGCCAGTTGTTCAGGAAAGTTCTCTGCCACGTTTTGTCTGGCTGAGGCCAGCGCCATGAATGACTCATCAACAAAGGTGATCCGCGCCTGTGGTGCCAGTGCCAGCGCGTTCAGACCTAAAATGCCGTTGCCGCAACCAAGATCAATAACCCGTTCGTTGTTGGTCACGTTCATATGATCAATCATGAACCTTGCCCCGATGTCTAAAGAGCGTCCGGAGAATACATTGGCATGGTTGGAAAGTGTCAGCGTTACGCCGTTCTGGCTTTTCGCTGTCCAGCGCACCGGATAAGGAGACTGTACGGGCTTTTTCAGTATCGCTTCATCCGGCTTTGCAAAAATAAGGCGGGATTTTTTCTTTGCCAGTGAAGTGGTGGTGTGACCGGTGTATTTCTCAAACAGCTCCAGCACATTTTTCGTAATGGCCTTCACTTTCGCACCGGCCACAATACGAGTTTCAGGGGTAATGACTTCCTGTAACATAATCAACTGATGTTCCAGCAACGCAAGAGTGCGGGGTATCTTGATAATCACCGTTTGCGGCTTTTCCGGCAACGGAGCAAGGCAATCAGCAGCATTTAATGATGAGGCTACCAGTCCGTTGTCATCCTGTGTGGCGGCAATATTGTTACCTTCCAGGTTGTCAGCAAGTGAGCGGTGAGCAATCCATGAATCTGAAATCCAGCATGGATTATCAGTGGCATACCAGCAGCCCAGGGTGCCGAAGTCATCATTAAATATGATACATTTGCCGGGGCCTTCAGGGGCTTCTGTGGCAAGATAATCGATGATCAACTCATCGGCGCTGTCCCAGGCCTGTAAACTGACATGCTGATGTTTTGCCGGGTGGCGTATTAAGTTCAGTTCGCGGTCGCGAAATACAAAGGCTGTGTTGTCGCTCATGGTAACGTTAATCGGGTTCCGGATTTATGCAATTTTCACTGTTCGATGATGGCTGTAACGCCGGCGCTGCGCTTCAGAAACTGGCGTTACCCGGCGCGGATGTTACTTACATACCTGGCTGGATCGGGCCGGATGATGCTGACGCGTTGTACGCATCGCTGGCCTCATCGTTAAACTGGTCACAGGATACCATTAAACTGTTTGGTAAGCCGGTTAAAATTCCGCGTCTGCAAGCCTGGTATGGGGATGCTGTCAGCGAGTATTCCTACTCCGGCCTGACGATGTTACCGCGCCCCTGGACCGCTGATCTGCTGGCGTTGAAAACCCGTTGCGAAAACACCGCCGGTTGCAAGTTTAATAGTGTGCTGGCGAACTGGTACCGGCACGGGCAGGACAGCATGGGCATGCATGCTGATGATGAAAAGGAACTAGGCGTACAGCCGGTTATTGCATCTGTGACTCTCGGTGAAGCGAGGCCCTTTTTATTACGTCACCGCAGTGGTGCTCCGTCAGTGAAGATCAGTCTTGAGCATGGCTCACTGCTAATCATGCAGGGTGACACTCAGCGCAACTATCTGCACGGCATCAACAAGACGACCCGGCACGTTGATGGTAGAATTAATCTAACTTTCCGATTTATCTATCCCGCTGTGCCGGAGCAGAACCCATGCAAAATGTAAAACAGTTTATCGAACAGCAACTTAATGATGCTCTCACACCTGTGTATCTTGAAGTGCTGGATGAAAGTCATATGCACAATGTGCCCGACGGTGCCCAGAGTCACTTCAAAGTAACGGTGGTGTCTGAAGCGTTTGTTGACGTACGTCGGGTGTCCCGTCACCAGAAGGTGAACGGTTTGCTGGCTGAAGCTTTACAGGGGCCGGTACATGCACTGGCTTTGCACACGTATACCCCTGAAGAATGGGAAGCCAGAGGCGGCAGTGTAACCCCGTCACCGGATTGCCTGGGTGGCAGTAAGTTGGGATAATTTTCCATAATTTTTAAAGAGAAAAAGAGCACGCCGGTCGTGCTCTTTTTTGTTTTTTGACCCGCCGGGAAGAGGAAGGATTTCAAACCGGCGTCCGGTTCTGTCACTTGTCTAAAAACGTTAAACAATAGTTGTAAAATGATATCGATGTCATTAATGTAAAGGTTCTAAAGTGGGTGTAACAAATAATTAACTTCTTGCAGGCTCAACGGGACCAACATGTTGAGCCTGTTTCTTACCGGAGAGAGGAAACAATAATGACTTCGTCACTTACCCGTCGACATTTTCTTAAAGCCGGTCTGGGCGTAGCCGGTGTGCTGGCAGCGCCGGGACTGATGGCCAACGCGATGACCGGAGGCTGTAATGCAGCTTCTGGCAGACCTTACGGCGTTCAGATGTACATGCTGCGAGACATGTTTGCAAAAGATCCCGCCGGTACAATTAAAAAACTGGCTGCAGCCGGTTTCAAGCAGCTTGAAATGTTCGGTGTAGGTGGCTCAGTGAATGCAGAAGGCGCGCCGCTGTTCGGTTTAAGCATCGATGATATGGCAGATCTGATGGCAGAATATAAGCTGACAGTGCCGTCTGTACATATTAATTCCGACCTGGAAGACATTGAATATATTAAGGAACTGGGCAGCAAACTGAATATCGATTACTTCATCGAGCCCATGGCCGGCGAGTTCCTGAATTTCAAAGATGGTAAAGTAAACCTGAACACCCCTTCTTCTGTTGACGAAGTTAAAGCTATTGCTGCACGTCTGAACAAACGTGGTCAGACAATGAAAGAGCTTGGTTTCAAGTTCGCGTACCACAACCATAACTTTGAGTTCGATAAAGTGGACGGACAGGTGATTTTCGACATCATGATGGAGAACACCGACCCGGAGCTGGTTAAAATTGAGCTGGATTTAGGTTGGGTTGCGGCAGCCGGTCATGATCCTGTTGCCATGCTGAATAAATACAAAGGCCGTGTTATCGGCTGTCATATGAAAGATTACGACGGCTCGGTTCCACTGAGTGATGATCCGCGTATGATCATTCCTGAAATGTCACGCATCTCAACCCCGGGGGACGGCAAATCAGACTTTGCCGCCATCGTTAAACACCTGAACGAAAATGACGTGAAGTACCGTTACGTAGAAGTGGATGTAACAGATACGCCGTTTGAAGATGCTGTGCGCGGACTCTGTCATCTGAGTGCGTTAGGTTAACCGTGGATCAGAATAAGGAACGTTTGTTATGAAAAAACGGCTGTTTGCTTTGTCTGCTGTTGCAGCAGTAATGTTAAGTGCCTGTGGTGAGAAAGTGGCTGAAACTCCTGCGCCGGTAGCTGAAGATGCATCACCGCAGGTAACGGTTAAAAATGGTACGCTGCAGGGCGTTAAAGATGATGATATCCGCGTTTTTAAAGGGATCCCTTACGCAAAACCTCCGGTAGGTGAAAATCGCTGGCGTTCTCCTCAGCCCGTTGCAGACTGGAACGGTGTGAAAGAAGTGCTGGATTACGGTAACGACTGTATGCAAAAGCCGTTTCCAAGTGACGCTGCACCGCTAGGGAAAGAGCCTGCGGAAGATTGTTTGTACGTTAACGTATGGACACCGCTGGAAGATGATATCAAGCGTCCTGTGGTTGTGTGGATCCATGGTGGTGGCTACGTGAATGGTGGTGCATCGCCTGCTACCTATGACGGCAGCGAGTTTGCCCGTGCCGGTGTGATTTTTGTCAGCTTTAACTACCGCCTTGGCCGGTTTGGTTTTTTCGCACATCCGGCGCTTTCAGCCGCTGAAGAAGGTCCGTTAGGCAACTACGGTTTTGAAGATCAGATAGCCGCCATGCAATGGGTGAAAGATAACGTGGAAGCTTTCGGTGGCGATAAGAATAATGTCACCATCATGGGCGAATCTGCCGGCGGCGGTTCTGTACACAATCTTATGCAGACACCGGGTGCACGGGGTACCTTCCAGCGGGCGATTATTATGTCCGGTGGTGGCCGTTCATTAACCGGCGAACGCAGCTTAACGGAAGAAGTAAACGGTCAGCCTTCTGCGGAGCAGATTGGCGTTAATTTCGCTGAAAAGAATGGCATTTCCGGTAATGGCGCAGAAGCGCTGGCTGCTTTGCGGGCATTGCCGGCAGACAAAGTGGTAGATGGCCTGAATCTGATGGCACTGTTCCAGCCTCCCGGCGGTGTACCGACGTATGTTGGCGGCCCTATTGCTGATGGTGACATTGTACAGGGCAGCACCCAGTCATTGCTTGAGCAGGGTAAAGTCGCGAAAGTGCCGGTAATGGTGGGTACGACCAGTCAGGATATCGGATTCAACATGTTCCCGGATAAAGAGGCATTGTTCGCCTCATTCGGTGAGTACGCGCAGGCAGCGAAAGATGCCTATGACCTTGAAGGAACCGGTGAATTACAGGATATCGGAGCGGAAGTGGCTCAGGACCGTATGATGCAGGAGCCTGCAAGGTTTGTTGCTGAGCGTATGACGGATCTGGACGAAAATGTGTATATGTACCGGTATGGTTACGTGGCAGAAAGTGTCCGTAACGGGAAGGGCGCACCTCATGCCAGTGAGATCCCGTTTTTCTTTAAAACGGCCGATGTGAAGTATCCGGATGCCACTGAGCAGGATCTGACTGCCTCTGAACTGGTTTTCGACTACGTGGTGAGCTTTATCGAAAATGGTGATCCTAATGTGGCCCGGTTGCCGGAATGGAAGCCGTACGACAACGAGGCGCATAACATCATGACTTTCACCATGGACGCTACGGCGGTGCATGGTGAAGACCCCTGGACAGAGCGTCTGGATGTGGTTCAGCGTTCAACCGAAGCGGCTCAGGCAGCCATGCGTTAACCGTGTTTTCAGCGGTATTTAAACGTAAAAGAGCGCATAAATATGCGCTCTTTTTTGTTTTCATTATCTGTTCATTACGCAGAGGCTTTATTTCAGGCCACTATACCAGGTTCAGAGCAGTCAATGTTCCGAATGCCAGTGCTGTTATTGGTAATGAAACTAGTGTGGATACAGCAATAATACTGGCAGCCAGCCGGTGGTCTCCGCCCATATTTCTTACCATCACATAGCTGGCAGCGGCTGTCGGAGCAATCGACAGGAGCAGCACTATCCCCAGGCTCATTCCGGTAAATCCGGCAAGATACGCCAGCCCTACCATCAGCGCGGGATAAAGAATGCACTTGCTGGCTGTACTCAACGTGATGTTAAACCAGTCGGCGGAAAATGATCGGAATTGCAGCGAGGCGCCGGTACAGATGAGCGCAAGCGGTAAGGTCAACTGGGAAACATACTCGCCGGTTTTAAGAATGGCGTCAGGCAGTGTCCATGAGTAATAGGAAAAGGGCAGCGCCACGACAATGGAAATGATCAGCGGATTTTTAGTGATACCCTTGATTTGTTTGCTCACCGAGCGGTGGCCGGTCTGATAAAAGTTAAGCACAATCACAGACAAAATATTAAATAAAATTGTGACACAGCCCAGGTATACAGATGCGGCAGCCAGGCCTTCGGGCCCGTACGTATTGGCGCAGTAAGCCAGGCCGATAATACCCACATTGGCTCTGAAACCACCCTGAACCACAACACCTCTTGCCTGATAAGGCGTCACCGTCATCCTTGCCGTAAGCACCAGCAGAGCACACATGATGAGTGTGCCGGCAATACCCACCCCAATCAGCGGAAAGTTTGCGGCATGGGCAAAGTCGGCCTGACTGATAGATAAAAACAGCAATGCAGGTAATGTGACGTTGAAAACCAGTTTAGAACCGGCTTCAACAAAACTCTCGTTCAGCCATTTTATGCGGAAAAATAACCAGCCCATCAGCAATAAAATCAGCACGGGTAATAAGGTTTCAGTGATAAAGGAAAACATGGGCAGTCAATACAGGAGATGATGGCGGCCATTATATCAAGATTTTCGATACTTGAAGGGGGTGTAACAGCAAAATCTGTTGTATTCAGCGTATTGATTCTTCTGGTAAAGCGATCCAAAGCTGCGCTCAAAAGGAATAAAGACTATCTGTCAGTGACCCTTCGTTTCTATGCAATCCGATCACATCAGGCCATCCGTGTTGCGACTCATGGCTTTTGCCGGACTTTCCGGTTTACTTCTGCTCGCTGCATGGGCACATCTTGACCCAGTGCCCGCCATCGATAAAAGCATTATGTTGATGTTCCGCCGTGCCGGAGACCCGGGGCAGCCAGCAGGGCCGTTATGGCTTGCGGTACATTTCCGTGACATGACCACCCTGGGCAGTAACTGGTTTTTAATTGTGATCACCGGCCTGGCAGCTCTGGTGTTACATAAAAAGGGGCAGACCCGTCACGCTGTTTTTCTGATAACAACAGTACTGTCCGGTATGGTTGTCAGTTTTGCACTAAAATATGGTTTTCACCGGCCACGGCCAGATCTGGTTCCTCATATTACGAAGGTATACACCAGCAGTTTTCCTTCAGGCCATGCCATGATGTCATGTTTAACGTATCTTTGTCTTGCGTTCACCGGTGCATCAGTAAGTGGCAACCCGTCGTTGACCCGCTGGTTTTCCGGTATTGCCATGTTAATTATTTTGCTGGTCGGCATGAGCCGTGTGTTTCTGGGGGTTCACTGGCCCACTGACATTCTGGCAGGCTGGTGCGCGGCTGTCCTCTGGCTGTCACTGGCTTTAATGACGGCGGCACACGTACGGCGAACTGGATGAATCATTTACTGCCTGATGTGGCTTTTACCACACGTTCCGCTACATCAATCAGGCGACAATTCTGATCCATCGCTGTTTTTTGCAGGCGACGGTAAGCCTGATCTTCGGTTAGTTGCCATTGCTGCATAATAAGCAGTTTGGCACGGTCGATACATTTTTGATCGGTAATCGCCTGGCGGGCTTCCTCCAACGCTACTGACATGTTTTTGATGTGTTCAGTCTGATCGCATAACAAGTCGTAAAAAGACCGGTGTGCGGATAAATTTTCCGCATTGGAAATGGTATCCGGACCGGACATTTCTGAACCCCGTAAGCCCGGCATTTGCGGATCAAACAGCATTGTCAGTGGTGTGCCCGTTGGATTAGGTTGTTGTTCCAGCGTTTTTACCCGTTGATGATGATTTTTCAGCTCGGCATCTGCACGACTGACCAGCTCTGAAGCCAGTGAAATGAGTTTGGCGGTCAGAGCTTCGTCAATGGATTGCATGGCATCAATGCGGGTGGTGGCAATGTCATACCATACTTCACTGATTTGTCCGTCAATGGGACTGCCATCAGCCAGTTGTTTTATCATTGTTCGCAGGCGGGTAAGGTCGGCCTGGGCATCGCTCTGACAGATGTTCTCCCACTGTTGCAGTGTTTGCGGATCCGCAAAAGCCGTAAAAATGTCAAAGCTGTGTTGCTGATCCTGCTGCAGTTGATCAAGGCGGTCGCACAATGACTTATTAAAATGGGTTTCAGCAAAGCCAATAGCACCCCAGGCCCGCTCTTGTCCGGCCAGTTCTTTACCCTGTAAAAAATTGAACAGCGCCACCAGAAGCCGGGTGATATCCGGATCGCTCGCTACGTCAGCGGCCTCAAAGATAACCGAGAGTAAACCCGTTACCAGCCGGCAGTATGCCTGTGTTGACTCAAGGGATGTCAGTGCCTGTTCAGCTACCTGATCCCGCAGGGAAGAAAGGTTATCCAGCCCTTGTAGCGCCATGGTGATGCTCACCAGTAAGCGCATGTTAGCGGCACTTTCATCACCTGAGAGATATAGAGATTTTAGCTGGCTGCGTAAGGTTTGTTCGGCAAAATTACTGTCTGCAATCTGATCTTCCCGTTGCTGACCAAACCGTTCCCCTTTCGACGCAAGATATACGTTGCTGATACCGCGCTCCCGCTGGAGTTGATGGATCATGTCTTTCACTGAGGTCACCAGTTTGCAGTTGGATGCCAGTTGATTAAGTGCGTGAATTTCGGCGTGCTTTGCCGCCAGTAGGAACCGTTTTGTCGCTTCGCTGAATACTGCCATGGTGGTGCTGGTGTCTTTCTGTGGTGGTCGCAATCGACGTTGCCTGTTTATAAGATTTAGCAAAGCCTGTTCCACCATTTTAACCTGTTGATAATAAGGGATTAGTTTCCTTTGGCTAACTTGTTAATACGCAATCCGTTTGGCTTTGACGGAATTTTCCCCGTTTCACATGAAATTGCGGATCTTCATTGTGCGCGGATGAACTTTTTTGGTGCAATAAATAAATGAATGCTCGGCAAGTCACACGTGAATATTCATAACTGTCAGAAAAATAATGACAATTTAAATCTGGCCTTTTCCTTGCTGTTTAAAATTGCAACACGGGGTTTTGCATACAACACAATGTAAACTTGGATAACGGCGTCCAATACCACACTGGAAACAGTGCATGGTTGGGCGTTTTTTTGTGCCCGCATTTTGTTGTGTGCAACACATGTCAGCGACTAAACAACACACAACAAAAAGGTATACACAATGGCTTACTTACTTCCGAATGAATTTGTAACCAAGATGGTGGATGCGGGTGAATCCAAAATTTACATGTCTACCCGTGATACATTAATCCGCGGTTATATGGCCGGCGCAATCCTTGCTCTGGCAGCGGTTTTTGCAATTACGATTGCTGTACAAACCGGCGTATTTTTAATTGGTGCGGTGCTGTTTCCTGTTGGCTTCTGTATGCTTTATCTGATGGGATTCGATCTGTTAACCGGTGTTTTTGTACTGACACCACTGGCCTGGCTGGCGAAACGGCCCGGCGTCACATGGTCTCAAATTCTCCGTAACTGGGGGCTGGTATTCTGCGGTAATTTTGCCGGTGCACTGACAGTGGCGTTCATGATGTCATTTATCTTTACCATGGGTTACAACACTGATGGTGGTGCTATTGCAACAAAAGTAGCCGGTATCGGTGAAGCCCGTACCCTGGGTTATGCTCAGTACGGTATGGAAGGCTGGCTGACCATTTTCATCCGTGGCATGTTATGTAACTGGATGGTATCACTGGGTGTTGTAGGTGCCATGATCTCAACCCACGTGAGCGGTAAAATCTTTGCCATGTGGATGCCAATCATGCTGTTCTTCTTCATGGGTTTTGAACACTCTGTGGTGAACATGTTCCTGTTCCCGTTCGGCCTGATCATGGGCGGTGATTTCTCTGTAATGGATTACTTCTTCTGGAATGAAATCCCGACTGCTCTGGGTAACCTGGTCGGTGGTCTGGCGTTTACAGGTTTAACGCTGTACAGCACGCACTTCCGTACTGCTCCCAAGCGTAAGCTGGCTGCGCAATCTGCACCGGTAGCAACAGATTCAAAACCTGCTGCAGTTTAATGAAGATTTGCCGGATATTCTCCGGCACACAGGGCTTGCCGGGCAATGTCCGGCAGGCTCAATTCAAACCTCTCACTGAGCTGCTTCAATATGCTTAGTTTATCCATCGGACAATATTCCAGTGCAGGGGAAAAGCCGCTGAACCAGGACAGTTATGGTTTCAGGCTTCCCGAAGGTGATTTGCTCACATTTAAAGGCGCTGCGGTGGCACTGGCAGACGGTATCAGTACCAGTTCAGTGAGTCACATTGCCAGTCAGGTATGTGTTAAACAGTTTCTCGAAGATTATTTTTGTACCTCAGACACCTGGACGGTCCCCCGTGCGGCTACGCAAGTTATTACAGCAATAAACCGCTGGTTACTCGGCCAGAGTCGCAACAGTCCCTATGCCGGCGAACCGGACAAAGGTTACGTTTGCACATTCAGTGCACTGATTTTTAAACACCAGCGTGTACATATATTTCATCTGGGGGACGCCAGAGTGTACCGGCTGCGGGGCAGGGTGCTGGAGCAACTTACCCGCGACCACCGTCAGATGATAAATGGTGAAAAGCACTATTTGTCCAATGCCATGGGCATTAATGAATCATTGCAACTGGATAAAGACAGCCGCTCTCTGAAAGAGCAGGACTGCTTTCTTCTGCTCACCGACGGTGTGTATGAGTTTATCGATGAGGCCAGCCTCTGCAGTGTAGTGACTGAATATGAGCATGATCCGGATGAGGCAGCGAAGAGCCTGGTGGAAATGGCCTTTGCCAGAGGCAGTAACGATAACCTGACAGCTCAGATAGTCAGGGTAAATACCCTGCCAGCAGCCCATACCAGTGCCGCCGGGTCTGAAGAGGAAGAATTACCCATTCCCGGTGTCCTGCAAAGCGGGGATTTTCTCGATCAGTTTAAAATTGTTCGCAACATCTATCACAGTGCCCGCAGCCACGTTTACCTGGCTCAGAACACAGCAGATGGCAGCCAGGTGGTGCTGAAAGTGCCTTCTGTGGAAATGGCACATGAACTGGCACATCTTGAAGCATTCAGGATGGAAGAGTGGATAGCAAGGCGAATTCACAGCCAGCATGTGGTGAGCGCCCCCGATCAGCAGGCTGCCAAAACAGCATTGTATACCGTGACAGATTTTGTGCCGGGACAAACACTGGCCCAGTGGCTGAATGATAACCCGCAGCCGGATCTGGAAACTGTCCGCATGATCATTGAGCAGGTCGCCAGGGGATTGATGGCATTGCATCGCAAAGATGTTCTCCACCGTGATATCAGACCTGAAAATATCATGATTGATATCAACCATCACATCACACTGGTGGATTTAGGTGGGGCTTCTGTTGCCGGTATCAATGAATTTACCGGTGATAATGATGATATTCCCGGTACAGCTATTTATGCAGCACCGGAGTATTTTCTTGGTCAGGGTGGCAGTGAACAGTCTGAGCAGTTTTCGCTGGCGGTGCTGACCTACTATTTGCTTAGTGGCCGCTTCCCCTATGGCACGCAGGTTGCCAAATGCAGAAGCGTGACATCACAGCATAAATTGAAATATGAAAGCGTGTTAGATCCGAACCGGAGCATTCCCTTCTGGCTTGATCACACGCTAAGAAAAGCACTGCATCCCAATCCGCTCAAGCGCTATGACGCACTTTCAGAGTTTGTGTATGCCCTGAGACATCCCGATGCAAAATTTCTCAGCAGCGAGAGACCGCCCTTACTGGAGCGTAATCCCGTTGCTTTCTGGCAGGGAGTCAGCGGTTTACTCCTTTGTCTTATTCTTGTTCTGTTACTGGAACGATTTTCACTTATCTAACCCGTGGAGCCCACTATGATTACTGACAGACAGCAAGTCACCGCAATGATTATGAGCGCAAAAGTCACTAAAGGCATTAAATGGTCACAGGCCGCAGAAGTGATTGGCGAGTCAAAAGAATGGAGTACTGCAGCATGCCTGGGCCAGATGGCAATGACCAAAGCGCAGGCTGAAGCCACCGGTGAATTATTCGGGTTATCAGAAGAAGCCGTCGCCTGGTTACAGATTGCACCTTATAAAGGCTCTCTGCCAACGGCTGTTCCGACTGATCCGTTAATTTACCGCTGGTACGAACTGGTGAATGTGTACGGCACCACACTGAAAGAGCTTATTCACGAAGAGTTTGGCGACGGTATTATGAGTGCCATTGATTTTGAAATGGACTTAACCCGTGAACCTGATCCTAAAGGCGACCGTGTGAAAGTGGTGATGTCAGGTAAATTCCTGCCGTATAAAACCTACTGACCGAAGTCGTAACTAAGGGCGAGACGGCATCATGAAACTGAATGGTGCCGCGTCATGCCTTTAAAAGGATATTTTGAAATTAAATTATTTACGTACCACGTAAAGAAACCAGCCTACGAATACTGAAATCAGAATTGCGAAAAAACCAAGCAAGGGCAAAATCGAGAATACCCAGCGGCGAACTTCATCAGGCTCTGCTTCCACGCCGAGTGGCAGGTACATTAACCCCACAGATGTAACGATGAAAATGGAAAGTGCTGAGGTAAGCGTGGCGCGCCAGAATGGCCTCGGCATGAACCAGTTCACGATAAAGGCGACAACAATGGCTACACCTGCCAGAAGATATGCAATCAAGGGAGCTCCGTATTAGCTTAGCAAAAACGCACAGTTTGACAGGTCGCCCGCCAAATGCAATTGCTGAAACCGTCCGTGGTTTCATTTGCTTGCCGGCAGGTTAGCTTTGTAAGGTGTAATCGAGGGTGATTTTGGCGTTCAGCAATTTAGAGATCGGGCAGTTTTCTTTTGCGCCCTTTGCGATATCTGCAAATTTGTCTTCATCAATCCCGTCTACTTTGGCTTCAAGGGTTAATGCAGATTTCGTTACGGTAAAGCCATCACCGTCTTTTTCCAGTGTGACCTCAGCATCGACTTTCAAATCGCCGTTTTGATAACCTGCGTCTGATAACGCAAACGACAACGCCATGGCATAGCAACTGCTGTGAGCAGCAGCGATCAGTTCCTCAGGATTGGTACCGCTCTTGTCTTCAAAACGTGTATTAAAGCCGTAAGGCTGATCTGTCAAGGCACCACTTCCGGTGCTCACATGACCTTTGCCTTCTTTACCCAGCGGCTTATAGTG
The DNA here is from genome assembly GCF_056160645.1 of Alteromonas sp. ABH4_456. Taxonomy (NCBI): domain Bacteria; kingdom Pseudomonadati; phylum Pseudomonadota; class Gammaproteobacteria; order Alteromonadales; family Alteromonadaceae; genus Alteromonas; species Alteromonas sp. ABH4_456. The sequence continues at coordinate 194,518 of NZ_JBSWXO010000003.1, forward strand.
CGCAGAACCAGTTTTTACAATAGGCATAATTTCTCCTTTTTCGGGAACAGTGACGGGAAGCCTTTCTGGCCAGAAAGGGAATTCACATTTAAAACTCGCGGTAAACCCATCCCTGGGCGCTCGGCAGCCGCATCCATGCGGCTGACGGTTTTAAATGTGAATTCCCACTCTGTCCGCGGCTTCCCCGAACTAATCCCGAATGCAGTCCTTATGCCGTCAGCTATACTTTGTGCTGCAGCCCTTGCCATGAAAGAGCTGTATGTAATTTGGCTGCAAATTCTCTGCCTTACATTAATTGAAGGTTACTGTAACCCTTACAGAGCCGCTGTACCTTTTTCTGGCAGCGCACACTGACAACGTGACAGCCGGTTTTAACATTCTGTTAAAGGACTTTGGAGGACGATGGTGATAGAATCGCCGACCGTTTTTTAACCATGTACTGAATAATTGGACACCCATGTTTGATTTGATTAATAGCAAAGACAGCAATGTTAAAAACGACGTGCTGTCTGGCATTACTGTCGCACTGGCTTTAGTACCTGAAGCTGTGGCATTTGCCTTTGTTGCCGGTGTAGAACCTATGATTGGTTTGTATGCGGCCTTTATGATGGGCCTCATTACGTCTGCCATCGGTGGTCGTCCGGGCATGATTTCCGGCGCAACAGGGGCAATGGCCGTTGTAATGGTGGCACTGGTTGCTGAGCATGGCGTGCAATATCTTTTTGCTGCTGTGGTGCTGGCAGGTTTGCTGCAAATTTTGTGTGGGGTATTCCGTCTGGGTAAGTTCATCCGGCTGGTACCCTATCCGGTGATGCTGGGCTTTGTAAATGGCCTGGCTATCGTTATATTCCTTGCCCAGTTAGGTCAGTTTAAAGTGCAAAATGCGCCGGGCTCACTGGAATGGATGCAGGGCACCATGCTTTACATCATGCTGAGCCTGGTCGGGCTGACAATGGCAATCATCTATCTGTTGCCTAAGCTGACAAAGGCTGTTCCAGCCTCGCTGGTGGCTATCGTCACCATTACGCTGCTGGTACATGGTCTTGATTTAGAAGCCCGAACCGTTATCGATTTTGTCCGTGATTTACTACCGGCAGATCAAAAAGCCACGGCCACATTGGCCGGTGAGCTGCCAACATTCTCTATCCCTATGGTGCCGTTCACCTGGGATACGCTGATGATTATCCTGCCAACTTCAGTCATTTTATGCCTGGTTGGTTTAATTGAATCACTGTTAACTCTCACGCTTATCGATGAGATGACGGATACCCGTGGTCGCGGAAACAAAGAATGTATTGGTCAGGGTGTGGCGAACACCGTGAACGGTTTCTTTGGTGGTATGGGCGGTTGTGCCATGATTGGGCAGTCGATGATCAACATCAACTCCGGTGGCCGTGGCCGTTTGTCAGGGATTACTGCAGCGGTAGTGCTGCTGGGCTTTATCCTGTTTGCAGCGCCGCTGATTGAAATGATTCCCCTTGCTGCACTGGTAGGCGTTATGTTCGTGGTAGTAATCGGTACCTTCGAATGGGCATCGTTCCGCATAATCCGTGGTGTGAATAAGGAAGATGCATTCGTGCTGTTCCTGGTAACAGCGGTAACCGTTATCTCTGACCTCGCCATTGCTGTTGTTGTTGGTGTGATTGTGTCGGCACTGGTATTTGCCTGGAAAGCAGCCCGCTACATTGAAGCGAAAACCCACATCGATGACGATGGCTGGAAGGTTTATGAGCTGCGCGGACCGGTTTTCTTTGGTTCGATTCATCACTTTAAAGAGATGTTTGATGTAGCTAATGACCCGAATGACGTGGTGATCGATTTTAATAACAGCCGCATCTGGGACTCTTCCGGCATCGATGCGCTGGACAGTCTGGCCGGTAAATACGAAGAGCAGGGTAAAAAGCTGCACATCCGGCATATCAGTTCTGAGTGTCGTGGCCTGCTTACAAAAGCCGATAAGTTTGTTGAAATTAATGTCAATGAAGACCCTCGTTATCGGGTAGCAACGGATAAATTAGGTTAAGCCGGTTAGTTGCGCCAGAGGTTGCCGGTCAGGACAAGGCTGGCACTAAAATAGTGCAATTGCAGTGTTAAGGTGCGTGTTTCCGGAAGCAGAATACGCATCTGAATCGCGCAGTTTAAGCTAACTTATTGATCTGTAGACATTGCTCAAACTGGCATCATACCTGCTATATCCAATACATAACCGTAAGTGATATCACGTAGATATCCACATAGCGTGAAGTTAAAGGCCGGCAAGAGCCTGATGCTGTGTAAGGAAACAATTTGTGCACGTTAAGTGCGTATCAGGCAAAGAAGCCCATGTTCAGTTTATCTGAGTGTGGGCTTTTTTTATGGCTCAAAGAAAGGGTTAAACAATGACAACATCAACAACACATCCAAAAGTACTCGTTATCGGTAACGGGATGGTTGGTCACCACTTTGTTGAACAACTGGTCGCCAGTGAGTACCCCTGTGACATTACAGTGTTAAGTGGCGAAAACCGTCTGGCATATGACCGTGTTTATCTCTCTTCGTGGTTTACCGGTGCAACGGCAGCCGATCTGGCCATGACAGATGAAGAAACTTATACCAAGTGGGACGTTGACTTTAAGCTGAATGCCCGGGTCGAAAGCATTGACCGTAAGAACAAAACCGTCAGCACCAAAACTGACACCTTTGATTATGATGTGCTGGTGATGGCAACCGGTTCATTTCCGTTTGTTCCACCTATTCCGGGTAACGACCAGCCTCATTGTCTGGTCTATCGAACCATTGAAGATCTTCAGGCCATCGAAGCCTCTGCTGCCGTCAGTAAAACTGGCGTGGTAGTAGGCGGAGGATTGCTGGGTCTTGAGGCAGCAAACGCACTGAAACAAGCCGGTGTAGAAACACATGTGGTTGAGTTTGCGCCTCAATTGATGGCCGTTCAGCTGGACGGGCAGGGCGGTGATCTGCTGCGCACTAAAATTGAAGATTTGGGCGTAACAGTACATACACAAAAAGCTACCCAGGTGATTGAGGCCGGTGAACAAAGCCGCTACCGCATGGTGTTTGCCGACGGCTCACACTTAGAAACCGACATGATTTTATTCTCTGCCGGTATACGCCCGTCGGATGCTCTGGGCCGGTCAGCGGAGCTGGCAGTAGGCGAACGTGGTGGTATTGTCATTAACAATCAGTGCCAGACATCTGACCCCGACATCTATGCGATCGGTGAATGTGCGTTATGGGACAACCGTATTTTTGGTCTGGTTGCGCCGGGCTACACCATGGCCCGTGCGGTTGCAGCAAACATCGCCGGTAAAGAAGGTGAGTTTGCCGGTGCTGACATGAGTACCAAACTTAAACTTATGGGCGTAGAAGTTGGTTCTATCGGTGATGCACATGCCAGAACCCCGGGCGCACTGAGCTATACCTATCACAACCAGCCAGACGGTGTTTACAAAAAGCTGGTGGTTGATGCGGCTCAAAAGCAGGTTATCGGTGCTGTGCTGGTAGGTGATACCAGTGATTACGATACCTTATTGCAATATGCGTTAAACGGCATTGAACTGCCTGAGCACGCTGAATCGCTTATTCTGCCTTCATCGTCAGACAAGCCTGCTCTGGGCGCTGATGCGCTGCCGGATACGGCGACTATCTGTTCCTGTCACAACGTGGCGAAATGCGATATTTCGGCAGCCATCGACGGCGGTTGCTGCAGTGTTGGCGACGTGAAGTCAGCGACCAAAGCGGCAACGGGGTGCGGTGGTTGTGCGGCACTCCTTAAAAATGTGGTGGACAGCGAGCTTGAGAAACGTGGTGTGGAAGTGTCGAAGGCTATTTGTGAGCACTTCAACTTTACCCGCCAGGAGCTTTACCACATGGTAAAAGTGGAAGGGATCCGAAGCTTCGATGCACTGCTTGAAAAGCACGGTACCGGTTTGGGCTGTGACGTATGTAAGCCGGCAGTGGGCTCTATTCTGGCTTCAGTATGGAATGACTACATTCTTACGCAAACTAATTTGCCGCTGCAGGACACCAACGATACCTACCTGGGTAACATGCAAAAAGACGGGACTTATTCCATTGTACCCCGTGTACCCGGCGGTGAAATCACCCCGGAAGGTCTTATCCTGATTGGTGAAGTGGCGAAGAAATATGGTCTGTATACAAAAATTACCGGTGGACAACGTATCGATTTATTCGGTGCCCGTGTAGAGCAGTTACCTGATATCTGGCAGGAACTGGTCGACGGTGGTTTTGAAACCGGTCACGCCTACGCCAAAGCACTGCGTACGGTTAAATCCTGTGTGGGCAGCACCTGGTGCCGGTACGGTGTACAGGACTCTGTAGGTCAGGCTATTGATCTGGAAAATCGTTACAAAGGCCTGCGTGCACCTCACAAAATCAAGTTTGCAGTATCAGGTTGTACCCGTGAATGTGCAGAAGCACAGGGCAAAGACATTGGTGTAATTGCAACGGAAAAAGGCTGGAACCTGTATGTGTGCGGTAACGGCGGTATGAAGCCCCGTCACGCAGATTTATTCGCCACCGATATTGATGATGAAACGCTGGTGAAATATATCGACCGTGTACTGATGTTCTATGTAAAAACTGCTGACAGATTACAGCGTACATCTGTGTGGATGGAAAACCTGGAAGGCGGACTCGATTATCTTAAATCTGTCGTGATTGATGATGCACTGGGTATTTGTCAGGAGCTGGAAGATCAGATGCAGGCTGTGGTTGATGCTTATCAGTGCGAATGGAAAACCACACTGGAGTCGCCTGAATCACGTAAGCGTTTCCGTCAGTTTGTGAACAGTAAAGAAAGCGATTCAAACATTCAGTTTGTAGACGAGCGTGGTCAGATCCGCCCTGCCACAGAGGCAGAGAAAATTGCGGGTACATCGCGTATTCCGGTAGAGCTGGTTTAAGGAGACAATATCATGCAAGCATCTGTAGAAATCATGCCGCGCTGGCACGACATCTGTGAACAAAGTGACCTGGTTGCCAACAGTGGCGTGTGCGCCCTGATTGACGAACAACAGGTTGCGATCTTCGCCCTGAACACAGCCGGCGGTACCAACCTTTATGCAGTCTCAAACTGGGACCCTGTAGGTAAAGCCAATGTGATGTACCGCGGCATTGTCGGTTCCGTTAAAGGTGAAGCTGTGATTGCCTCTCCTTTGTATAAAGAGCATTACTCTCTGGTGACGGGGAAATGTGTCGAGAATGAAGCAGTCAGCCTGTCTGTATACGATGTCCGTCTTGAAGACGGCCGCGTACAGGTTGCACTGTAAGACTCCGGTTTAGAAGGTCTGCTGACCAACATTAAAAGCACAGGTAACTACCATGAATCACGCCCGCGCCACAGTAATTTCAGTACAGTCTGCCCCTAAGAGTGTTGCCAGGACACCAACGCTTGCGCAGACAACGTGCCCTTACTGTGGCGTTGGTTGTGGTGTGGACATCACGCTGGAAACAGCAGGCAATAAAACAACGCTTAAAGCCCTTACCGGTACGCCTGAACATCCGGCCAACTTCGGCAGATTATGTGTAAAAGGCACCAACCTGCTTGAAACCAATGATCTTAATGGCCGCCTGACTCAGCCTCAGATGGGCGGCAAGCCGGTATCCTGGGACACTGCAACCAGCGCCATTGCTGAAAAAATGCAACATGTGATTGATGAGCATGGCCCGGATGCTGTGGCGCTGTATGTTTCAGGACAACTGCTCACTGAAGACTACTACGTCGCCAATAAGTTTATGAAGGGGTATGTTGGCAGCGCGAACATCGACACCAACTCACGACTTTGTATGTCTTCTGCGGTTGCCGCGTATAAACGCGCTTTCGGGGAAGATATCGTACCGTGCAACTACGAAGACCTGGAGCAGACGGATTTGCTCATCCTTACAGGCAGCAACGCTGCCTGGACACATCCGGTGCTGTTCCAGCGTATGGAGCGGGCAAAACGACAAAATCCGGATATGAAAGTGGTTGTGGTTGACCCGCGGGCAACAGATACATCCACGCTGGCCGATTTACACATTCCGTTAAAACCAGGCACTGATGCAGTGCTGTTTAACGGTCTGCTGCATTTTCTGGCACAAAACGGTGGCCTGGATACTGATTTTATTGCCGCTTCAACCAGTGGTTTTGAGGCGGCACTGTCCAGTGCGGCAGAATATTCGCTGAGCCGTGTGGCTGAAGAATGTGACGTGCCGGAGCACGATATACTGGCACTGTTCACGCTGTTCCTCGAACGTCAACGAGCCATTACCTTTTTCTCTATGGGTATCAATCAGTCCACCAGTGGTGTAGATAAAGGTAATGCCATTATCAACTGCCATCTGGCGACAGGCAAAATTGGCAAAACAGGCAGCGGACCGTTCTCCATTACCGGACAACCTAATGCCATGGGCGGCCGCGAAGTTGGCGGACTGGCGAATATGCTGGCTGCTCACATGGATATTGATAACGCGCAGCACCGTGATCGGGTGCAACGTTTCTGGCAGTCGCCCCGTATGGCTGAAAAGCCGGGGTTAAAAGCGGTTGATCTGTTTAAGCGGATTAATGAAGGCAAAGTGAAGTTTGTCTGGATCATGGCCACTAACCCTGTGGTGAGCATGCCAAACCGCTGTGAAGTCGAAGCGGCACTGAGCAAATGCGATATGGTTGTGGTATCAGACATGGTGACCAAAAACGATACTCTGAAGTTTGCTCATATTGCGCTGCCGGCATCCGGCTGGTCAGAAAAAAACGGTACAGTAACCAATTCAGAAAGACGTATTTCACGCCAGCGCGGTTTACTGAAACCGGCAGGTGATTCCAGACATGACTGGCAGGCTTTATGTGCTGTGGCAGCAAAAATGGGGTTTGCAGAACATTTTGATTACCAGCACCCAGCTGAAATCTTCGATGAACATGCCCGCCTGACCGCTTTTGAGAATCACGGCAACCGCGCTTTGGATTTGGGCGGTCTTAGCGGCTTAACAATTGCGGAATACGATAACTTCCGTCCTGTGCAATGGCCGGTGCCGGAAAAAACAGTAGCCGGCGCGACGCGCTTGTTTGCTGATGGCGCATTTTTTACCGCAGATAAAAAAGCCCGTTTTATCGCGATTTCCCCCCGGTTGCCCGAACAGCAAACCACAACAGCATTTCCGTTTGTACTTAATACCGGTCGCAGTCGTGACCAGTGGCATACCATGACCCGTACCGGTAAAGCAGGGAAATTACTCAAGCATGCACCGTATTCTCAACTGTCTTTGCACCCTGAAGACATAAAAACGCTTGGACTGTCAGCACAGGAACTGGTTGCTGTGAACAGCGCCTGCAATACCGGTGAGCCGGTTATTTTACCTGTGATTGAAGACAAACAGCTGCGTAAAGGCAATTGTTTTGCGCCTATTCACTGGTCTGCTACCTGGGGCTCTAACCTGACACTTGGGGCGTTATTTAATGGCGCCCACGACCCCTTATCCGGACAGCCTGAACTGAAACAGGGCGCGGTGAGTGTTGCTGCAGTCAGTTTTAATTTACACGGACAAATGATTATCAGCGACGCTGATTTGGCAGCGGCTCTGTCTCCGGCTTTTGATTACTGGGCTAAAACCACCACCGACGGCGGCACGGCCTTCCGCATCGCCTGCAACAACGACACCGGGAGTCTGTTCAGCAATTTGAAAAGCGTGCTTCCCGCGCACTGGTTGCTTGTTACCCGTCAGCATGAAAAAGGTCTGACGGTCATCGCAACCAGTGAGAATCGTTTTGTTTTCGGTTTATGGCTGGAACAGAGCTACCGGGCGTTATCTGATGAGTGGCTGGACAGTTGTCTGCAACATGACGACATCTCTTCTGAGTTGCTTGCTAATCTGTTGCGCGGTACACCTGATGAAGCGTTCCTCAACGGAAAACTGGTATGTAGTTGTTTCTCCGTTCGTGAAAAAACCATTGAAACTGCCATACAGGCAGGTTGCTCCTCTGTCGACGGACTGGGCAATGAACTTAAATGCGGTACTAACTGCGGTTCCTGCAAACCGGAACTGCAAAAGATGCTCGACAGTTATTCTTCTACTCAAACTGCAAAAGCAGTTACACCTGAGGTGATTCTCCATGATTAATTCAGCCATCGCAAAACTGCCGCAAATGTTCTATCGTAAGCTGATGACCGGTCAGCAACGTCACCGTGTCATGCAACCAGTGACGCCGGCAAACCTGACGGGTGAGAAAAAACAGGGACGGGTGTTTATTGTCGGCGCCGGCCCGGGCGATGCAGAGTTGCTGACCATCAAAGCATGGAAGTGCCTGCAGCAGGCCGATGTGGTGTTGTTTGACTGGCTGGTGGATGAATCTGTCATTGCAGAAATTCCCCGTCATGTGAAAACAGAATTCGTTGGCAAACGGGCAGGCAAGCACTCTATGGTGCAGGATGACATTTGCAAGCGGGTGGTTGAGCTGGCGCAGTCAGGATTAAATGTGGTGCGGCTAAAAGGCGGGGATCCGGCAGTTTTTGCCCGTACCTGTGAAGAAACCGCTGCGCTGGAAGCCGCTGACATTCCGTTTGCCATTGTGCCCGGGATCACTGCCGCTTCAGGGGCTTCGGCTTATACCGGCATTCCTTTGACAGAGCGCAACTGCGCGCAGTCGGTAACATTAACCACCGCCAGTTTTAAAGATAAAAACCAGATGCCCGACTGGGCAACGCTTGCAGATACCATGCAGCGTCAAACTGTTGTGGTGTACATGGGATTGTCCCGGTTGAGCAAAATCACGTCTGAGCTGGTGGATGCCGGTATTCGTGAAACCCTTCCGGTGGCGGTGATTGAAAACGCTTGCACTCCCAACCAGCAAGTGATCACCGGCACTGTTTCTTCTATCGCTGAACAGGTAACGTCGGCGAACCTGCAAGGTCCTGCTTTGTTGATCTTCGGAGAGGTGGTAAAGTCTCGCCAACAGGTCTCCACAGCACTGCTTCAGCAGGTAACCCATGTCGCAGGAATTTAGTCAGTACATCAAAATAATAGGAAAGGGTCAGAAAGGCAGCCGTAGTCTGACCCGAGAAGAAGCATTCACCGCGATGAGAATGCTGCTGGCCGGCGAAGTGACCGGTGATCAAAGGGGCGCATTTTTAATGTTGCTCCGTACCCGTGAAGAAACTCCCGAAGAAGTCATTGGCTTTGTTCAGGCATGCCATCAACTTATCCCGCAAGATTTAGCCACACTCAAACCTGACGTAGACATTGGTTGTTATGCCGGTAAAAGACGCCAGTTGCCCTGGTACCTTTTATCTGCAGCTTTGCTGGCAAAAACAGGCAAACGGGTTTTTCTGCACGGTGCCCATGAACCCGGTTCCGGTCGCTTATATGCCAGCCACGTGCTGCCAACGCTGGGCTTGCAGGCTGTGACATCAATCAGCGAAGCGAAGTCTCAACTGGACAGCTTCAATGCCAGCTATCTGGATTTAGGCGTGGTTCTGCCGCCGCTAAATACTCTGATAAAGCTCCGCGAAGTCTTTGCGCTGCGTTCCTGTGCGAATACGTTGGCGCGGTTACTGAATCCTACGGTAGCCCCGTATTGTGTGCAGGGTGTTTATCATATGCATCTTGATCATAAACACCGGCACGTCAATGAAGCCTTCACTGCGTGGGATTCATTGTGTTTCCGGGGAGATGGTGGCGATCCGGAAGTGAATAGTGAAAGGCCTACGGATTTGTTTATTATCCGTAAAGGCGAAACAGAAACAGCGGTGTTACCTGCTTTTACGGAAAAGTGGGCCATGAAAGACAGGGATATGGACTTTGCTGATATGCTGGCTTTCTGGCGCGGCGATATTCAGCATCAATATGGTGAGCAGGCCGTTCATGCGACACTTGTGAGCTATCTGATGCTGACAGATTCCTTATCATCAGAGGAAGCCGCGAAGCAGGCTGTTACTCTCTGGCAAAACAGAGACAAGCAAGCTTTACCTTTCACTCAGTCTTTGTAAGGCTAAATTCTTCATCTTGCCGTTACCGGCAATATTCTGCATTTTATGGCGCAAATCAGGCAGTTTAACTGCCTTTTTTGTTAATTTAATGTTTATTTGCACCCTAATGATACACGTCGGCGGGTTTCTATTTGCATCCCAATTGAGCGCAATGCGCGCTTTTTGTGCACAAATTTGAAACAGCCTTTACTGTTCCTAATGCTGGATTCTTCTAAGTGACTGATATTAATGTCTTTTAATTTTTGGCATACCTGATGCAATACCAATTTGCGAAAGTTACTGCTTATTAAAAGAACATTAATAGTAACGCGCTCACAACTTATTCATGCTTCAAAGTGATTTGGAGTGCGGCAACGAAGCCCACCACCTTAGCGGTCATTCGCTAAGGTGGTGGGTTTTTTTTTGGCAACGAGGAACCCACATGAAAGCGTCAAAACCGTTATTTGGTCTGACAAAGAAAGTAAAAGCGCTGGCATCTACGCTGGCTCTGTCGTTGATAATGGCAGGCGCAAGCGTCTCAGCTGTTACAGCACAGGAAATTGACTGGCCCGAGAAAGAAGAACTTAAATTCGGCTTTATCAAACTGACTGATATGGCACCTCTGGCTATTGCTTATGAGAAAGGTTTCTTCGAAGACGAAGGTTTGTATGTCACGCTGGAAGCGCAGGCAAACTGGAAGGTTCTGCTCGACCGTGTCATTGACGGTCAGCTGGACGGTGCACATATGCTGGCCGGACAGCCTTTGGGGGCAACCATCGGTTTCGGTACTGAAGCGCACATCATTACTGCGTTCAGCATGGACTTAAACGGTAACGGTATCACCGTCTCCAACGACATCTGGAAGGAGATGGAAAAGCACATCCCTCAGGAAAACGGTCAACCTGTTCACCCGATTAAAGCGGATTATCTGAAGCCGGTAGTCGACAGTTACCGTGAAGCGGGCAAACCTTTCAATATGGGCATGGTATTCCCGGTATCCACCCACAACTACGAGCTGCGTTACTGGCTGGCGGCCGGCGGTATTCACCCGGGCTTCTATGCACCGCACAAAGGTGACACATCCGGTCAGATTGATGCTCAGGCACTGCTGTCTGTGACACCTCCGCCGCAAATGCCGGCTACCATGGAAGCGGGCACCATTTACGGCTATTGCGTAGGTGAGCCGTGGAACCAGCAAGCTGTGTTTAAAGGCATTGGTGTACCGGTTATTACCGACTATGAAATCTGGAAAAACAACCCGGAAAAAGTATTCGGTGTCAGCAACGAATGGGCCGAAAAATACCCGAACACGCACCTTCGAGTCGTAAAAGCGATGATCCGTGCTGCGATGTGGCTGGATGAAAATAACAACGCTAACCGTCCTGAAGCGGTAAAAATTCTCTCTAAACCTTCTTATGTCGGTGCAGACGAAGCGGTACTGGCAAACAGCATGACCGGTACATTTGAATACGAAAAAGGCGATAAGCGTGAGGTACCTGATTTCAACGTATTCTTCCGCTACAACGCTACTTACCCGTACTACAGCGATGCAATCTGGTATTTAACACAAATGCGTCGTTGGGGTCAGATCTCTGAAGCGAAACCTGACAGCTGGTATATGGACATGGCGAAGAAAGTTTACCGTCCTGACATCTACGCTGTCGCTGCTAAAGCGCTAATCGCGGAAGGCAAAGCTAAAGCTGCAGACTTCCCTGATTTCGACTCAGAATCTGGTTTTAAACCACCTCAATCAGAATTCATTGACGGCGTAACGTACGACGGTACTAAGCCCAATGCTTATCTGGAAAGCTTTGGTATCGGCCTGAAAGGCGACACCGTACTTTAATTACGCATACGGGAGACGAACATGAGCAAGTCAGCGTCATTAGTCACATCCATTGGATTAAAAGAAGGCAATATGGGCAAGGTCATATTATCAAACCTGCAAGCATTGTTGTTGCCAGTCATTGGTTTACTGCTTTTCCTCGCCGTCTGGAACGGGGTAGCAAAAACCATCGATACGTCACTGGGCCAGTTCCCTGGTCCGGCACAGGTATGGACACAGGCGCTGACTCTCATGGACGAACACAATGCGCAACGGGAAAAGGCTGACGCATTCTACGAGCGTCAGGAAGAACGTAATGCAGCGCGGGCAGCAAAGGACCCGGACTATGTACCGAAAATTCGTCCTTTTACCGGCGCACCAACCTTCTTTAATCAAATCTGGACAAGCTTGTACACCGTTATGGTCGGCTTTTTTATTGCGTCGCTCATCGCTGTACCGGTAGGGATAATGTGCGGACTAAGCAAGTCTGCTTATACCGCGATTAACCCACTTATCCAGCTTTTCAAACCCGTGTCTCCGTTGGCCTGGCTGCCATTGGTAACGATGGTAGTCAGTGCCCTTTATGTGTCAGACGACCCGATGTTTTCCAAGTCATTTGTCACTTCTGCATTCACGGTATCACTGTGCTGTTTGTGGCCAACACTGATCAATACGGCTGTGGGTGTATCTAACATCGACAAAGACCTGGTGAATGTAAGCCGGGTACTGCGTCTTAAGCCGCCTACGCACCTGACTAAAATTGTTTTACCTGCCTCAATTCCGATGATCTTTACCGGTTTGCGCTTGTCGCTGGGTATTGGCTGGATGGTATTGATTGCTGCAGAAATGCTGGCACAAAACCCGGGGCTGGGTAAGTTCGTGTGGGATGAGTTCCAGAACGGCAGCTCAGAATCACTGGCCCGTATTATGGTTGCTGTACTGACTATCGGTGCCATCGGCTTCGTACTGGACCGCATCATGCTGATGTTTCAGCGCATGGTGAGCTGGGACAAAAACAGCGTATTACGCTAATCAGGAGAAACAGATATGACTGCAAAACATCTTGAACTGACGCAGGTAGGTATCGATTTTCCTACCCCGAAAGGCCCGTTCACTGCTTTACGGGACGTAAACCTGAAAATCAGCAAAGGCGAATTCGTATCATTAATCGGCCACTCAGGGTGTGGTAAGTCCACCGTACTGAACATCGTTGCCGGTTTACATCAGGCAACTTCCGGCGGTGTCATTCTGGACAACGCAGAAGTTAAAGAGCCCGGTCCGGAGCGGGCGGTAGTATTCCAGAATCATTCTTTGCTGCCCTGGCTGACCGTTTACAAAAACGTAGAGCTTGCTGTTAAGCAAACTCTGCGTGGTAAGTCTAAAGCCGAAATCAAAGACTGGGTTATGCACAACCTTGAGCTGGTGCATATGACCCATGCGATCGACAAGCTGCCTTCGGAAATTTCCGGCGGGATGAAACAGCGTGTTGGTATTGCCCGCGCACTGGCTATGGAGCCCAAAGTACTGCTCATGGACGAACCCTTCGGTGCCCTTGATGCACTGACCCGTGCCCATTTGCAGGATTCACTGATGGACATTCATGCTGACCTTGGCAATACCGTCATCATGATTACCCATGACGTGGATGAAGCCGTTTTGTTGTCTGACCGCATCGTCATGATGACCAACGGTCCGGCTGCAACGGTTGGCGAAATTCTGGATATTAATTTGCCAAGACCACGGGATCGTCTGGTGCTGGCAGATAACCCCGAATACAACCATTACCGCCATGAAGTACTCACCTTCCTGTACGAAAAACAGAAAAAAGTTGAGCCGGTAAACAGCCGTCAAAAAGATTCAAAAAACACTAAGGTTACATCAGCAAAAAAGTCTGATGCTGCCTGACTAAAGCACACAATTTAATAAAAACAATAGGATAGCTCAGCTGCAAGGCACGGGCGGGCTATCTCTGTCACAAAATCAGAGGAACACACGATGAAACTAACTGCAATGTACCCGCGCACACTGCTTGCTGTTGCGCTCACAGGTGTCTTTTCCCCGGCTATTGCAGCCGACTGGTATGACGCAATGAAAGAAACCACTGCCACGGCAGCGTTTAATTTGCGGTATGAAGGTGTGCAACAGGATAACGCGCTGGCTGACGCCGATGCCCTGACGTTACGTACGATGGTGGGAATTACATCCGGCAGCTATAAAGGCTTTTCTTTCACTGCTGAAATGGAAGATGTGCGTATTGCTTTAGGGCAGGGCGATTACTCAGTGCCACCGGCCGGTTACCAGGCGGGTGAATATTCCGTTATCGCAGACCCTGAAACCACCGAGTTGCACCAGGGATTTGTACAATATAAAAATGAAGGCCTGACCATTAAAGGCGGTCGTCAGATCATTGCACTTGACGGTCACCGCTTTGTCGGCCACGTGGGCTGGCGTCAGGACTGGCAAACCTTCGACGGGGTAACCGCAAAGTACACGTCAGGTAATATGTCTGCATTTTACGGGTATGTTACCCAACGTAACCGTATTTTCGCTGAAGCGGCAGACCTGGACAGTAAAGATCACCTGCTGAACCTGTCTTACAGCAGCGATATCGGTAAGTTCACGGCGTATGCGTACTTACTGGAAGTGGATAACGGTGTTGATAACGGACTCGATACCTACGGCATCAGCTATGCCGGCAGCACCGCAACGGATTCCGTGAAATGGATTTATAATGCTGAATATGCCACGCAAACCAGCGATACCCCCGCGGCCAGCTATGATGCCGATTATTACATGTTAGAAGGTGGTGCAGTGGTTTCCGGCATCACGGCTAAAGTGACTTATGAAGTGCTGGGTTCAGACAACGGCATGTACGGCTTCTCTACACCGCTGGCGACCCTGCATAAGTTTAACGGCTGGACGGATCAATTCCTTGCTACACCGGCACAGGGTTTGGAAGACCTGGCCTTTACCGTCAGTGGCGGTCTGGCAGGTGGTAAATGGCTGGCAGCTTACCACGCGTTTGATGCAAATGAAGCCACTGAAGGGGTCAGTGATCTCGGTAGTGAAATCAATGTACAATACGTCACAAAAGTAGCTGAGCATTTCACACTGGGTCTGAAATACGGTACGTATTCTGCCGGTGATATTAAAGTGGACACTGACAAAGTATGGGTTTGGATCGGCGCGAAATTTTAAGTCATGAAACCGCAGGGTTAGTACTCTGCGGCGGCAAGTCATCCAGAATGGGGCGGGATAAATCCCGCCTGACACTGAATGGTTTGACGCTGCTGGATGCTACCCGGCAAACATTGTCAGGTGTTTGTGAGATGGTTTACACCCTTGGCAAAACAGACTGCGATTTTACCGATTTATACGAAGATAAAGGGCCGGCTATGGCCCTTTTCAGCATGCTCGGCCAGGCCCGTATTCAGGATGGTGCCAGATTACTGGTTATGCCGGTAGACATGCCCCTTTGTACGGTATCGTGCCTGCAGGCAATTCTGCAGGAGAGCCGCCAGCGTAAGACCAGCGTATATACCAGTGATGCTATCATGCCACTGGTGATCTGCTACTCGCAGCAGGGCATGAATAACCTCAAACAATGCGTTAAAGATCAGTCCTCATTATCCCTGCGCAGATTACTCAATTGTTTCGGCTGCGAAGCGGTAGCCCTGCCACAATTTGCAAACGAATTGATGAATGTGAATAACCCTGACGACTGGCAGCGGGTGCTGGACAGAAAAGGCAGTGAGTAGGTTTGTCTGAACGAAAATGAAAAATTACGTAAAGTGGTGAGTGCGGCGGAACCTTATATGATGCGATTCCGGCCGGCTTTTTTTGCATCGTAAAGTGCTCTGTCAGCCTCATCAAATGCCTGCTCAAATGGAGCACCTGTAGTTGCTTCAGCGACACCGAAACTACAAGTGGCAGTAAACTCAAAACCAGCAAACGAAAGTTGTGAGATGTTTTCTCTTAACGTAGCGGCAACCTGTCTGGCCCTGTGTACATTTGTCTGGGGTAAAAGTAAAACAAATTCGTCTCCGCCAAACCGCCCGAACACATCGCTTTTGCGTAATTTTTGACGCACACAAATAGCAATCTCTCTGAGTACATTGTCACCCACAGAGTGCCCGTAGGTGTCGTTAATCACTTTGAACTTGTCCACATCAAAAACAATCAGGCTGACCGGCTTGTCGTAACGGGCTGCGTATTTCAGCTGCTGTTCAGCCAGAGCCGTGAAGTGTTCACGGTTTAAGGCTTGCGTCAGATAATCTATATGTACTTTTTCAAACAGTGCCCGGTTGTCCGCTGCCAGTGCAGGGACGCACATAGTAAAGTAAGCACTACAGGCGATGACATTGATGCCGAACTGGTAAATATAGGCCTGAGTGTCTACACCAATAACCGCCACTATTGCCGCAGTTAAAACACTTACTGCAGCCAGGCTGATACTGGCTCTGAATGGCGTCTCAGTAAATACAATCCAGGTGACAGGAATAGCGAGAAAGAAAATGAAGCATGCTATCTCCTCTGAGTTAAGCCATTCTGCCGTGACTAAAATTATGCTTAATAGCAGACCTGTCAGTACCAGTTTCCAGATAAACGTCGAAAGGGCTTTCGGGCGATCATAAAAATTAATTTCCGGCATGAATGAGTAACGTGGAAATAAACGGGTGACTATACCGGCAAATATCGGGGTCATAACTACAACACCCGTCATATCCCCAATCCACCAGGCAATCAGGCTGTCAACGCCATCGTAAGAATAAATCAGAGCCAACCCGCTTGCCGCCAGAATCAGACTGCCGACAGCGGCAATCAGCAAAAATCTGGTCACAAGAGTGACTAAGTTAAAAGACGCTGAAAGCGCCATCTGGCGCTTAAGCAGTAACGCGCCTCCACCATACAGGAACGTGTGCAGGGTAGCGAAGATACTGCCGGAAGCTAACAGTTCAGCGGTATCCCTGGCCGTATTAAATAAGCTGTTTTCCCAGAATGTAGAGAGCATGCAGGCAAGCCATACAGCAAGCGTTGCAGATCTGCTTCCCATGAGTAAGAAAGCTGCAAAGGTAAGTCCTGCAGGAGGAAACCAGAGACTCGCGTGGGGTGCATACTCCAGAAATACAGACAGCCTCCAGAGCAATAACCACAGTGGAAGCAGCAGACAACATTTAATGACAGCAGAGAAATTTAACAAGGATCCAGCACAGCATACGAGTATCTATACTTCCATCATAAAACGACCCTCTTGTTGTTCCAAATAAAACTGGAGCTTTTACCTGAAGACAAAAAGGTAAAGAGAAAAGTACAGTGCTTGTCTCATCGTGTGAGAGCGATTTGCAGACATCCCTCAGCTCAAACAGGCTAAGCCTTGTCACCGCTTTTCAGCCATCCCTTCTCAACGGCCACATCAAGCTGTTCGTTCACATAGCGCCATAAGCCCGGGGCGGCTTGTTGTAAGTGGGCGTTGCGGGCAAGAATTTTCTCTTTCGCTACCCCGTGACGCACCCAGCTTCCGCCTTCTGCTGCCATGTTCTGAAACACCGGTAATACTCTGTCCATGGCTTTGGCAAATTTAGCGTCGGGTGTTTCTGCAGCTTCAAACTCGTGCCACAACGCCAGCAAGGTTTCCCCCTGGCCCTTGGGAAGTAATCCGAAGATGCGCTCTGCGGCGGCAAATTCTTTTTCTTCCTGCTCAGCATGATCGGCCTCTCCAGCAAAAGCGAACATATCGCCGGCATCGATTTCAACCAGGTCGTGGATAAGAATCATCTGTATGACACGGTGAATATTCACGTTTTGTTCTGCGTACGGTGCCAGCACCGATGCCATTAACGCCACGTGCCAGCTGTGTTCGGCGCTGTTCTCCTGTCGGTCACCATCGCAGGGCAGGCGGACCTGACGTTTCACGGCTTTGAGATTATCGAGCTCACGGATAAAAGTGGCCTGAGCCTGAATATCTGTCATAAAAGGGTTCCTGTGTAGCAAAGAAAAAACGCGCCGTTCGGCGCGTTTTAAGTGATTTGTAAAAAGCTTACTGTGTAGACAACCACACGATCAGGTCTTTCACGTCATCCATGGTCATGCCCTGGGTGAACGTTGCCTGATAACGGCCATTCACGATGAAAGATGGCGTACCACGAACATAGGCACGGTATTGATCCTGCAACTTGATGTTCTTTTTCACCATGTTGTTTACGCCGAAGCTGGCAGCCAGCTTATCGAACTCAGCCGGATCAACATCGTTTACTACGAACAGATTTTTCAGATCAGCCAGATTTGTCACCGGTGCACGTTGCTCATGAATGTATTTGAAGATTGCGCCGTTCAGCTTGTCTTCTTCTTTCATTGCACGGCCAATCATCATGGCACGGGTAGCATCGTTCTGTGCTTCTTCTGAGGCGCCCGGCATAAAGTTTACGTGAATTTTTGTGAACTTAGTGCCGGCAGGCAGATCTTTCTTAATTTCAGCTACAACCGGCTCGAAGCGGTAGCAGTGACCACACCAGAATGAATGGAATTCATACACTTCCGGTTTGGCTGTCGCCGGTTCATCCAGTACTTTATAGTGCGTACCTTCTTTCCATTTAACGTCATCTGCACAGGCCTGCAACGGGATCATCAGTGCCGCCAGCAGAAATAAACCTATTTTTTTCATTGTTTAACAATCCGTAAAACCAAAATACAAAAAAAGAGTACCACAGCAATTCCCGTCCGGGTAGCGTACGCGACAAGTCGCTCACATCTCAGGGCTAGTAACCCAGTTTTAACGGCGGTTCATGCAGGGCTGCCAGCTGTTCCTTCAGTGCCAGAATTTGTTCTTCCCAGTATTTGTCTTCGGCAAACCAGGGGAATGCACGGGGGAAAGCGGGATCTTCCCAGCGCTGTGACAGCCATGCCATATAGTGAACCATACGCATCGCCCGCAGAGGTTCTATCAGGGTAAGCTGGCTGTTATCGAATGAATGGAATTCTTCATAGGCTTCAATCAGCACATCAAGCTGCAACATCTGCTGCTGTCTGTCACCGCAAAGCATCATCCACAAATCCTGAATGGCCGGCCCGCTGCGGCAGTCGTCCAGGTCGACAAACATGGGGCCGTCACGCCACAAAATATTGCCGGGGTGACAATCGCCATGTAAGCGGATAAGGGTTGAATTATGGTAGCGCTGGCGGGTTTCTTTGATCAGTGGATCGAGAATAGCGAAAAAAGCGGTTTCCAGATGTGACGGCAGCAAGCGGCTGCGGGTAAGCACATCTCTTGGTGCATCCAGAAAGCTCTGAGTATTCAGCTCTGGCCGGTGAACAAAAGGTTTGGCCTGAGCCACACGGTGAATACGGCCAATGAACCGGCCCATCCATTCAATCTGATCAAGGTTGTCGACTTCAAACTGTCTGCCGCCTACCGACGGAAATACCGCAAAGCGGAATCCGCAAGCCTGCTGCATAGTTTTGCCATCGATGGCAAGCGGGGCTACCAGAGGAATATCGGCACCGGCCAGCTCCAGAGCAAAGGCATGTTCTTCGAGGATCTGTTCATCTGTCCAGCGACCGGGACGGTAAAATTTGACCACCAGGCGCTGACCGTCTTCGGCTTTAAACTGATATACGCGGTTTTCGTAACTGTTCAGCGCCAGTAAACCGGACTCAGGATAAATGCCACAGGTTTCCAGCGCGTCTAAAACAGTATCCGGGCTGAGCCCGGAAAAGGCGAAATCACCCTGAGGAGTTTCACCGGTAGAGGAATTTTGTTGGTTCATTGACTTCCACAACATTGCCCTCAGCGTCCTGAGTACGGACACGGAATGATATTTCCGTTACCGCCTCGCTGAGGTTCTTCGGAGAGGTTTCCAGAGATATTGGCATACTGAAGACTTCTCCGCCACCCACAGTCACGGTTGTGTCACCCAAAATGTTGTAATCGGGCAGGCCTTCAACCTGAATGGTATAGGTGTGGGTGTCCTGAGATTTATTCAGAATCTTAATGGTATAGACGTTTTCCACGTTGCCTTTACCGTTTTCACGATAAAGAGAATTACGGTCGCGGATTAAATCCACTTCCAGTGGCGTGCGGGTGGCAATGTCGGCAATCAGTAACCCGACCATCAGCAGCAGGACAATCAGGTAGCCTATCAGTTTGGGTCTGACGATATGGGTGGTCCCGCCGGTCAGCCTTTCCTCAGAGGTAAAGCTGATGAGTCCCTTCGGATAATTCATTTTCTCCATAACGCCGTTGCAGGCATCCACGCAGGCGCCGCAGTTAATGCATTCGTATTGCAGACCGTTACGGATATCGATACCGGTGGGACACACCTGCACACACAAGTTGCAGTCTATGCAGTCTCCCAACTGTTTTGTCGCCAGATCTTCATGACTGAGTTTGCGGGGGCGGGGTCCGCGTTTTTCACCACGGTTGTAATTGTATGACACGGTGAAGGTGTCTTTATCAAACATGGCAGACTGGAAACGGGCATACGGACACATGTGGGTGCACATGATTTCACGCATCCATCCGGCATTACCATAGGTGCAGAAGGTAAAAAACAGAATGGAAAATACTGACCAGAAGCCGGCATTGAAGGTGAAAAAATCGATAAATAACTGTCCGATTGGCGTGAAGTATCCCACAAACGTCAGTGAGGTCAGCAGGGCGATGGCAATCCACGCGCTGTGCTTGAGTGTTTTGCGCCAGAACTTGTCGAAGTCCATGGCCCTTTCATCCAGCTTGATACGCTTATTTCGGGGACCTTCGATTTTCTCCTCGCACCAGATATACATGTATACCCAGGTAGTTTGCGGGCACATAAAACCACACCACACACGGCCTGCAAATGTGGTAACAAAAAACAGGGCGAAAGCACCGACGATAAATATGTACGCGAGCAGGGTAAGGTCCTGAGGCCATAAAGTCAGACCGAAGATGGTAAACCGCTGCTCCATGATATCGAGAAGAATGGCCTGATGGCCGTCATAGCGGATCCAGGGGATCACGGCGAACAAACCCAGGAAGATAAAACCGAACAAACGGCGGAACGTTTCGATGGGGCCCTTCACCGCGCGCACATAAATCTGACTGCGTGCAGACTGACGCTTATGACTTACGCCGCCGGCGGGCTGGTGTACTTTTACCGTGGATACTTGTTTTACCTGAATTTGTTCGCTCATTAGGCAACCTTAACTGGCACAGGTGTGTAGTGTACTGCGGGCAGTATAACAAGTGTATGTCCGCCACACTTAATATAGATCAAATAAACCCCTTCTGTGCATACTACTCAGGCTTATAAAACCTCATAAATAAGTATGAAAACAAATCTGTTGCACTTGACGTTAAGCGGTTAAATTATCTACAGGGCTAATTGTCACCAATGATTTATTACCGGGCGGGGAACAGGCCGGGGTAGTCAGAAAACAACAGGAAAAAGTAAAGCAGATGTGGCGTAGTTTTGTGGTAGTTTCAGAGATTGTAGTACTGGTCTTTGTACTTCGGTTACCCTTCGTCCAGTACATGTTCAAAGATGCACAGGATGTGGTCGGCCAGTGGTATGCCTATGTAGCTACCTGGCAGGACAGAAATGAACTCGCTGAGCTTCACACAATCAGTGCAGCACAACGGGACCAGCTTCGTCCCTTCCAGCAGGAATACGTGGACGGCATCATGGCGAGCCGCCACAGTGTGCAAATCTTCCATAAGAAATTCTGCGGTACAGACAACATCAATCCTTATATCCACGGTGCGCAACTGGCGCAGTTTTGCCACTCAATAGAGACCACCGGCCTGCTGGCGATGGACTACTGAACGCGGTTCAGCTTCCATTCATCTTTTCATGCTTTAATAATGGTGATTTAGCGGAACAATCTGCTTAATCACTGCTCTAACAAAGTGTCTGCTTATTGTGTCCGTGCGGGATTTCGCATGAGAGGCGCGGTAAATCCACTCAAAGCAGGCACCGGATAACCGGAGAATGTTTTCGCCGCCCGCGGGCAACGCGGCCGAAATTATCGGGGAGATGCAAAGCATGAACACATTGATTAGAACTGCACTGGTTTCTCTGACCGCCGGCAGTTTATTGCTGTCTGTACAGGCATGGTCTGCCACCACAGAAATTACCTGGGAAAAGCCGGAGAAGTACACTGATGTGCGTCCTGCTAATGAAAGCCGGGTGAAATTCCGCGAACGCACATTTAAAGCGCTGGACGAATACTTCGCCAAACTGGCAGAGAAGCTGCCTGAAAAAGACAAGCTTGCGATCACGGTGACAAATCTGGATCTTGCCGGCCAGGTGTGGCCAAGCAGTTTTGTCTTTGGCAACGCCACCGGCACCGATGTTCGCATTGTGAAACGGGTGGACATTCCGCGTATTAAATTCAGCTACACCCTCACTAACGAAGCGGGCAAAGTCGTTAAGAGTGCAGATGTTGATTTAAAGGATATGGGATTTTTAGATAACCCCCGTACCTTCACCCAAAATACGCACCTGGGTTACGAAAAAGCCATGATAAAAGAATGGTTTAACGAAGAGATGGCCAGCGCGCTGGTACAAAACTAACCTGTTATCCCGCAACTTTCTTCATTGCCCTGAATTCTCAGGGCACAACCCCTTCCTTGTACATCAATTTTCTCTGATATTCCTGCATCCCTTTGCTGTCAGGCAGTACAGACCATGTGGTCAAAAAAGTACCGCTGCTGGCCAAAAAATTGTCATTTCTTTGTAGTAATTTCTTTATACTCTGCAACTGCACTTTGGGATAGTTTCTAATTACAAGCAGGAGCACTAATAATGAAAGCACCAATCCTGCTTCCTCTCGTATTGGGGATATCAGCATCTGCCATTGGCGATGAACTGCTTATTTCTCAGTATGTTGAAGGGAGTAGCTCTAATAAAGCGATAGAAATCTATAACCCGACAGACAGCGCGGTATCACTGACTGGTTATACACTGTCCATTTATTTCAACGGAAAAACTGCAGCGGGCGCAAACATTGAACTTTCAGGTTCAATCGCAGCGCAAAGTACACAAGTTATTGCCAGTTCAAGTGCCGGAGACACTTTGAAGGCATTGGCTGACGTGCTGACTTCACAGTCCATGTTTAATGGTGATGACGCCATTGTTCTGACTGACAGCAGCGGTAACGTACTGGACAGTATTGGCCAGGTTGGCGTTGACCCCGGTTCTTCCTGGGGTAGCGGCAGTGTGACCACAGCGAACGACACACTCATACGTTTAAGCAGTGTTGCCGGTGGCGATACTGACCCGTTTGATGCCTATGATACGTCGGAATGGGAAGGTCTGGCTCAGGATGATTTCACAGGCCTGGGCAGCCACGCTTACACCGGCAGTGGTGATGACGGCGGCGATGATGGCAGTGGCACCGGCGGCGGTGACGAAGACTTAAGCGGTGTTTGCACAAACTGTCCTGATCTGGACAAAGTTGCAGATGCCGGC
This sequence comes from Alteromonas sp. ABH4_456, assembly GCF_056160645.1. Classification (NCBI taxonomy): domain Bacteria; kingdom Pseudomonadati; phylum Pseudomonadota; class Gammaproteobacteria; order Alteromonadales; family Alteromonadaceae; genus Alteromonas; species Alteromonas sp. ABH4_456. The sequence goes on from NZ_JBSWXO010000003.1 coordinate 217,746, forward strand.
GAATTTGATGCTGCTTCATACTACGCGGCGGTTCAGGCTGAAATCGATGCCAGTTCCGACACCTCTGTTATCCGTCAGGTACTCAGTGAAACCATTTCCGGTCAACGGGTGCTGACTTATTCTGAAGTCTGGACGGCATTAACGGAAACCGATGAAGATCCTGCAAATCCGGATAACATCATTCTGATTTATTCCGGCAAATCGATTCCTAAGTCAGAAAACGGCTCCGGCGAGTATTCCAGCCAGCCTGACTACTGGAACCGTGAGCACAGCTGGCCAAAGAGTCATGGTTTCAGCAGCTCGTCAAATGAAGCTTATACCGATATTCAGCACCTGCGTCCGTCTGACATTACTGTAAACAGCAGCCGCAGCAACCTGGATTTCGATAATTCCGACAACGCCCTTTCTGAAGCGCCGGCCAACCGTATCGACAGTGACTCTTTCGAGCCACGGGATGAGGTAAAAGGCGACATCGCGCGGATGATGATGTACATGGATATGCGCTATGAAGGCGCCGGCAGCGATGTTACGCCTGACCTGGTACTGGTTGACCGTATCACCTCAAATGGTGAAGCGGCGCTGGGCAAACTGTGTACGCTGATTGCCTGGAGCAATGCTGATCCTGTAGATGCAGACGAAACCCGTCGCCACAGTGCCATCTATGAATATCAGGGCAACCGTAATCCGTTTGTCGACCATCCTGAATGGATCGACTTATTTTACGATGCAGACAGCTGTGGTGATGTAACCGCGCCCGATCCTGAACCGGAGCCCGATCCGGAACCACAACCTTCCGGCAGCGGTGCACTGATGCTTACCGGTGTATTTGACGGCCCGTTATCCGGCGGTACACCTAAAGGTATCGAATTACTGGTAACGCAGAACATTGATGATCTCAGTGTGTGTGGTGTCGGCGGCGCGAATAATGGTGGCGGTTCTGACGGTCAGGAATTCACTTTCCCTGCGGTATCTGCTGTGGCCGGCCAATTCATTTATGTTGCCAGCGAGGCCACAGGGTTCGCAGACTTCTTCGGTTTTGCACCGGATTACACCAGTGGTGCTATGTCTATCAACGGTGACGATGCCATTGAAGTCTTTTGTGACGGCGCGCTGGTAGATTACTACGGTGACCGTGATACTGACGGCACGGGCACAGACTGGGATTATCTGGACAGCTGGGCTTACCGTACCGGCGGCAGTGCTTCTTCAACGTTTAACATTGCAGACTGGCAGGTTGCCGGTACCAATGTGTTTGACGGTGAAACCAGCAATGCCACTGCGGCAATGCCTTTCCCGCTGGGTTCTTACGTAGCTCCGGCCACAGAGCTTTTCTTTTCTGAATACATTGAAGGCGGTTCTAATAATAAAGCGGTTGAGATTGCTAACCTGACATTGTCTGACATCGACCTGAGTACATACGATGTGCAGATTTACTTTAACGGGTCGGCCTCTGCCGGTCAGACATTCACTTTAACCGGCACACTGGCTGCGGGTGATGTATTTGTGCTGGCGCATACTTCTTCGGAAGATCCAATCCTGAATGTGGCAGACATGACCAGCGGCAGCGTTCAGTTCAACGGTGATGATGCTGTTGTGCTGCGTAACAATGGCGTGATCATTGACAGTATTGGTGTTATCGGAGAAGACCCCGGTTCATACTGGTCTGGTGGTGACGTGCGTACACAAAACCGCACGCTGGTGCGCAAGTCTTCTGTTACGGAAGGCGACAGTGATGCCTATGATGCGTTCGACCCCAGTGTTGAATGGGATGCGTACGCTCAGGATACCTTCGATTACCTCGGTTTCTACGGCACCGGCAATGATGATGGCGGCAACGCATCATTAGGTATTTGCGGTGACGAAGCGACATACATCAGTGCTGTACAGGGAAGCGGTGACAGCTCACCACTTTCAGGTCAGAGCGTGATTGTTGAAGCCATTGTGACCCATGTGACACCGGCTCTGGACGGTTTCTGGATTCAGGAAGAAAGCAGCGACAGTGACGGCGACGAGACAACCTCTGAAGGTGTGTTCATTGCCAGCTCTTCTCTGGCCGGCTCTGTCACTGAAGGTGAGATTGTCCGTTTAGCGGGTACGGTTGGTGAAGACTACGGCCGCACAATGATCACTGCCTCTTCAGAAGCCCTGTCCTGTGGTTCCGGCTCTGTATCTGCAGTGGCGATTACTCTGCCTGTGACAGATGCTTCCGGATTTGAAAAATATGAAGGTATGCTGGTAACCAGTAACGAAAACTGGGTGATCAGCAATATCTATCCGTATTCTGACTTCGGTGAAATCTGGGTGTCTACAGAGCGTCTGTTCAACCCTACACAACTGTATGCACCGGGTTCTCAGGAAGCGGCAGACCTGGCGACAGCCAACGGGCTGAACAAGCTGATCATTGACGACAATGCAGACGGTTATGCGTCAGAGTGGATGCTGCCTGCAGGTGGTTTCACACCTTACAACACTATCCGTTCCGGCGACCTGATCACCGGTGTAACCGGCGTGATGGACTATGGCTATTCTGCATACCGAATCCGTCCGGTTGAGGTGCCGTCTTTACTGGCTGATAACTACCGTGAAGATGCGCCAGTGGTATCTGAAGGTAACCTGAAAATTGCCAGCTTCAACGTACTGAACCTGTTCAACGGTGACGGTAATGAAGGTGGTTTCCCAACAGAGCGCGGTGCAGATTCCTATGCAGAATATCAGCGCCAGCTGGCGAAAATTGTCAACGCGCTGGTAGCCATTGATGCTGACGTACTGGGTCTGCTGGAACTGGAAAATGACGGTTTCGGTGCTGACAGTACAGTGGCTCATCTGGTTGATGCGCTGAATGCGGAATTCGGTGAAGGCACTTACGCCTATGTAGATGCCGGTGTTGAACAGTTAGGCACCGATGCGATTACATCAGGTATTCTGTATCGTCCTGCCGTGGTTACACCTTCAGGTGCACCGCAGATTCTGATGGAAGCGAACAGTCCTTCTGATGAGGAAGGCGTGTTGTTTGCAGACTACGGTAACCGACCGTCGCTGTCACAACTGTTTACACACACTGAAAGCGGTAAAACCTTTGTGGTTGATGTTAACCATCTGAAATCGAAAGGTTCAAGCAGCAGCTGTCAGGAAGACGGTAATACCGAACAGGGTTTCTGTAACCGTAAGCGTACCCGTGCCGCCATGGCCATTGCACAATGGTTGCAAAGCACTTATCAGGACACGCCGATGATCCTGCTGGGAGACTACAACGCTTATGCTCAGGAAGATCCTGTGCAGGTACTGGCAGAAGCCGGTTTTACCGACACCGTGTCTGAATTGAAAGGCAGTGCGTCTTACAGCTATACCTATGACGGCCTTGTGGGTACGCTGGATTACATGTTCAACAACGCCGCTGCCCGCGATATGCTGGTGGATGTTACTGAATGGCACATCAACAGTGATGAACCGGAGTTCTTCGATTATAACGAAGAATATAAGCCGGCTTCATTCCTGAACGAGCTGCCCTTCCGTGCGTCTGACCATGATCCGGTTATCGGTACCTATCAGCTGGACGCAGATGTGCAGGCAGTGACAGGTGACTGGGACGGCGACGAAGACGTGGATAACAATGATATCCGCAGTTTCATGTTTGCTATCATCGCCCGTCAGGCTATCGACATGGCTTTCGATTTAAATAATGACGGCAAAGTGAATACCCGTGACATCGCAGTAATGCGTTCGTTATGTACACGCAGCCGCTGTGCGACGGAAGACGCGCAGAACAACGGTTCCCGCCGCAATCTTGGGGCGCTGTTACGCAGCAGATAAATACTGCTGATTTGATATAAATGAGAAGGGCGCCTTGCATTGCAGGCGCCCTTCTTTTTTATCTGTTGCTATCGTTGCCAGTGATAATCAGCGGTAGTCAAACTCACTGCCACTGACGGCAAGTACATTCTCAGCGCCGCTTAACATGGCTGACAAATGCGCGTCCCGCCGTGGCAAGATACGTGCAACGTAAAAATCTGCACACTTTTGTTTCGCTGCGGCAAAGGTGGGATTGTCTCCCTGCGCGGCTTTATCTGCCATGCTGTACCAGCAAAGACCAGTTAATGAATACGCTGTGTATGCCAGATAATCACAGGCCGCAGCCGCTACAAATACCGGATCTTTGTCCAGGCAGGCAGTGGATGCATCCATCCAGCTGCTCAGGAGAGTCTGCGCATTCTGTCTGGCGTCTGAATCTGTCATAGCGTCAACAAGTCCGGCAAACACATCGCAAGTCGCTTTCAGCATGTTGCCGCCATCGCGGGTCAGTTTTCGGCCAATTAAATCCAGCGCCTGTATGCCATTGGTACCTTCATATAACTGGGCTATACGCACATCCCGCATCAGTTGCTCCATGCCCCATTCCCGGATGTAGCCGTGTCCGCCGAATATCTGGATCCCCAGGCTGGTGGTTTCCAGCCCCATATCAGTGAAGAATGCTTTGCAGACCGGGGTCAGAAATTGCAGAACCTGACCGGCGTGCAGTTTCTCGTCCTCTGTCCCGTAGTGCTCCGCATCCATATACTTTGCATACAACAGTGATAAAGCGCGGCAGCCTTCTGTTAACGTTTTCTGGGTGAGCAGCATACGGGCCACATCAGGCTGAAATACAATAGGATCGGCTTTCGCGTCCGGTTGCTGTACGCCCTGTGGCGCGCGGCTTTGCAGTCTCTCTCTGGCATATGTAAGCGCGCCCTGGAAAGAGGCTTCTGCAGCACCAAGCCCCTGCAGACCTACCTGAAAACGGGCATCATTCATCATGGTAAACATACAGGCCAGGCCCTGGTTTTCACCGCCAACCAGCCAGCCTGTCGCACCATCGAAATTCATTACACAGGTGGGGCTGGCTTTGATCCCCATCTTGTGTTCAATACTGCCCACAGACAGCGAGTTAGCTTCACCCGGTTCTCCCTGACTGTCCGGCATAAACTTCGGCACCAGAAACAGGCTGATCCCCTTCACACCTTTCGGCGCATCAGGTAAACGTGCCAGCACCATATGGATAATATTCGACGTCCAGTCGTGGTCGCCGCCGGTGATGAATATTTTGCTGCCGGTAATGCGATAACTGCCGTCGTCCTGCGGCTCAGCTTTAGTGTTCAGCAAAGCCAGATCGGTACCGGCCTGTGGCTCTGTCAGGTTCATGGTTCCGGTCCACTCTCCGGACACCAGCTTTGCCAGATAAGTGGCTTTTAAATCCTCACTTGCATGGCGGCTGACAGCCAGAACGGCGCTTTCTGTCAGCATAGTCGTCAGGCGCCAGCTCAGGTTGGCTGAGTTCAGCATTTCATGCACCGGCACCGCCATGGTGTAGGGTAATCCCTGACCTTCGTAGTCCACCGGACCAAGCATGGCGTTCCAGCCATTGGCAACATACTCTTCATAGGCCGCAGCAAACCCTTGCGGCGTGGTTACTGCACCATTTGCAAACGTACAGCCGGCTTCGTCACCGCTGCGGTTTAGCGGTGCCACCACGTCTTCTGCAAATCTGGCTCCCTGAGTGAGCACTTCGCTGGCAAGCTCAAAATCGAAATCTTCCAGTCCGGTCGATTGATAATGGTCACTGACGTTCAGCCAGTCCCGCAACAGAAATTGAAAATCCGCCAGTGGCGCCTGATATTGCGGCATGATTCACTCCAAAGTTAAACGCTTGTTTGAATTTTAACATTATATGCACAAACTCACCGGACAAGATAGCCTGCAGGTTTTAAATTTAGTGTTTGTCATCTGAATGAAAGCATAGTCTATGAGCTGAGAAAGGGCAGCGGTAGCCGTACCAGCGTGAATTAAGCAGACCGGTTGCGGGGTAATCCTGATTATCCCTTTAAGCGTAGTTATGTGATGACAAAAAGTGCCTGGTCAGACGCTCTGAGTTCAGGTATGTGATTTACAGGGAATGAATTGCAATTTCGTAAAGATATAAACGGACTCCGCGCGCTGGCAGTGATTGCCGTGGTGCTTTTTCATTATCAACCGGAATACCTGCCCGGCGGTTTCGCCGGCGTCGATGTGTTCTTTGTGATATCCGGTTTCCTGATGACTTCCATTATCAGCAGGGGGCTGGATAAAAACACCTTCGGTACCTGGCGGTTCTATTGCGCCAGAGCTAAACGTATCGTTCCTGCTCTGACAGCGGCTTGTCTTATATTACTGGTGTGCGGCTGGTTTGCTGTCACGCCGGTTGATTATGCAGCGCTGAGTAAGCATATTGCGTCCAGCCTGACTTTTGTTTCAAATATTGTGTACTGGCAGGAGGCCGGTTATTTTGATGCGGCATCGACGCAAAAATGGTTGCTGCACACCTGGTCACTGTCTGTGGAGTGGCAGTTTTATCTCCTTTATCCACTGATACTCATCGGGTTGCGTAAGCTGTGCGGCAGTAAATCTCTCCGGCATGTTGTGCTGGCTCTCACCCTGCTGGCCTTCTTAGCTAACGTGTGGCTGTCTTTTGCTTATCCTTCAGCAAGCTATTTTTTAATTTCTGCACGGGCCTGGGAAATGCTGGCCGGCGGAGTGGCATTCTTCTATCCGTTAAATGTTTCAGACAAAACACGGGGTTACCTTGCACTGGCGGGACTGGCGCTCATCGCAATAACCTATTTTGTTATCAGCGAAGATAACCTCTGGCCCGGCTATCTCGCATTCTTTCCGGTTGCCGGCACGTTTATGGTTATTCAGGCGCGGGACGAAAAGAGCGTCATCACCACCAATGTCGTCAGTCAGAAACTGGGATTGTGGTCTTACTCCATCTATCTCTGGCACTGGATCATTGTGGTGGCGAACAATATTTACCACCTTGAACTGTCTTTCTGGCTTTTTGTTGCCCTGACTACTCTGGCAGGCTGGTTATCCTACCGGCTGATAGAGCAGCACCACCGGCCCCGGCGTTACTGGTTGATGTTCATCCTGACCCTTGCGGGAAGTTTATGGGTTTACCAGCAACAGGGAGCGCCGGAACGCGTGCCGGAGAAATTCCGTCACGATGCTCTGTCTTACCATGAAACCTATTATGGCGGGGCGGGCTACAGTGCCGATGAATGGATTTATTTTCATGCGAAGGACAATGACTACAAGTTTATTCTCATCGGTGACAGCTATTCTCTTCAATATGGCCGTACGCTGAGTGACAGCGGGATCCCGGTGCTCGGACGGTTTTATCATGGCTGTCCCTTCTTTCCCACACTGGCCAAATATGAAGAAGGCGGTGAACTTGAAGCTTGCTCAGATCAGTTTGAGGAAGTGAAACAACGGATAGAAGGTAACGACAAGCCGCTGGTTCTGGCCCAGTCATGGGACAGCTATCAGGAAAAAATTATGAAAAAAGACGCCAGTAATAAGCTGGAGCTTACCGAAGAAGAATATAACGACAAAGTCATCGCTGAAATGGAAACCTTTATCTCAAGGTTGGGTGACAGAAAGTATTTTCTGGTTGGTGTGCCACAAAAGGCGTGGGTAAATGCTTACGAATGTCTGGCCAGGCAGTCTCTTCCCGCTGCCGGCTTTTTTCCTGTATGCAGCAGTACTCAGCCGAAGCAGGACTACTCCGTTAATAGCCGCCTGAAGCAATTTGCTGAAGCGCACAGTAATGTGTGGTACGTGGATCCTGATGCCGCCCTTTGTGAAGGCGAAACCTGTACCATCATTGATGACGGGGAACCGGTTCACTCAGACCGCTCTCATCTTGCGGTGCACGGGGCAGGAAAAGTCTGGCAGGAATTGATGCAGGTGATGGCGTCTGCTGATGTCAGCCTGGCGACGGAGAAGCCCTGACCGCCTGAGATTGTCAGTTATGAAACTGAACGCTGCCGGCACGGTTCATTTTTACTTTTCCTTCAACTGCAGGCATCCTGTTAGCCATTGTGAAGGCGAAAGCTGAAATAGGAAAAGTAATGCAACAATCATCACCTGTTTGCGTGGTCACCGGCGGCAGTTTAGGTATCGGTCTGGCCGTCTGCGAAAAGTTTGCGTCCGGGGGATATCAGGTTATCAATTTAGATATTCGTGATTTCGATAACCCTCCTGAGCACGCGCAATGGATGCAGTGTGATGTCACCAGTGCTGCAGCGGTCAGCGACTGTATCAGTGACATTGCAGCGCGTTTCGGACGTATCGATTGCCTGGTAAGCAATGCGGGTATGCATTTCTCTGCCACCATCGAAGACACTACGCCGGAAGACTTCGATAAGGTGTTCTCTTTAAACGTGAAAGGAGCCTATCATGCAGTACGCGCGGTGTTGCCGGTAATGAAACAGGCGAACAAAGGCGCAATCATCATCATGGCGTCAGACCAGGCGATCATCGGTAAGCGTAATTCTTTTGCTTATAACCTGAGTAAAGCGGCGCTGGCATCCATGGCTAAAACCACCGCGCTGGATTACGCGCCTTATAATATTCGTGCAAACGCGGTTTGCCCGGGCACAATCGAAACGCCTTTGTACCATAACGCCATCGATAAATATGTGGCCGCCAGCGGTGCGGATAAAGCAGAAGTGCACGCAGAAGAGGCTGCTGCACAACCCCTCGGACGGCTGGGGCAACCGGAAGAAGTGGCTGCGCTAACATTCTTCCTTGCCAGTGATGATGCGGCTTTTATCACCGGCAGTCTGCAAAGTATTGACGGCGGCTATACTACACAGTAACCATGAAAATCATCGACGCCCATCTGCACTTATTTGATTTACAGGCCGGTGAATACCGCTGGTTGTCTCCTGACAACCCGCCATTCTGGCCGGATAAACCGGTTATTGCGAAAAATTTCTCTGAGTCTGATTTAGTTGTGTCAGCCCCGGAGCAGCTTAGCGGGTTTGTGCATATTGAAGCCGGATTCGACAATGCAAAGCCCTGGCGTGAGGCTGATTACCTGGCGCAGCATTGCCATATGCCTTTTCGCGCAGTTGCCGGTTTTGACTTGCTGGCAGGTAATAATCAGCATGTGATTTCAGAATTGCTCAAACGCCCTTGTATTACCGGTGTCAGGCATATTCTGGACGACGAAGCCGCGTCTGTTCTGAACGATTCTGAAGCCAAAGCGAGCCTGGCATTGCTGGCAGAGGCGGGATTGAGTTTTGATGCCCAGTTATCCTTGTATGACACTGCCGGTGTTCAGGCGCTGTCTGCCGTGGCTGCGAATTTTCCTGCTATGCCGTTCATTCTGAATCATGCCGGATTTCCGTTGGCAGATAAAAACATTAAGGTGTGGCAGGACAACCTGAAAGCCTTAAGCAGGGCTGATAATATTGCCGTAAAACTGTCCGGTTGGGAAATGCATAACCGTCAATGGCGTGCTGATGATATTGCGCCGGTGGTGAACACCGTGCATCAGTATTTTGGCGAAAGCCGGGTAATGACAGGCAGTAACTTTCCCTTGTGTACCTGGCACAGTGATTACGGTGCTTTCTGGCGCACAATAACGCAGGCAGTACCCGCCGTGTGTGCAGAAAAATGGCTGAGTGAAAATAGTCTGTACTGGTATTTTGGTTAGCCTGCCGGCTATTCAGGTAATCCACACCGGCAAGCTTAAAGATAAGGTCTGAGACTTTTATCCGATAGAAATTCGGCTGTCAGGGTAGCGAACATGACGTTGTCTCGGACTTGCCAGCAAATAGGCGAGGGTAAGCGGCCCCAGCCGGCCAAGGAACATCAGCACAATAATAATGCCTTCACCGGCAGCGGATAAGCTTCCTGTCAGTCCTCTCGACAGGCCCACCGTGCCCATCGCGGATACGGCTTCAAAGACGATATCCAGAAAAGGGGCATCCTCTGTGATGGTCAGCAGAAAAATCGCCACCCAGGTCACCCCGCCTGAAATCACCGTGAGAGCCAGGGCCTTAGACACGGTTTCTGTCCGGATGGTACGCTGAAAAAGCGTTGGCGCGTGGTCGCGGCGCAGAAAATTGTAAGTGGCAGTCAGAAGTACCACGAAGGTTACGACTTTGATACCGCTGGCGGTACTCATTGACCCGCCGCCGATAAACATCAGCAGCAACATAAGGGTGACAGAGCCGTCTTCCAACGCAGCGATGTCCAGGGTGTTAAAACCCGCGGTTCTTGGTGTGACTGCCTGAAACCAGGAGGCCCACCATTTACCCGCCGCGTCCAGCTTGCCCAGTGTGTCCGGGTTATCGTATTCAATGACATAAATAAGCAATAACGCGACTACGTTGATGATGACCGTACCGGCTATCATGGTTTTACTGTAAGGCGTCAGTGTTTGCCAGCTTCGTTTTTTAACCAGATCTATCCATACAGAAAAGCCCAGTCCGCCAGTGATGAACAACGCGGTAATCGTAATATTAACCACAGGATCGCTGACATACCGGGACAGGCTGTCCGGCTGCAATGCAAAGCCGGCGTTATTGAACGCGGATATGGTATAGAAGAAGGCTTCGTATGCGGCCGTTGACCAGCCTGATTCCGCCTGCCAGTAGCAGGTCAGGATCAGCATGCCTGCGGCTTCTGTTACCAGTGCAAAAAGAATAACGGCTTTGGCGGTACTGACCAGTGACGACGTGTCGGTTTCATTAAACGCTTCTTTCACCGCGCTTTGTTGCAGAAAACTTATCTTACTGCCTACCGCAACCAGTGTTACAACCGCAAAGGTCATTAAACCGAGACCGCCAAATTGAATGAGGCCGGCAATAACGGTTTGTCCGAAAAGGGTGAAGCCGGTTCCGGTATCCACAACGGCGAGCCCCGTTACTGTCACCGCTGAGGTGGCGGTGAACAGGCTTTGCGTCCAGGTGATTGGTGCTGTGGTGGCAAAGGGCAATTTAAGCAGCAGGGTGCCAAGAACGATAAAGCTCAGAAAGCTAAACGACAGGATAAGAGGCGGAGCCGCCTGAATTTTTCGCGCGCCTTTCGGCTTTCGTTCCAGCGGGCGGTTCGCCGGTAACCAGCGTTTCAATGTTTAAGTCTCGGCGCAATTTTTACCAGCACTTCCCTGGGACCACTCAGCACCAGCTGATCTTCTGGTTTCAGTTGAAACGCCATGTCAGGCGTACAGTGTATCTGATGCTTACGTTTAACCATCAGGCAGTGAATATCATCTTTGTAGCCGTTAATGACTGTATCCAGGGTCATGGGGGACTTAGTCTGCGGTACCACCACTTCTACAATGTAATGGCCGTGGCCCAAACTCAGATAGTCACTGACCATAGGGTAATTCAATGCCTGAGCCACGCGAACGCCCATCTCTTCTTCAGGGTGAATGATGCGGCTCACATCCAGTTTTGAAAGAATGGTGTGATGCGCCTTGCTGTTAGCCTTCACCCAGATATTCTGCACACCTTCATTTTTCAGGTTCAGCACACACAGCAAGCTGGCCTGCATATCTTCACCGATGGCGACAAGCACGGCATCACTGTCGTGAAGACTCAGTTCTGCCATGGCTCTTTCGTCGGTTGCGTCACAGATAAGGGTTTGGGTCAGTTCGGTAGAATATTGTTCAGCCAGCTTTTCATCGCTGTCGATACCGGTAACAGTGTGACCCAGATGGATCAGCTCTAAACTGGTGGTAATGCCAAACCGGCCAAGGCCGATGACAGTAAAATGCGCCATAAGTGCTCCAGAAAACGGAAACGGCGTCGCAAGGATTGCGGCAACTGGCGTATGATACGTGAGAGACTGGAAAAAGGAGCGGTTACTGAACGTGATAGTTAGTGGTTTCAGCTATGTAAGCCGTCGTTTTCCTGCGGACAGAAAAAAGCCGTTCAACGGATGAACGGCTCCGTAGATTTTAAATGCGTCGTTGAGACTTATTTCAGTTCAGTCACTGACATGTTGGGTGAGCGGTAAACCACTTCATCATTCAGCTCGATACCAATTCCCGGTGTGTCCGGCGCTTCGATAAATCCGTTAACCGGTTGAGGATCCTGAATACATAATTCACGGTTCCAGGATTTTGTCGCGTAGGTGTGATGCTCGTGGATCAGGAAGTTAGGAATGGCGGTTTCCAGATGCAGGCTGGCTGCCGTTGCCACCGGACCACCGCAGACGTGAGCCTGAATGCGAACATCGTAAATGTCTGCGTAGTCACACACTTTTTTCGCTTCGGTAAAGCCGCCGCACAGACCAATATCAGGCTGTAAAACGTCCAGAGACTGATCTTCCAGATACGGACGGATGCCCCAGCGGTTATATAAACGTTCACCGCCGGCAATCGGCGCTTTCACGTTGCGGGCAACTTTGTCATGCAGTTTTGAGTTCAGGTAGTTAACCGGCTCTTCGTAATACATACAGCCAAATTCTTCTACCAGTTCGCCCAGTTGAATAGCCGTAGTCGCACCCGGTAAGCTGTGGCATTCAAAAATAATATCGCTTTCGTCACCCATGGCATCACGGATTGCCTGCAGACGTGCACGGAACAGTTTCATTTCACCTCTGGAAATGATTTTCGTGCGGTCATAATGGGTATCGCCGTTAATGTCATAAACGATTGGATCAACTTTCACCGCGGTGTAACCTTCAGCCATCGCCTTTTCTGCGGCACGGCCATATTCTTCAGGCTGGATCAGTTTGGTAATAGTGGTGTCCCAGTCGAACTGTAGCTGACTGGCGTAAGAACGCAGCTTGCCGTTAGTCTTACCGCCAAGCAGCTGATAAACCGGCAAGCCAAGTGCTTTACCTTTGATATCCCAAAGGGCTGTATCTACCGCACTCATGGCGGCGTAAATGACAGGACCGCCACCTAAGCCCCAGAAGCTCTCACGGAGCATTTTCGACCACAGACCTTCAGTGTTGAAAGGGTTCCAGCCAATCAGCATAGCTTCTGCGATTTCTTTGATCATGTGCGCAGCAGCAGAATGTCCCCAGTCGTAAGCCAGGCCTGCTTCACCAACACCGGTAATACCTTCATCGGTGTAAATACGCACAAAAACCGGATTCCAAGGCGGACGTTCCGGGCACTCAATATCAAATATTTCAACTTTGGTAATTTTCATCTTTTGTCCTGAATGTAGTTGCTCAGACTACCGCGTCACGCTGTTGCGGGAACGGGATTGTCATTCATAACACGGCGTAAACCCATCCACGGGGCCCCGACTGCCGCTTCCCTGCGGCAGACGGTTATGAATGACAAAACCCTTATCCCGCAGCGCCACCGCGATAGCATTTCGCTTATTCGCAGAATGTCGGGTCGAGTTTCCAGGCTTTTCTCAGCATCGCTGGCCAGGCTTTCTGGCCGCCGGTTTCGCCTGAGTGTACAATTTTTGCCTGATCAAAAATGCCCTTTACAATGGGCTCTGGTATTTCAATCACTTCCTGACCGGATTGCATCAGTGACATTTGTATATCACAGGCGCGTTCCAGATCATAAAAGCGCATAAATGCGTCGCCTACCGTAGGGCCTAACGTCAAGCCGCCGTGATTTGGCAATAACATATGGTTGGTATCGCCCAAATCATCCTGTAACTGCTTTCTTTCATTATCATCAACCGCCAGACCTTCGTAGCTGTGATAGCTCAGCGAGGGCAGGGAAAACAGAGAATACTGGCTCCAGGGTTTCAAACCACCTTTAACTGACGCCACGGCAATAGTGGCTTTTGTGTGCAGGTGAATAACACATTTCGCATCTTCACGGACTTCGTGAATGGCGCTGTGAATGGTGAAACCGGCCGGATTAATCTGGTAGGGGGAGCCATCGAGAATATTGCCGTCGAGATCAACTTTCACCAGATTCGACGCGCGCACTTCATCAAATGCCAGACCAAAAGGGTTAACCAGATAATGCTGTGTACCCGGTACTTTAGCGGAAATGTGAGTATAGATAAGATCGCCCCAGCGCATGTTATCTACCAGCCTGTAGCAGGCGGCGAGATCGACGCGGGTTTGCCATTCTTCCGGCGACACCTTGTCTTTCAAACTGAAATGTTCAAGCTCAAACACGGGTATCACTCCTTTTATGTCCTGTTGATACAAAGTAGCAGACGGACTGACAGTCAACAATGCCAGTATCGTCTGACTTATTATTTATCATCCGGAGGAAAAAAGCAGAGACGTTGAGATTTACTCTCCGGACTGGTTCGCTGTGGTGGTGTTACCACCGGCTGGTTGCGTATTCTGATGCAGTATTGTGACGCTGTCACGCAGCGGGATCAAATGATCGCGGTTTTCCATGTCTTTGATATTGATTGAAAAAACATCACGTTTTACCCAGCTGAGTGATTCGCCGGTCCAGCCGGGCGAGGGGAAGTCGCCAGTGATGCTGTCCAGGCCGGCTTGCTGGGTGCATTCGTACACGGCCATATTCTGGCTGGTGGTCAGCACAAGTTTACCCACTTCCACGTTTACACCGGTTTGTTGCCAGACCTGTTCATGCAGAGCGCACTGTTCACTTTGCTCTTCATTGATGCTGGCCAGCGGCATGGTCAGAAGACCTCCGGCGTTTTCCAGCAGTAATGCGTATTTATCTGTTTTGATCACACAGGCGAGAGCGTCATGAGCGGGTTCGGTGGATTCAACTGAACGGCAAACCGGGGGCGCGGGAACCTCAGAGCAGCCAAAAAGCGGCAGAAGTAACAAAACGACTGATGAGCGAATCCTAAAAAGCATACAACCAGGTAAAATAAAATTTAAATAATTATAAACAAACAGACCGGCGGCCTGATTTCATCAAGAGTTGTCCGGCAGTATAACAACAATAACAACAGCCACGTACCAAGGCTTGTTTTAATTTCTCAGTGCATAGAATAGAAATGCATACACAGTGTCAGCATCGCCCTGGCTGTGCAGTTGAGAAACGTTGATAGGAATCAGAGATGTCGAAAAAGTCCTTTTTGTCCCCGTTACTGGTGGGCGTTGTCGCGTTAGGTGCGTTCTTAATTTATATCAATCTGCCTGCTGAAGAGTCTTCCGCAGGCGGAGGCCGTTTACCTTCTCCCGTTCGCGTGACTGTAGTAGCCGAGCAAACCTTTCCGGTGACCATTGAGGCGCTGGGTACGGCCAATGCCAACGAATCGGTCACGATCACGGCGCAGCAGACCGACCGCGTTACGGACGTAAAGTTTGATGACGGTGATACGGTAAAAACCGGGCAATTGCTGGTTCAGTTGAATAATGACGAAGAGCTGGCCCGCATTGTTGAACTTGAAGCGAACATTGTGGAAGCGAAAAGTCAGTATGAGCGGGTAGTGAACCTGGCGAAAACCCGCGCGGCATCGCAACAAATACTTGGCGAACAGCAAGCCAAACTGAAAGGACTTGAAGCGCAACTGGATGTTGCGAAGTCTCAACTGGATGAGCTGCAAATCCGTGCACCCTTTGCCGGTCTGCTCGGGATCCGCAACATCAGCAAAGGCTCACTGGTACAACCGGGTGATGCCATTACCACGCTGGACGATATCAGCATTATCAAGGTAGATTTCAGTGTGGCAGAAGGGCAGCTGGCCAGCCTGTCTCCCGGTCAGCGGGTTATCGCACAGTCCGTAGCGTATCCGGGAGAAGATTTTGAAGGCACCATTGCCACTATCGGTTCCCGTATCGATCCGGTCTCCCGCTCTGTTCTGGTAAGAGCACACATTAAAAACGAACCGGTGAAAATCCGTCCCGGTATGCTGCTTCAAATCACACTGGAAAAGCAGGTACTGGAAACACTGGTTATTCCTGAAAAAGCGCTGGTGCCCATTCAGGATAAGCAGTACGTATTTGTTGTGAATAACGATGTGGTCGAGCAACGCGAAGTCATTATCGGTGAGCGTAAACCCGGTATCGTGCAGGTTGTCGACGGCCTGGTCAGCGGTGAACGTATTATTACCGAAGGCACGTTACGTGTGCAGGAAGGCTCTGCCGTTCGTGTACTGAATGCTGAGGGAGTGTAACCATGTGGTTATCTGATGCTTCCGTAAAAAGGCCGGTGTTCGCATCGGTGATTAATTTGCTGGTGGTGATCTTCGGCATCGTGGCGATCACTATGCTGTCGCTGCGGGAATATCCGGATATCGACCCGCCAATCGTATCAATCAACACCAACTACGACGGGGCTTCTGCCAACATTGTTGAAACCCGTATCACTCAGTTGCTGGAGGACCGGATCAGCGGAATTGAAGGGATAAAAAATATCACCTCAACCAGCCGCAATGGACGTTCGTCTATTTCAATTGAGTTTAAGCTGACCCGTGATATCGATGCCGCTGCCAATGATGTGCGGGAACGGGTGAGCCGTGCGCTGAACAACCTGCCTGAACAGGCTGATCCTCCCGAGGTATCAAAAGAAAGTTCAGACGAAGATGTTGTGGTGTGGTTTAACCTGCGCAGTACTAACCTGGATACCATGGAGCTTACCGATTATGCCGAGCGCTTCCTGGTAGACCGCTTGTCTATTGCTGATGGTGTGGCCAGGGTTCAGCTGGGCGGCGGCCGGACCTATGCCATGAAGGTGTTTCTTGACCGTAACGCCATGGCGGCACGTGGTATCACCGTTACCGACGTGGAAGATGTGATTCAGTCAGAAAACGTAGAGTTGCCGGCTGGTGAGGTCGAGTCCAATGACCGGGATTTTG
The DNA here is from genome assembly GCF_056160645.1 of Alteromonas sp. ABH4_456. Taxonomy (NCBI): domain Bacteria; kingdom Pseudomonadati; phylum Pseudomonadota; class Gammaproteobacteria; order Alteromonadales; family Alteromonadaceae; genus Alteromonas; species Alteromonas sp. ABH4_456. The sequence continues at coordinate 234,269 of NZ_JBSWXO010000003.1, forward strand.
AGGTGCGGGTAGCGCGCTCATTCTTAACGCCGGATGATTTTGCCCAGTTGACTGTCGCGGTAGGTAATGACGGTTATCTGGTACGACTGGGTGAAATTGCCAATGTGGAGCTGGCACCGGAGGATGACGAAAGTGAATTCCGCGGTGACGGTGTAAACATGATTGGCCTGGGGATCATTAAGCAATCGAAAGCCAATACCCTCGATGTGGTGCGTTCTGCCAAAGAGCAGATTGCTAAAATTGAAGAAACGCTGCCGGATAACATCTTCATTGTACCCAGTTACGACTCTTCGGTATTTATCGAGGAATCAATCAACGAAGTATACAACACCCTGATTATCGCCATGATTCTGGTGGTGGTAGTGATTTACCTGTTCCTCGGGAATGTACGGGCAACACTTATTCCTGCTGTCACCGTGCCGGTGTCAATGATCGGCGCGTTCATTGTGATGTATATGCTGGGCTTTTCTATCAACTTGCTGACGCTGCTGGCAATGGTGCTTGGCATCGGGCTGGTGGTCGATGATGCCATCGTAGTGCTTGAGAATATTTACCGTCGTATCGAAATGGGAGAGCCGCCTTTACTGGCGTCTTACCGCGGGGCAAAAGAAGTAGGCTTTGCTGTTATCGCTACCACGCTGGTGCTGATTTCTGTATTTGTACCGCTAATCTTCCTGGAAGGAAATATCGGACGGCTGTTTACAGAATTTGCTTTGGCCATGGCTGCCGCTGTGGCTTTCTCCAGTTTTACGGCCTTGTCGCTGTCTCCCATGATGTGCTCGAAATTACTGAAAAAGCAGTCGCGGGATAAAGGCTTCGGCAGCTGGCTGGATAAGCGCTTCAAGGCTATCGAGAACCGTTACGAAAGCAGTCTGGGTACCACCATTCACCAGCCGTGGCTGATGGCCGTGCTGTTCATCATTACACTTGTTCTCATCTGGCAGCTGTTCGGGAAAATCCCCGGTGAGTTCACCCCGAAAGAAGACCGGGGGACTTTTTATATAATGGTAAAAGGTCAGGAAGGTGCATCTTTTGAAAATACAGCGGAAAGTATGAGAAAAGTGGAATCGATTCTGATGCCTTACCGTGAAGAAGGAACCTTCGATCGCCTGCTGGTACGTGCGCCGGGCCGGGGCACCATGGCCGGGCTGGCTGTGGTAGGCGTGATCCCATGGGATCAGCGCGAATTCACGTCTTTTGAGTTGATGGAAGAGGTGACTAAAAAGCTGGAAGTGATTCCGGATGTTACTGCGTTTGGCGTAATGCGAAGCGGCATCAGTGGCGGCACAGGGCGTCCGGTCCAGTTTGTGTTGCAGGGCGACACCTACGAAAACCTGGTGGCCTGGCGTGACATCGTCATGGATAAAGCCAGAGACAATCCGGGACTGGTACGCCTGGATTCCGATTACAAAGATACCTCTCCGCAGTTACTGGTGAATATCGACCGCGACCGCGCAGCCGATTTAGGGGTGTCGATTTCTGATATCGGCCGCACTCTGGAAGTGATGCTGGGACAACGCCGTGTATCTACTTACCTGGACAGAGGCGAAGAATACTACGTCATCATGGAAGGGATAGAATCGGATTACCGCAGCCCCAGCAGCATTGATAATCTGTATGTCCGTTCACAACGCACTGGTCAGCTTATTCCCATGGATAACCTGCTGAAAGTGGATGAGCAGGCGACTTCGGCACTGCTGAACCGTTACAACCGCATGCGTGCTATTACTATTGAAGCGAACCTGGCAGAAGGTTATACCCTCGGGGAAGCACTGGCGTATCTGGAAAACATCGTTGCGACAGAACTGCCTGATGCTGTGTCCATTGACTATAAAGGTGAGTCTCAGCTTTATCATGAAGCCGGTAACTCATTTATCTTCGTCTTCATTCTGGCACTGGCGGTGACCTACCTCATTCTTGCAGCCCAGTTTGAAAGCTGGGTGCATCCGCTGGTTATCATGCTTACCGTTCCTCTGGCACTGGTCGGGGCGTTTATCGGCTTGTATGTGGCAGGCATGACCATGAATATCTACAGCCAGATCGGGCTGGTGATGTTGATTGGTCTTGCGGCGAAGAACGGTATTCTTATTGTTGAGTTTGCTAATCAGTTACGTGATGCCGGTGTTGAATTTGAAGAGGCACTGAAACGTGCTGCGGCCCAGCGCTTGCGCCCGATTGTGATGACGGGCTTCACTACTGTATTCAGTTCGCTGCCGCTGGTACTGGCAACAGGCCCGGGATCTGAAAGCCGGATGGTGATTGGTATGGTGATATTTGCCGGCGTAATCGTATCGGCCTTTATGACCCTGTTCATCGTGCCCACAGCCTATGCTGCATTTGCCCGCAATACCGGGTCACCGGAAGCCCGGGAAAAAGCACTGACAGAGCAGGATGCGGCAATACCATACCGCAAAGGCGAGTTGGAATAACCGGTGAGTAAACGACAAATGGCCTGCCTGACGCAGGCCATTTTTTTAACCGCAGGAGACTATTTCAGCAACCAGACATTTTCCTGTGCCGGCACTTTGCCTTTCAGGTTGATTTCTTTACCCTGCAGCAAGGTTAAGCTGTAGTGGTCGATGTAATGTTGTTCTACTTCGTTGCTGATCACTGAGAACGGCGGGCCATCAAGCTTTTGCTGGTCATAGTCAAAGGTCACCAGTAACTGGGGAGCCGTCCTGGTAATTTCACGAAGATGTGCAGCATAGCGGACACGCATTTCAAATGGTAAGGCTACCAGTGCGGCACGGTCGTAGATGGCGTCTACTTTGCCTAGCATGTCAGCGGTAAGATCAAAAATGTCGCCGCCGAAAAGGGTGAAATTGGGAACGTCGTAGCGGGTTACGCCATTCAGCTTTTCTGAATCAGGAATAATGTTTAACTGATCGAATAACTGAATGATCGCCAGATGGCTTAATTCTGCTGCTACCACCTCATAACCCTTCGACAAGAGCCAGGGAATATCCAGTGTTTTGCCGCATAAAGGCACAAAGATACGACTGCCCGGAGCCAGCGATAGCTGGTCAATATTGGCAGTCAGGTTCGGGTTCGCTTCAGGCTCATGAAATCCGGTTTCATTGTTTTGCCACTTTAACATCCAGAATTGCGGATCCATACATTCCCCTAAAGAAGATAAAAAAGCAGATTATCCTAACCAGTCCGGCAGGTAAATCACAGTCAGTACTAAAATACCTGACCAGGCGGCCAGGATGGCGGCAGCGCGATAACTGATACCCCGCACCGAAGGCAGCTTATGTGCCGCATCGTTAGGTAAAAAGCGGGATAAAACAAAGGCTGAAGACAAGGTGATAACAAAACCAATCAGGTTCCACCAGAACCAGAATAACGGGTTACCGCTCAGCCATAAAAACACGTTTACCGCTACACCGGCCAGCAATCCCGCATTAGCGGCAGCAGGGGACACTTTGCGGCTGTGAATACCCGCCAGGAATGTGGCCAGCACCGGACCGTAAAAAACTGAACCGATTTTATTAATAGCCTCAATCACCGTGGGAGCAATGTTGCCGGCATACAACGACAGCACCAGAGTAATCAGTCCCCACACTATACCGGCAAGGCGAGCCCGTTTCAGATAGGTCTCATCATCGGGTTTGGCACCGGTGATACGGCAAATGTCTTCGGTGGTCACCGCAGCCAGACTGTTAATGGCAGAACTGAGCGACGACATGGCCGCAGCCAGAATGGCGACTACCAGAATGCCGACAATGCCTGCAGGAAGATAGTTAATAATAAAGACGGGCATCATCCAGTCGGGTTCGCCTTCCGGGATTTGCGCCTGCAATTCCGGCGTTGCTATCACAAGGGCCCCGATCACCAGGCCCGCAGCACAATACAGTAAAGTGACAGGAAAACGCAGAAAAGCTACGGTCAGCATCATTTTCTTTAAGTCTTTTATGCTGTGGCTGGACAGCGCCCGCTGGGCTTCAGACTGATCGCACCCGTAATACGAGGCATACAGCACAAGACCGCCAAACAGCATGGGCAGTAAACCGAAATCGCTGCCATTTAATCCGGCTGTGCTGGTATTGGCGGCCTGCAGACGTTCCGGCGGAATGATTTCAAATACTTTGTCCCAGCCACCGGCAGCGTCCAGACCTGCCCACAGACATAAAGCTGCGCCGGCAACGATGAGGATCATCTGAATAGCATCACCGTAAACCACCGCTTTCATACCGCCCATTGCTGAGTAAATCAGTGTGATCACCCCGATAACCAAAATAGCGTGGAACTGGTTCAGTCCCATGGTGCCCTGTAATATCAGGCTGATAGCGTAAATCATAATGGCAGTGGCGAAAGATCGGCTTATCTGAAAGACGAAGCTGATCAGCAAGCGGGTAGAGCGGGAGAAACGCTGCTCAAGATAGTCATAGACACTTACCACACCGGCGTTATGTAAGGTGGGCAGCAAACGCCAGAGCATAATAATTACTGCCAGCGGCAAAGCCAGTTCGTAGCTCAGCCAGATGAGACCGCCACCTTCACGGAGTCCCACAAATGCCGGTGCGGAAATGAAGCTGATAGCGGAAAGCTGGGTTGCCATGACAGAGAGTGTCAGTGCGGGCCAGGCCAGTGAGCGCCCGCCGAGAAAGTATTCCTGTCCGGAATGCTGATGCCTGAACCTGAGTCCTAAAAACAATAATCCCAGTAAATAAATACCTACAATGGAATAGTCCAGCCACGTCATTCCTTTCTCCTGAATTTGCTTCCGCTGCCTGCGCGTAATGAGGTAACACGTTGAATATAAAGGGGGCAGAGTGTTGATGATAATTCAACCATATCACACTGTCAGAAAGAGTTAAGTGCAGAATATATACAGATAAGAGAAAGGAAACGTTCAGACGGTCGGGAATGAAGTAGAGGCGTTATCAACGCGCCGCCTACGATCGCGGGTACTTCTAAAATGGTTAATTGGTAAGGTGGCTTTTTGATTGTTATCCTCCTGTTAACATTAATGCGCCTTTACTGGCTATTTATTTCAGATTTGAATTAATTTGGTAATACCGCTTTGGGGCAATATTTTGTGTGGTTAGTATGGTCTTACCGGTTTAATTAATGGCTATTTGTATTTATGGGTAAGTCACTTTCAATTTTTTTTGTAATTGCGTTTACAACACAGCTGGCTTTAGCCAGCGATCTGATCCAAAACGTCTCATCACGTAATCAGATATCTCTTAACGGGCAATGGAATGTTATTGTCGATCCATATGATGTGGGTGATAAAAGAAAATTTCAGGCATATCAGGAACCGGTGAGTAAAACTAAACTCTCCGAATTTGATTTCGATGCTGCTATGAAATTACAGGTTCCCGGCGACTGGAATACACAGGCTGAGGAATTGTTTTTTTATGAAGGAAGTGTCTGGTATCAAAAGTTTCTGTCCCTCGATATCGACAAAAGTAAACGTTACATTCTTCATTTTGATGCTGTTAATTACCTCTCACATGTATATGTAAATGGTAAAAAAGCCGGAGTGCACGAAGGCGGATTTACACCGTTTGAATTCGACGTAACCGGGTTTCTGCAGCAAGGAAAAAATTCTGTGGTGGTAAAAGTGAATAATCGCAGGGAGCCAGACTACATACCTACAATGAGCACTGACTGGTGGAATTATGGAGGTATAACCCGCCCGGTACGTTTACTCGAATTAGAAAAGACGTATGTAAAAGATTATGCGCTCACGTGGAAGGGTGGAGAAATAGATGTAAGCGTTGAAGTTGACGGGCCAGACAAAGCTGATGCCAGTGTGAAACTTAGTATTCCTGAGCTGAATATAAATAAAACTTTTCGAGCTGGAAATGACGGAAAAATAAAAGCAGCTTTTTCTGCTGAGCCGTCACTCTGGACGCCGGAGTCTCCGTATTTATATAAGGTGAAGATTTCGCTCAATGGTACTGATATTGAAGACAAAGTCGGATTCAGAACTATTTCTGTAGACGGCAACGATATCCTGCTCAATGGCAAACCTGTATTTTTACGGGGAATTGCAATTCATGAGGAGAAGCCAGGCGGAGACGGACGTGCGTGGAGTGAGGAAGAAGCCCGTGTTTTATTAGGCTGGGCTAAGGAGCTGGGGACTAACTATGTCCGGCTGGCTCACTATCCCCACAATGAAAACATGCTGCGGGTAGCGGATGAGTTGGGGCTGCTTGTCTGGGCGGAAATTCCTGTCTATTGGGATATTCAGTTTGAAAATGATGTTGTGTTAAATAAAGCGATCCGGCAATTCAGCGAAATGCTGGATCGGGATAAGAATCGCGCTTCCGTCATTCTCTGGTCTATTGCCAATGAGACCCCCAATACGCCAGTGCGAACACGGTTTCTGACAAAGTTAGCCGACAGTGTACGTACTACGGACCCGACCCGTCTGATCACCGCAGCAATAAATACGCAAAGCGTCACCGGTGAAGGAAGAAAAATCGATGAAGATTTTGCGAATGTTGTCGATGTGATTGGTATTAACACTTATTGCGGCTGGTACGAAGATGATACTCCCGAAGAGTGTGCAGAATTCACCTGGGAATCTAAGTTTGATAAACCCATAATCGTCAGTGAATTCGGAGCCGGTGCTTTACAGGGAAATCATGGTAGTGACAGTGAATTTTTTACCGAGGAATATCAATCCAGAGTATTCCGGAATAATCTGATAATGCTGGAAAATATGGATAACTTGCGGGGCGTTTCTCCCTGGTTACTCAAAGACTTCAGATCGCCCAGAAGGCCGCTTTCCGGCGTACAGGATTACTGGAACAGAAAAGGTCTGATGAGCGAGCAAGGAATCAAAAAGGACGTCTGGTATTTAATGAAAGAGTGGTATGCAGAAAAAGCAAACTAACGATTTGTAAGGGGCATCACTGTTGCCCCTTTTTCTTTTCAAAGTGACGACGTGACTTATTTTTTATCAGGATATTATTCATTGTTGATTGGTAATCTGGTATGTCCGGTTTAGTTGCATCTTTCTTCGAAATAACCTGCCTATTCCTATCCACCTGATGCAAGATAAGTACGAGTAAAAGTCGTAGCCAGAAAATTCCTATGTCGCTCCCTTTTTTGCTAAAACTATTTTTCTCTTTCAAAATCGGATGTTTATATGGTTTTTGAACGGAATTTAACTACTCCGGAAAGTTTATCTTTCTGACAGTTCGCCAACTAAAAGTTTTATATTTTAAATCTTTTGTTAAAAGATTTTTTGGCCTTACCAATAATCTTTACATTTAATGTGATTTTTAAGATCTTCAGTTTACGTTAAATCTGCCTTACCAGTTTCAGGTGTAAATCTGCCCGTGCCGATGACATCTCAATTGGATAAGAGCAAAAGTATGAAACCTGAGGAACTAAAATGAAAAAATGTTTTATACATTTATCTGTCATAGCAGCAATCAATGCCGGTATAAGCCATCCTCTGTATGCACAGGATGAAGACAATGCTGCACTTGACAGTGAGGACAATGTTGAAGTTATTGCTGTCAGAGGGATCCGGAAAAGTCTTGCTAAATCTATATCAATAAAACGCGAGAGTGCCGGCATGGTGGATGCAGTGGTGGCTGAAGATATCGGTAAATTTCCTGATGCAAACATAGCCGAATCATTGCAACGAATTCCCGGCGTTTATCTGGAAAGAGGAAATGGCAGTAACGAAGGAAACCGTATCACGATCCGGGGACTGGATTCGTCTTACGCGGTGACCACCATAAACGGTGCTCCGGTGCATACGACATCGGGAATGAATATTGGTACTGCGACCCGTGACTTTAATTATGATGTATTTCCTTCTGAGCTTTTCGGGCAGGTAAATGTCTATAAGAGCGCCCGCGCAGAATTAACTGAAGGAGGCATCGGCGGCACCGTGGATCTTCAGACTCCGAGACCTTTTGATGGTGGCGGGGAAGAGTTTGTCCGCTACACCTTGAATGGCAGCTATAACGATGCTTCGGAGTCGACTAACCCCAAAGGTTCATTCATGTACGGGAATACATGGGGAAACTGGGGAGTGCTTGCCGGTCTGGCTTATGCCGGTTCTGAAATCGTCCGCTCGGGATATGAGACAACCGGGCAATATAATTCGCACGCATTCGGGATGAATGGCCAGGGGCCTTTCCGGTTCATCATGGACTATGAGGATCCAAGGGCAAATACGGGTTCGTTTACCAGGGAAGAAGTGGACAATGCTTTCTTGCCGCGATTCCATCGCGCCTATGCATCTGCAAACGACCGCGAGCGCCTAAGCTCGGTTGTTTCTCTCCAGTATAAAACCGACGACCTTGATGTTAGCCTGGACGGCCTGATTGCTAACTTACAGGACGAGAGGGATGAATATACATTTGGTATCGCAATTCGTAATTCAGGTACCAATGGTATGCAAGGTATCGTACCTATAGATGTTTATGTTGACGATAATAACAATCTGTTCGGTGAGTTTGGAAATACCTCTTACTTCAACACTAACTATCTCTATGATACTGAAACCGACTTTCACAGCATTAACCTGAGAGCCAAATATTACCTGAATGATGACTTTACACTCAGAGGGCAACTGACCAGTTCAAAAAGTGAAGCGGTATTCTCAGGCTCCAATATCTATACTCAGGTAGATGGGGTGACCTCGGTAATAGACGCAAGTAAAAGTACGGTATATCCGACGCTGACTTATGATCGCGATTTTACAAATCCGCAGAGTTGGAATCTGGGTGCCGATTTATCTTTTGCGCAGAACAGGGAAGTTGATGAGGATCAGATGTTGCTTGTGGAGGTTAAATATAACTACGACGTCTCTGAGTGGTATGGAAACGTCAAGCTAGGCATAGCTCAGAATGTTTCCACAAAAACCAGCAGCAGGAAAAATGCTATAGCGCGGGGGAAATCACAGACTTTACCCGGCGGACAATCTTTTGAGGAGATGCCGGCGTCTGAAATTCTCGCATTAATGGACACATCTATGCCCATTTCGCCTTATGCGAAGGGAGCCGGGGATGATTTTCCCAAAAACTGGTCGACGTATTCACGGGACACCATTTTAAACTATTTTATGCCTTACTCTGCCTTTGACGCATCTGAAATAGACTATAACGCGAGTTTTGAAGCAGAAGAGAAAGTGCGTTCGGTCTACATTCAAACGGACATCGAAGGTTATGTACTGGACCGTTTACTACGCATCAACGGTGGTGTCCGGTACTCGCGGACAAACGTGACAGCTGACAACTACACGCTTACGGATGGTGCCTACGTACCCAATGTGAACGAGGGGGAGTACAGCACAACGCTGTCATCTTTCAATCTTTCTTATGAATTGACTGAGGAGCTGCTCTTTCGGGCGTCGATGGGAAAAACGATTACCCGGTCCGGACTGAATTTAATAGCCGGTAATGTCATTATTGCAGACCCGTTTAAGCTGGAAGCTTCAGCCGGGAACCCGAACCTTGAGCCGGAAAAATCGAGTTCAAAAGACATTGCCCTGGAGTGGTATTTCAATGAGGGAGGGTTACTTTCTGTGGGGGCATTCTGGAAAGATATCAGCGACCAGCCTGTAGCCGTCAGTTCGTTTGTCCGTTTTTCATCACTGGAACTACCCGACACTTCGTTAGGTGCTATCTATTATGATGAATCTGGCAATGTACCGGATGAACTTGAAATTAACCTGAGCAGTTATGTTAACGGAGCGTCGCAGGAGTTAAGTGGTCTGGAGGTCTCTTATCAGCAGAACTTCACTTTCCTGCCGGAACCTTTTAATCATTTGGGGATGACTGCGAGCTATACCAATGTGGATACAAAATCTGCCAACTGGGTGGCTAATAATGGCGATGTTTATAACATTCCGACAGTACCTGAATATGGTTACACCGTGTCTGCTTTTTATGAAAACGGTCCGGTTGCCGCACGGGTTTCCTATGCCTACAAAAGTGAAAAATACACGGATCCACTCAACCGCGGCAATGATCTCAACCGGGTTCAGGCAGGGATTGGGTTTCTTGACGCCAGTATCGGATATCAATTAACTGATAATTTTGAGATTCGCCTTGAAGGTGCTAATTTGCTGGATACGCTTGAGTATCAATACTATCCGAATCCGGCAGGATTATATGGCGACGGAAAATCCCGCAAGAACGCAGCGTATTACAGTGGCAGGAATTTGCTTATCGGTATTCGAGGCTCATATTGATAAAGGATAACTTCATTTGAACGGAGTCTGAGCATTTTCTCAGTCTGCAAAAGAAGAATGCCAGTGAGTATGACCTCACTGGCATTAATATAAACAAGAATGACCTGCTATTTATCTCTTAAGCCGTCAGCTTAGCCGCTGCCGCTTTTAATTCAGTCGCGACAGTATCGTCTTTTATTTCACCAGCTTCCATGTCGAAAACATCGTAGAAGTTAGCCACAGAAACCGATGCTTTTACGTTTCCGCCGAAGAAACCTGCAGAACCGGTTGCCGCTGCCAGTACAGACTTTGCGCCGCCGGGACCAGGTGAAGATGAAAGGTAAACGGCTGGTTTGTCGCCATATACCGCGCGGTTGATACGGGTTGCCCAGTCGAACAGGTTTTTAAACGCCGCCGGGTAGTGACCATTGTGCTCAGCAAATGAGATAACCAGGGCGTCAGCGCCGGCGATGTCATCTAAAAACTTCTGAGCGCCTTCAGCCTGACCAATCTCTTTTTCTTTATCTTCACTGAACATAGGAACATCATAATCGTTGATGTCCAGAACGGTAACATCAGCACCTTCTACCTGCTTTGCCGTGTAGGTTGCTAACGCCTTATTAATTGAGTTTTTGCTCGTACTTGCACCAAATGCAACAACTTTCATGAATTGAATCCTTTTTGAGTTTTTCGTTATCAATACAGTACGTTTTTTATCGTAAATGGATAAGTGCTAAATACAAAATGGTTCGTTCGATTTTATGAAATGAACGTGTTTAGCTGAAATAGCTTGTTGCATATTGTGCCAACGGAATTTAAATTCAGTCCGGATATTGTATGATGCTGAGTGCGCTGCCAGCAGAGTCTGAATATTACCAGCGTCGTCAACTACATGTAGGATAGTGAATGTCTTCAGTGCCAGCAGGTCCTCTAATACCTGCGCAAAAACGTGCCACCCGGATTGCTTTTTTCAGCGCAGGATTCATTACTGCAGCCTGGGCGGCCATCATTCCATTTATTAAGATAAACCTCGCCATTGGTGACGGTACCATGGGGCTGATGTTGTTATGTCTCGGCGCCGGAGCGCTGGTTGGCATGCCTCTCGCCGGTAAATTCTCATCTCAGCTTGGCTGCAAACCTGTGCTGGTGGCTTCTATGGCATGCTTCTCACTGCTTTATCCGGCATTGATCTGGCTGGACTCTGTTACCCTGCTGGCTGTTTTTCTGGTGCTCTTCGGCTTGTGCGTTGGAACCACCGATTGTGCGATGAATATTCAGGGCGTTGCAGTAGAAAAAGAAGCGGATAAGCCGCTGATGTCGGGGTTTCATGGCTTTTACAGTCTGGGAGGCATGAGTGGCGCAATTTTAATGACAGCGATTTTATCTTCCGGTGTACCGGTGGAGTTGGCCAGTGCAGCCGGTGCGGTAATGTCAGTGGCCTTTTTGCTGACTGGCATAAACGGATTTAGAACCGGCAAGTCACAGGAGCCGGCGGCATTTTTTGCCCTGCCAAAAGGTGTGGTAGTACTGATTGGTATCGTGTGTTCCATTGTGTTTCTGGCCGAAGGTACTGTGCTAGACTGGAGCGGCATTTATCTGACTGAATACCGTGACGTTAATCCTGAGAACGCCGGGTTGGGTGTCGCCTGTTTTTCTGTTGCCATGACGTTAGGACGTCTGGCCGGGGATAAGATCACCAGCATACTGGGACCAAAAATGATGGTACTGGGAGGCGGCGGCATTGCAATTACAGGTTTTGCATTATCACTTCTGGTGCCGCTTCCTGTGGCAGCGCTTACCGGATATGTCCTGATTGGTCTCGGGTGTTCCAATATTGTGCCCATCATGTTTTCGGCCACGGGTAAGCAAAAAATTATGAGCGAAGCGTCTGCGGTAACAGCCGTATCAACACTGGGCTATGTGGGTGTTCTGGCCGGGCCTGCACTGGTCGGCTTCGGGGCACAGGTTTACAGCCTGCCTGCGGCATTGGGTGTGATTGCTGTGTTACTTTGTGTCGCTACTGCCTTGGCCGGAAGAGTCAGGGTATAGGTGTTACTGCTGCCTGAGGCTGTTTGTATCGATCACCCGGTCACAAAGCTTTTCCAGTTGTTGCCTGTCGTGGCTGATAAAGAGCAGTGTACACTGCCGCTCACGGCAGCTTGATACCAGTAACCGTGAGACCACTTCACTGGTTATGGGGTCCAACCGGGAAGCGGGTTCATCGGCGACCAGGAAAGCCGGTTTCAATAGCAGCGCCCGCAAAAGGGCGACCCGCTGTAATTCGCCTCCGCTGATCATGCCTGCGTGCCGTTGCAGTAACTGGCGGGAAAGCCCGAGTTCATTGATCAGCGGGTCTAGTTCACTGTCGTCCAGCTGATGAAGGCGGATGACATCGTCCAGAAGCTGAATAACAGGCACGTTTTTAGCGAAAGCATTGGGCGGGTCCTGATAGATTTTTAGCATTTTGTGACGGGCCAGTGGCTCTGCAATGTGTCGCTTACCGTCTGCCGGAAGTAATCCCAGAAGTACATTCCCCAAGGTGGATTTTCCGCTACCACTGTCACCGGTCAAGCCGACAACTTCTCCTTTCCCTAATGCCAGACTGATATTGTCAAATATAACGTCGGTGCCACGTCTTATTGCGCAGTCCTGCAACGTGATCAGTGGAGCAAAACTCCTTTTCTTAGTGCTCTGTGGAGTCCAGTTTTCAGGTAAGGCGTTAAGCAGGGCTTGCCCGTATGGGGAGCGCGGAGTATTCAGCACGCGGCCCGCTGCACCGGTTTCCAAAACCTTACCTTTCTGCATTATGATGACTTTACCGCCAAGCAGCTTTGCAAGGCTCATATCATGGGTGATTGTGAGCAGGGTACCCGTTTTAGCGAACTGACGAAGCTCTTCCCCGAGAACTGCTTTGTGATGACTATCCAGTCCTTTCGTCGGCTCATCGGCAATCATGATTCCGGCAGACGTTGCCGCAACACAGGTATAAGCGGCCCGCTGCGCCATACCGCCTGATAGTTGCGACGGTATTTTATCTGCAGCCTGAGTCAGTCCGGTGCGCCCGAGTGCACCATCAACCGATGTCTGAGCATTGTCGCCGCTGAGATTTCTGATAAATCTGAATACTTCGCCAACCTGCTGCCGGAGTTTCATCAGGGGGCTCAAGGCTTTCACCGGTTCCTGTGGCAACATGACAATGGTTCGTCCCCACAGTGAAGACGGTGACTGCGTCGCATGCGCCTGCAACATGTCATGTCCGGCGGTGAGCACTTTACCGGTGGCCTGAAGATTCCTGGGTAAGTCTCCCATGATGGTGTGAGCCAGCAAACTTTTTCCTGAGCCGGTTTCTCCGATAACCGTTACCGGCTCGCCGAGGCTGACGGTGAAACTCAGGTTGTCTACCAGTGTGCCTTCTGAAGAAACGATGGTCAGATTTTCTATTTGAAGCACAGAATTCATGACTGTTTACCCGCCAGAAGCTGGAAAGCAAAGACCATTAAAAACAGTGCTGCAATGGGCTCGAGTAACAGCCAGGGCGCTTTATAGTAATACGGAAATAGTTCCACAATCATCAGGCCGAGTTCCGGCGTGGGAGGCTTGAGGCCGACGTACACAAATCCTGTTGATGACATAGCAATGACCGTTGTCGCTGCACCGAAGGCGGAAAGAGAATACACATCGGGTGCAATGGCAGGCCAGATATGACGTTTGAACAGATACCACTTTCCGAAGCCGTGCAATGCTGAAGACTCCAGTTCTTCTCCCTGTACAACCGGCAGGGTAATGGCTCTGACGAGCCTGAAAAACTCTACCCACAGCACCAGCGATATGGCGATGTAGATCATCAAAAATGAACCTGGCACAATTGCAGCAAAAACGAGGATCAGAACCAGCCCGGGCAGTGCCAGAATCGTGTTGGCCAGAAAATTCAGACCTGTATCCAGCCAGCGCCGGTACCAGGCAGCGGCCAGACCGCAGGCTACACCGCTTACTGCTGCGCTGAATACGCAGATTATCGCCAGCGCAAATGAAATCCGCATTCCCCCGGACAGACGGGCAAGCATGTCGCGGCCAAAATGATCAGTACCAAGCAGGTGCTCTGCGCCCGGCGCGGCGAAAGCATGACGCAAATCCTGAGTATCAGGATCGGTGCCGGCAAGCGGTGCACAAAAGGCAAATACAGCGAGGCATAACATGATTATCATGCCAGCCCGTTGCTGCATGGTCAGCCTGTGAAAAATAGACATCAATTTTCCAGCCTCGTTCTTGGGTCAAGGTAGTGCTGGCTGATATCCACAAGGGTGTTAATCGCCACAAACAACATACCCATGACCAGCGCTGTACCTTGTAACATGGGTATGTCTCTGGCAAAAACAGCGTGCGACAAACCATGGCCTATACCCGGCCATGCAAACAGACTTTCCACCATGATAACCCCTTCAATCAGGCCGATGAGCTGAATACCCATAAAAGCCAGGCCGGGTACTATGACGTTTGGTATTACATGGCGGGTGAAGGCTTGTGCATAGCTCAGTCCCTTGGTGCGGGCAAAATGAAAGTAAGCACTGTTAACGGCCTGGCGGGTACTGTTGCGGACTACCCGGTTAGATACTGCTGCCAGACTGAGTGCTAAAGTAAGTACCGGAAGTACAGCGTACTCAGCGCTGCCTAATCCGGCCACAGGGAACCAGTTCAGCTCCATGGCAAAAATAAAAATGAGTAACAGCCCCAGACAAAATACCGGCTGGGAGCGGATAAATGTTGATGTGATGAGTGAAGCCTTGTCTGGCACTGTTTCGGCTTTTGCACCACACAACAGCCCCACAGGAAAGGCAATGAGCGCTGCTGCAAGAATAGCCCAAAACGCCAGCACCAGAGTAAAGCTCATCTGGTTTTGCAACTCATGGACAACCGGCGCGCCGGTCACCAGGCTTGTACCCAGGTCTCCGGTAATCAAATCTCCCAGCCACACCAGATATTGCTGAAAAGCAGGCCGGTCAAGTCCTAGTTCGGCGTTCACCGCATTGGCTGCAGCGGTGCTGACTGCATCATCGCCATAGCGTCCGGTTGCAATTTTATAGGCCATATCCCCCGGCAGCAGGCGGGTAAGGATGAACGTCAGTGTGCCCACGCTCCACGCCATCAAAAAGCACTGACCAAGTCTGGAGAGTAGTATTTTCAGCATTTATTTACTCTGAAAGCGCATCTGGTCGATTCTGAACGAACGCTCATAGGGGTCGAAACTGAAATTTCTGACCTGAGAAGATGTGGCTGATTGCTGAACATAAAATGCCACCGGAATAAGCGGCATATCTTCGTTCAGCGTGCTGATAAGTTCTTTTTGCAACACATAGTAGTTGTCATCCGGCTTACCGGACGCCAACTGACTAACGATGGAAAATACCCGGTCATTGCTCCAGTTCATAGGGCCCCATTCTCCGCCTTCAACCGAGGTGAAATCTGCCAGTAAGATGCCCAGAGGGTCCGGAATGTTGGCAAAGTTGCGCGCCAGCAAAGCCGTTTCCAGTGTGCCGTCGCTGTGACCTGAAGGTATGGCGCTGGCATTCTCCATATGCACTGCAAGCTCAACACCAGCTTCCCGCCACTGAGCCTGAATCGCCGTGGCAATAGTGATAAGTTCCGGCCGGTTTGCGTAGGTAATCATTGATAAGGACAGCGGCTTACCGTCACGGTAGCGGATACCGTCATCACGAAGTTTCCAGCCTGCTTCATCAAGCAACGTTTTTGCTTTTTCAATATTTGTAGCAAGTGGTGGTAAAGAAGCATCGTGCCAGGTGCCCATAGATGGCCCGAACAGCTGATTAGCTTCAGCACCTTTAACATGAAGAATACCTTCTGCGATGGCCTGACGGTCAATGGCCAGACTCAGCGCCTGCCTTACCCGCACATCGCTGAGTTTTTCGTTCCCACTGTTAAGCTTGACCAGAGTTGTTCTGGGGATATAACGGGTGTGCACATTTACATCCGGATCCTGCTTCAGCATCTCTGTTGCCGGCGGATCGAGATTAAAAACAATATCTGCTTGGCCCGTTCTTACCATGAGTGCACGGGTTTCTGACCGGTGTCCGGTTACATAATCAACGGATTCAATGGTAGCAGGGCCATTGCGGTACTTTTCAAAACGCTTAGCTTTAATGTTATGGGGCGGTATGAATTCAGTAATTTCATAAGGACCCGTACCAATCAGTGCCTTCATCCGGTTAAATTTACCAAATGATGCGGGCGATAAGATTGCTGTCGTGTAGTTGGAAAGCAGGGACGGAAATGGCCGGTAAGGCGCTTTGAGTGTAAAACTGACCGTCAGCGGGTCAACGATTTCAATGTTGGTGACGATATCGACCGGAAAGGGAGCCGGTTTTCCGAGCGCTACGGCAAGGCTCTTTCGCACTGACTCTGCGTCCATCAATGTGCCGTCGTGGAATGTTACGCCGGGTCTGAGATTAAATGTCCAGCGGGTCAAATCTGCATTGCTTTTCCAGGAAGTTGCCAGGCCCGGTATCAGATTTCCATCATTATCCACGTCTACCAGTGTTTCTATAATTTGCATCCGGGTAAACATATAACCTGCGGAAGCCGGGTCCAGGTTGACCGGCTCAAAGGGGCCGCTGATATGTAAAGTCGTGTCTTTCGGCGCAGGCGAGCAGGATTGCATGAAGAATGTGAGCAAGCAAAGAAAAAAAACGCGGGAGATCACGACATACCTTATCAAATTGATATTTAGCGGATGGAATGGTTACCCGCTAAGTATACTTATCTCGCGTAAAAAAGTGGCTTTTTTTTACGTTAGTTGACATCCAAAAGGCGTTTAGCGGAACGCTCTGATTATTAGTTTAGTAGAGTAAACTGCAATGATATGTGATAATGTATCAAATTAAATTGGTCTAATAATTATCATTATCTTTTAGAATGGAACTTGCACAGTGAAACTCTCAGTAACCCGGGTGACCAGGCTCACCTCTCTCGCCATACTTATCGGTACCAGTTTTCAATCTTTTTCACAAAATATTGAAGCAGAAGACGACAGTATAGAAATCGTTGAAGTGACCTCCCTGCGCCAGGCTTATCGCGGCAATGTGCCACTAAAGTCCTTACCGCAAGCGGTGACAGTCTTGTCAGATGAAACCCTGGATTCCTTTGGGGTTACCGATTTGCAAACAGCCTTGTCCCTTTCAGGAAGTGTTGCCAGCCAGAATAACTTTGGTGGCCTCTGGGACAGCTTTGCAGTGCGGGGATTTGCAGGTGATGAGAATTCACCTTCGGGTTATCTGGTCAACGGCTTTAACGTTGGCCGTGGATTCAGTGGCCGTCGTGATGCCTCAAATATTGAAGCGATAGAAATTCTCAAAGGTCCGGGATCAGCGCTGTATGGTCGTGGTGAACCCGGCGGCACCATCAATATTATTACCAAAAAGCCTGAGTTTGATCAGGAAGGCTACATTGAAGCAACGGCAGGTAGTTACGATTTATATCGTCTGGAAGGTGATTACACCAACGCAGTCACGTCGGATCTGGCATTCCGGGTTAATGGTGCTTATGAAGACGCGGGTAGTTTCCGTGACACTGTTGAAAGCAATAAGCTCATTTTCACCCCTTCAGTGGTTTACCGGCTCAATGACACTACAAACCTGGTTTACGAACTGGAGATAATCGACCAGCAGGCCCCATTCGACAGAGGCATTGTGGTTGTGGGTGACAACTTTACCGGCGTACCCCGTGAAACCTTCTATGGCGAACCGGCCGACGGC
Organism: Alteromonas sp. ABH4_456; assembly: GCF_056160645.1. Classification (NCBI taxonomy): domain Bacteria; kingdom Pseudomonadati; phylum Pseudomonadota; class Gammaproteobacteria; order Alteromonadales; family Alteromonadaceae; genus Alteromonas; species Alteromonas sp. ABH4_456. Next base: position 252,188 of record NZ_JBSWXO010000003.1, read on the forward strand.
GACATGAATATTGAAGCTGTAGGACATCAATTGTCACTACAAACATCTTTGAACGAAAACTGGGACGTAAATGCCGGTCTAAGTTACCGTGATTCTTCATTCGAAGGTTACTCAACAGAGGTTGAGTTGTCTTCCGGTCGCCAGCTGCTGAGCGAAGATAATCCTGTTGTCTCACGTCAGCGTCGTTACAGAGACTACGATACTAAGGACCTTTCTGCGCGGGCAGAACTGAGTGGCCGGGTACAAACCGGTGAAATGACTCATCACATTTTGCTCGGGGTGGATGCATATGATTACACCTTTGAACAGGAAATGCAGCGCTGGAGAACGGCGTGGGGAGCCGGCGATACTACTTATTCAGTGAGTAAAATAAATCCGGAATATGGCCAGGTTCAGCCGGAGGTTGCGCCACTCACGGACCGTGAAGAAAATCAAAGTGCGCAAGGTATCTACATTCAGGATCAGGTCGATTTGTCGGAGCAGTTTAAGCTGTTAGTTGGTTTCCGCTTCGATGACTTTTCCCAGGATATTGAGAATTTCATGAACGGATCGGTGACCAGTCAGGATCGCACGGCAACCAGCCCGCGGGTGGGTTTTGTGTTTGAGGCGAATAGTAATTTCACCTTTTACACCAGTTATTCTGAAGGGTTCCGTCCGAATAGCGGAGCCGACGTAGATGGTAATTCTTTTGAACCTGAAGAAAGTGAGTCTTACGAGCTGGGGGTTAAATTCTCTACTGAAGGTGACGGGATCACCGGTACACTGGCGTTATTTAATGCCGAAAAGTCGAATATACTGGCTTCTGACCCGGTGAATTCCGGGTTCACAGCCGCGCTGGGTGAAGCGGAAAGTAAAGGGCTTGAACTGGATGTAAAAGCGTATATTTCTGAGCAAACCTCTCTGAGCTTGTCTTATGCTTATACGGACGCAGCGACTTCTAATACAGTAACGAATTCCGACTGGGGTGTTGAGATCCCGGCAGGGACCAGGTTGCTGAACATTCCTGAGAACCGGTTTGTGCTTACCGCGCAACGGGAGTTTACCGTTTCCGGTAAAGACGCAGCGGTGCTGGGGTCATTCCAATACGTTGGTGAGCGTCCCGGAGAGCTGATTAACCAGTCATATGTATTGCCGTCCTATACTCTGGTGAGTATTGCCGGGCATGTAGACATTAACGAATCCTTGCAGGTGAAGGTGTTTGTCGACAACTTGTTGGATGAAGTGTATTTCGATAATTCATATTCTGCTTTATGGACTCAGCCAGGCACACCGCGAACGGTTAATGTAAGTGCCCGCTATCAATTCTGACCATTACTATTCGTTTTAAAAGGGGCTGATGCCCCTTTTTCTGTTATTCAACTACTTCAGAGTATTTTCATGCACTTAACTACATTGCGTACTGGCATTGCGACAGTGTTATTCTTTTTTTCTTATTTCATTAGCGCTGGCGTTCTGGCTAAAGACGGTTTTGAACTTGCCGGAATAACAACTCAGGCCGGTGAAAAAAAGTCCTTCATGGCGACAAGGGAAGATATCGCTCTGCCGGTCACAGTCATTAACGGTAAGAAAGAGGGGCCTGTATTACTTCTGGCCGCCGGCACGCATGGTGATGAATTTCCGTCTATGTTTGCGTTGCAAAAATTACGTGAAGAGGTCAGGCCCGGTGAGCTTTCCGGTACGTTGGTTCTGCTTCATCTTTCGAACATTGATGGCTTTCATGCCAATCGCATAGCCTTAAACCCTAAGGACAATAAAAACCTCAATCGTGAATTTCCGGGTAGCGCCGGTGGCACGCCGACTGAGCAAATCGCAGACTTCTTAACCAAAGAATTTGTTGTAAAAGCGGACTACTTCATTGATATGCATTCAGGCAGCGCTAATCAACAATTACTGGATCATGTCTATTCGCCATTTGTGGGTAACAAAGTACTTGATGATCTAACTTTTGAATTTGCTAAAGCCACCGGTATGCAACACATCGTGATGTATGGCGACAGACCCCGCGACCCTGACAATTCTATTTCATTTCCCAATACGGCAATGACAAGAGGCGTGCCCGGACTTACCACTGAAATCGGACACTTGGGTCAGTACACGGAAGAATCGGTCGGGTATGCTGTTCAGGTATCACGGAATGCGCTGTATTTCTTAGAGATGTTACCGGGGGAGCCGGGTCCGCATGCAGAGCCTGTAATTTATGAAACACTGACTTCGGCGAAAAGTCATCATACCGGCTTCTTTCTGCCTGGCGTAAAAATTGGTGCAAAGGTTGAAAAAGGCACGTCGTTGGGCAAGGTCACGGACTACTTCGGAAATGTGGTAGAAACCATTTCCTCGCCAGTATCGGGTACCGTGATGATGATTAATGAGATGCCGGCTATCAAAGAGGGGCAATCAGCCGTGACGATTGGTATTCTGCAATAAGAGACAAACCCTTTCCTGACAAAAATGACAGTAACAGAAACAGTAGCAGGTATGATATCTCTATCATTTCAGACAAAGGTATTTTGTCACTATTACTCTTTTTGTTAATTAAAATATCCCCCACACTGCGCTTCATTTTTCTGCGACTGAACCTGCTTAATCTGAATTCAGTCGTAAATCGTAAAGATTGAGTATTTTCATCCCAATACTCATTTCATAGCACATGAAGGAGCAATTTATGGAATCCCATTCATCCATGCCTCAGTTAGGCGCGGGTACTTTCCGGTTAAAAGACGACGTGGCATACAACAGTGTGAAAGATGCACTGGAGGTCGGTTATCGTCATATCGACACCGCGCAAATTTATGAAAATGAAGAAGCGGTAGGCCGTGCGTTGAAAGACAGTGGTATTAACAGAGACGAATTATTTGTCACTACCAAAGTGTGGAATAACAAGCTGAACAGCAAGGACTTTCTGCCCAGTGTGAAGAAAAGTCTGGAGAAATTACAGCTTAGTTATGTTGATCTGCTGCTGATCCACTGGCCTTCCCCTGAGAACGGCGAGTCCATGGAGGAGTATCTGGGTGAACTGGCGAAAGCGAAAGCGCAGGGCCTGACCAGACATATCGGGGTATCTAACTTTACGATTGCCCACCTGGAAGAAGCGCAGCAGATTTTAGGAAAAGGGGAAATTTTTACCAATCAGGTAGAGGTACACCCGCATTTAACTAACGACAAGCTGCGTGCATACTGTACGGTAAATGATATTCATATCACAGGATATATGCCGTTTGCTGTGGGCAAAGTGTTGAAAGACGAAACGGTGATACAAATTGCTGAGAAGTATGAAGTGTCACCCGCCGAAGTAGTGATTGCATGGGAACTGGGGCACGGTCTGGCGACCATCCCGTCATCGACTAAGCGGGAAAATCTGGCGACAAACCTTAAAGGGGCATCGCTGACTCTTGCTATCGAAGACATGGATGCCATCGACAAATTAAACCGCAATGAACGTGAAGCGACGCCGGACTTTTCACCTGAGTGGGATTAATCCCTGACAAAAAAGGAACTGATGATGACTGTATGTGTAATTGCCACCGCAAGGACATCGCTGAGTGATGCAGCGAAAGTGACCGCGTTGTTTGAAACGTTGCAGGAACACTCACGAAAGGAAGAAGGCTGTATTCAGTATGATCTTGGGTTACGTGAAGTTGACGAAGAAGTGGAAGTGCTGGTGATGGAGCAGTGGACGTCTCAGGCGGCACTTGATGACCATATGACATTGCCTCATTTCACTGCGTTTCAGGAAGTGTCGGAAGGCCTTATTAAAGACGTCACTATGCACGTATATACGCTGCATTCATAAAACTTTGAAGGCCTGGCTTGCTAGACAGGCCTTTATATCCGGAGTTTCGTCAGTAGTGACGCTCTGTTTATTGTGCGGGGCTGGCGACACGCATCATTCTTTCTGTGCTGTCCTCGCTCTCTCTTTTGATTAAACAAAATTGCTTTTTACCTTTTTGTAAAATCCAGTATGTGTTGAAGAGTGGCTGACCAACAGAGCTGGTATCAGATGACGCTTTTTTCCCGTTCACACTAACGGCATTGCAGGCAATAAGTTCCCTGGCCTCACGCCGGGAAGACGCAAGTCCGGTCAGGGTGAGTAATAGTACAAGCTCTTGCTGCAGAGTTTTCACGAGTGGCAGGCCGTCCATTTCCAGCTGTCTGATTTCTGATAGTGACAGCTTATTTACCTCTCCGGAAAACAAAGCTGAAGTAATTCTTATAGCGCTTTCAAGAGACGCCTGGCCGTGTACTAATGCTGTCACTTCTTTCGCCAGAATTTGCTGTGCTTCAGGTTTATTGCCTCGCGTTTTGTCTGCGAGCTCAATGGCTGCAATATCCTCTGTGCTCAGAAATGTGTAATAGCGAAGCAGGTTATAAACGTCTTTGTCATCTACTGAGAGCCAAAACTGGAAGAAGCGGTAAGCAGAGGTTTTGTCCGGGTCAAGCCAAATCGTGCCAGATTCCGTTTTACCGAACTTCGTGCCGTCAGCTTTTGTGATCAGAGGCAGTGTCATTCCGGAAACTCTGCATTGATTGAGCCTGCGGGTCAGATCAATACCGTCTAAAATATTTCCCCACTGATCGTTTCCACCAATCTGCAGCTTGCACTGGTGGCGACGGTTTAGTTCTGCAAAGTCATGCGCTTGTAACAACGCATAGCTGAACTCTGTGAACGATATTCCTTGTTCAGCACGTTGTAAACGCTTTTTTACTGAGTCACGTTTCAGCATAGCGTTAACCGAAAAGTGCTTGCCAGTGTCCCGAAAGAAGTCAATGATATTGATTGATCTAAACCACTCAGCATTGTTTTCAATCAGGATAGGCTCCCCCACCAGTTCTTTAATCTGAATACCAAGCCTTTCAACCCATTCACCGACTTGCTCTGCAGAATTTAAAGTACGCTCACTGTCTTTAAAGCTCGGGTCGCCTATCATTCCTGTGGCTCCGCCGATCAGCGCTATCACTTTATGACCAGCTTTCTGCAAACGTTTGAGCATAATAAGCGGTACCAGATGACCTATGTGTAAACTGCCTGCAGTAGGGTCAAAACCACAGTAAATCGTCTGCGGCGACTCGAATAGGTTTTGCAGTTCTGCAACATCGCTTGTCTGGGATATCAATCCTCTGTCATTTAGATCATTGAAGATATTCATCATTGATAACCTGCCTTTCAATTTAATAAGGCGAGCGTACTGGAATGGACTTATCTACAGAATATCCCTAAAGGGACAGAACGTTATTTAGCGTGCGTAATGAGGTGATTAAGAAACAGCTGGAAAAACTCACTCAGAGATTTGACGTTTAACTGCTTATAGATTCGTTTCCGGTGATTTTTTACTGTTCCCTCAGAAATACCGGTAGCAACAGCGATTTCCTTAGAATCACAACCTTTTGCAATCAACATGGAGATTTCCTGTTCCCTGGGAGTGAGTATTGACTGTCCGAAAGTTGCCAGCGCGGATGAGATTAACTGACGCATATTGTCCGTTTGTTGAGTCGGGTTATAGACGCTTTCTGAAAAAATGAACTCTGTTTGTCCCCAGTGCTTCTGACAAATAGCCTCGATAACGGTGAAGTGTCGTGTAAGTAACTCTGTGTTCTGACGGGTAAAACGGGTAGCCTTCCTGATTGAGCCAAAACAAAACAGAACTGACTTACTGTCAGAAACATTAATCATCATGCCAAGCTCATCCTTCCAGCCAGTCTGATGATAAAAATGTCTGCAATAAGAGTTGTAGTCCGTGCGATCTATATTCAAATCGCTAAGCATAAAAACGCCACTTTTTTTCCGCTTGCTGAAGTACCTGAAAAACGGGTCTTTATTGAAAGAGGATTTGAGATAAAGTTCGAACAGAAGGTCGCGGTTATCTTTAAGGGAGTCGTGAAGATAAACCGGGTGTTTGTCGTTCCGGCAGCCCAGAATCACAACAGAGTCGAATTCCAGCATTGCGTCAAGCAACGTTGTTAACGTTGCAGCGAAGTTGACTGAATGAATGGCAGAGATTGTCTCTGCCATTAGTGAGTTAAATGATAAATCCCGCATGCCGGAAGTGTATGACTACAGGAGATTTTTCGCAACGTTTGCTAGGCTTCCTGACTATTCACTCCGCCCCACAAAAACGTATCGGGTTGCCACATTTTGCCGTTGTCGAAACAGAAGCCGTTTTCTCTGTCCTGTGCAATGAGGATAGGGCCGTCGAGATCGACAAAGTCAGCGCCGTCACACAGCAAATAAGCCGGCGCCATTGCCAGCGACGTGCCTACCATACAACCTACCATGACAGAGAAATCCATTGCTCTTGCGGCTTTGTACAGAGCGGCAGCTTCGGTGAGACCGCCGGTTTTATCTAACTTGATGTTGATGCTCTGATAGCGTTTGCGCAATACGTCCAGCCCGGCTGACGTATGGCAGGACTCGTCGGCGCAAAGTGGAATTGGGCATTCATAATACTCAAGCACGTCATCGTTCTCTGCCGGTATGGGTTGCTCAATGAGTACAACATTGCAGGCTTTCAGCGGCTCAGCCACGGCTTTCAAGTCTTCGATGGTCCAGCCTTCGTTAGCATCTACAATCAGCCGGCTTTCCGGCGTGACTTCGTGAATAGCGCGGATCTTGTCAACAACGGCATCGGGGTCCAGCTTCACTTTGATTATTGGCGCGCCTTTGAGTTTACGCGCAGACGCCTGCATATTTTCGACAGTATCCACACTGATAGTTTGTGCGGTAAAGCAATGTGGCGTAACGGGTAAATCAAGTAGTTCCGACACCGGTTTGCCGGTTACTTTTGCGGTTAAGTCCCACAGGGCACAATCCAGCGCATTGCGGGCAGAGCCGGCTGGCAGCAATTCCGGTAGTGCTGCATGATCTTCAAGGCTGTCAATGCTGGCCCTGACCTGTTCTAACTGGGCCGTAACCGATTCGATGGACTCGCCATACCTGCCATAGGGCACGGATTCGCCAAATCCGGTATGCTCGCCGTCACTCACTGACACGTGTATCACATCGGCTGCTGTTTTGGCTCCCCGGGAAATGCGAAACACCTGCGCCAGCGGAAAACGTTCGTGTTGAATTGTAATAGTTAATGCCATCAGAGGTTCCCGATAATATCACTGACACCAAAACGTACCGGGTCGGTACACGGTAAGCCGAGTTTTGAAGCCGTTTCTTCACAGTACGCCTTTGCTTCAGCTGCACTGACACTGGATGTGTTCACTGCAATGCCAACAACTTTCACGTCAGGATTCGTTAATCTGGCAGCATTTACAGTCATTTCAATGACGGCTTCCAGCGTTGGTTGGGGATAGTGAGGTAACCCCCGCATGTGTGAACGGTTCAGCGCATGGCAGATCACCAGTGCATCAGGTTGGGAGCCGTGCAACAACCCTAAACTGACACCGGCAAAGGCCGGATGGGACAGGGAGCCTTGTCCCTCGATAATATCCCAGTGGTCTTCGTCGTTGTCAGGGCTGAGTGTTTCCACAGCACCGGATATGAAATCTGCTACCACACAGTCGATAGCGACGCCTTCACCGGCAACCAGAATGCCGCTTTGCCCGGTAGCACGGAAAGTCGCTTTCTGACCGGCTTTTTCCAGCGCTCTGGTCAGACACAGTGAAGTGTACATTTTGCCCACAGAGCAGTCGGTACCAACTGTAAGCAGACGCTTACCTGTACGTTTGATACCTTTGCCTGTCTTGAAGCGGGCTGTGGGATGACGGATATCAATGAGCTGGCGGTCACAACGCTGCGCGGCTTCCACCACGGCGGGGATACTGGTAAGTTTATCGTGCAGGCCGCTGACAACATGCATGCCGGCTTCAATGGCTTCTACGATTGTAGGAACCCACGCTTCATCAATAAAACCGCCGCTGTTTGCAAAGCCCAGCACAAAAGTGTTGGCGCCGGCATCGACCGCCTCATCAATAGTCATTGACGGGCAGCCGGTGGTGACCTCGCAACCCGGCAAGCGGTATTCACCGATGCAGGCTTCAGGATTCCAGTCTGCCACGCTCTTTGCCATTTTTATACTGAGCGGATCGGTGGCGTTGCCAATGAAAAGCAAATAAGGAGGAGTAAGTACCATAGTGCATCCTGAAAATTCTGAGAAGAAATCACTGTAAGGTCAGTGTGTTATTTCAGGCAGTGTAAAAGGCCGGAGAGCCGGTGATAAGTAGTAACTTTTGGCAAGGGTATAACGTCAGGTTATCCGCACGATAGTGTCGGACAGTGTACCGAGGAAACTTTCACACAGTTTGGATACCGGACGGCTGTCCAGAGAAAGCGCTTTTACGGTGAACGTTAATGAAGGGGCGAACCGGGCAATACCGGTTTTTTCTGTCTGATTACCCTCAGCGGTCAGTCTGTCAACAATACAGCATCCCAGACCTGCATCAACCAGCCGCGCGGCGATGTAATAGGTATCCACCTGGATTTGCGTTTTAATATCCAGGCCGGACTGTTCTATGTGACGCCAGGCCATTTCTCCTAACGGTCCGCTTTCCCAGATCCCGATAATGTCCAGGTTTTGTAAATCACTGATGGTCAGTGTTTCCGGCGCTTCGTTGAAAGCTTGTCTGGGATACATCACTACCATTTCCTGTTCACATAGCTGACGTTCTGCCACACCGGGCAATTCGGGAGATGAAAACAGTACGGCGGCATCACATTTGTGCGCCAGCAGGGTTTGCAGCGCTTCCTGGTTGTGTACGGTTTTAATATTCAGGGCAACATCCGGATGTTGCCGGCGGAACATTGCCATGGTTTGGGGAAGCACGTCGAAACCCAGCGCAGGAGTAACAGCAATATTGATGATGCCACTGCGTCCCCGTTGAATATTATTGGCAAGCTGCTTAACCGTATTCAGTTGCTTATAAATTTTGCTGATTTCCGGAAACATCATTTCTGCTTCCGCTGTGGGCGTTAACTTGCCTTTGTTGCGGTGAAAAAGGTCGAAGCCAAGCTGTTGCTCTGCATGGGCCAGTACTTTAGACACCGATGGCTGAGACACATACAGTAAGTTAGCAGCGCCGGTAATGGAGCCGGTGGTATAAATGGCATGAAATACTTCAATATGGCGCAAACGCATATCACTTTCCCTGGTTCAGCAAAGGCCTGACAAACCATTTAATGAAATTCGCAGCGGGATGACAAGGTCACGAAGACAAAAAACTCAGGAGGGGAGGCCGCGCAACAGCAAGGAAGTGCTATTGTGCGGCAGGTTAGTATAAGGGATGACTCAAAGCTGGTCTAAAAGTGCCTTACGTTTCTCTTCGTAATCCGCGTCACTGATAAGCCCTTCTTCGAAAAGCTCTTTAAGTGTAGCGAGTTTGGCACGAACTTCGGTTGAAATCGTGTCTGCTGCCTCACCCACGATAGAACTGCGTTTACCCGTTAAGGTTTCATCGATAGTTGCGACAAAAATTTTGCTGTATCTGCCGTTCGCTTCAAACTGACAATCTGTTTCACCATCGTAGGCCCATGGCACGTTAGACCATTCTTTGATCTGAGGGCTGTCAGACGCACATTTACGAATTTGACCCAGCTTTATCAGGTTCCGGCCTTCAAGCTGATACTTTTCAATCACACTCCATGACCAGTGTGAATTTTCCGGATGGTGGCGGACATCTTTAGGAGATTCGAGGAAAAACTCCTCATGATGCCCGTATGTCATATACAGGTAGCTGCCGTCATACAGCGCGAGAAATTTAGAACGGGTCCAGTTACAGTTGGTACAGGTATACCAGCCGTAAATAATATTATTTTCGTCCATGCGCTCGAATTGGAGGTAAATACCGTCACTCACGTACTGCCGGTAAATTTTTTCCTGCGGCTCCACAGGCTTTATACTGACGAGCTTCTTAAATACCTCTGTTTCCAGCATAGGCGAGGGCGGATTCCACGTGGCGCAACCCCCCAGAGATAAACCTGCAAGGACCAGACAGGCCGATAAAAATTTGTTCACGGACACTTCCTTATTCAGTAATACAATTGATTAAATATGGAACAAGTATACAAAACTGACAAGGAAGCGGGCGGGAACTTGCTAACGTTCTTTCATACCCGGGTATAGTAAGCCGGAAACAAAACAGCCACCCGAAGGTGGCTGTTTTAACGATAACTTATCAGCAAGTCTTACTCGTCCAGGAAGCTGCGCAGCTGCTCTGAACGGCTTGGGTGGCGAAGTTTACGCAATGCTTTCGCTTCAATCTGACGGATACGCTCACGGGTAACATCGAACTGCTTACCTACTTCTTCCAGCGTGTGGTCAGTGTTCATGTCGATACCGAAACGCATACGCAGCACTTTTGCTTCACGGGCTGTCAGACCGGCCAGTACTTCCTGGGTCGCGTCTTTCAGGCTGCCGCCGGTCGCTGAATCGAGGGGCTGAATAATTGTGCTGTCCTCGATAAAGTCACCCAGATGCGAATCTTCATCATCACCGATGGGGGTTTCCATGGAGATGGGCTCTTTCGCAATCTTAAGCACTTTACGGATTTTGTCTTCCGGCATTGCCATACGTTCTGACAATTCTTCCGGCGTTGGCTCACGACCCATTTCCTGCAGCATCTGACGGGAGATACGGTTCAGTTTGTTAATGGTTTCAATCATGTGAACCGGAATACGGATAGTCCGTGCCTGGTCAGCGATTGAACGGGTGATCGCCTGACGAATCCACCATGTTGCATAGGTTGAGAACTTATAACCACGACGGTATTCGAACTTATCAACCGCTTTCATCAGACCGATGTTACCTTCCTGAATCAGATCCAGGAATTGAAGGCCACGGTTGGTATACTTCTTCGCGATTGAAATAACCAGACGTAAGTTCGCCTCAACCATTTCTTTCTTCGCACGGCGGGCTTTCGCTTCACCGATAGACATGCGACGGTTGATGTCTTTAATGTCAGCGATAACCAGACCAGTTTCCTGTTCTACGCTGTTCATCTTGGAGACAGAACGCTCGATATCTTCTTTGTAGTTTTGCAGCATGCCGGTGTAAGGCGCGCCTGAAGATAACGTAGCTTCTAACCAGTCTGTAGTGGTTTCGTTGCCAGCAAATGCCTTAATGAAATCTTTCTTAGGCATCTTTGCATTTACAACGCAGTACTTCATGACCAGGCGTTCCTGGATACGTACTTTGTCCATCATGTCGCGCATGTTTTTAACCATGCGGTCGAACTGCTTAGGTACTAAGCGGAATTCTTTGAACACTTCGCTGAGTACGGCAATTTCTTCGCGGGATTTCTTGTCTGAACGGCCATGCTTTTCAATAACAGCACGGGTTTTCAGGTATTGTTCACGAAGCTTGCCGAACTTTTCACGGGCAACTTCCGGATCAACGCCGCTATCGTCCTCGTCGCTGTCATCATCATCGTCGTCATCATCGTCATCATCTTCGTCGTCTAACTCTTCAGCTGACAATTCAGAACCGATGTGGGTAGCGGTAGGTGCAAGATCCTGCTCTTCGTTAGGATCAACGAAACCGGAAATAATATCGCCAAGACGAATTTCTTCCGCTTCAAATAAATCCCACTGTTCCAGCAGGTAAGTGATGGCTTCAGGGTATTCTGCAACAGAACACTGTACCTGGTTGATACCGTCTTCGATACGCTTGGCGATTTCGATTTCGCCTTCACGGGTCAACAGTTCAACGGTACCCATTTCACGCATGTACATGCGGACAGGGTCGGTTGTACGGCCAATTTCACTTTCTACGGTTGCCAGCGCCTGAGCTGCAGCTTCAGCGGCATCTTCATCAGCGGTGGTTTCTTGCATGAGTAATTCATCGGAATCCGGTGCGGACTCTGAAACCTGAATACCCATATCGTTGATCATACTAATGATGTCTTCGATCTGATCTGAATCGACGATATCTTGTGGCAGGTGGTCGTTTACTTCTGCAAAAGTTAAGTAACCTTGTTCTTTACCTTTTGCAATCAGGAGTTTAATCTGAGACTGCTTGCTTTGAGCCATATAACCTACACTTCTCACATTGAATTAATAAGCAAAAAAGCACGTTCAAGAGCCGGAAAAATCCCGTCTTGTCCATGCTTGCTATCGTTTGTTACCGCACCTGTCAGAACATCGGCTATTGTAATTTCGGCCTGAATTATGCATCTTATACGTCTCAAGATTGCATCAAGGTAAGCCCGATGTTTTCTATAAAGTCTGCTTGCAGCGAATTAGTCAGTATAACAGAAAGACACCATTTTTGACCAGACGTTCAGCATGATTTTTCGCCAGAACTTTATCCGGCGGCCTCGTAAGCTACGACTTCTGACGTTCTTTCATCAATAAGGTCAATTCTGTTTTCTCTTCCTGAGAAAGCGGCTGCATACGCGACCGTGAAATCAGCGTCTCAATTCTGCTGTCGAAATGCCAGTCGAGCAGCTTTGCAAAACTGTCGCAATACACGGTATCTGCGTCATCTTCCTTAATCAGGTGTTCCTGTAACAGCAACTTCGCGATGACAGAAGAATGGGGATGGTCACGGAAGTTTTCAAGGACCTGGGCGGTGGTGGATTGTGGATTATTTAAACAATACCCGTGAATGTCGATGAGTACGTGGATACCGGCAACACCACTTTGTGCCAGTACCTGCGGCGAGCAGTGGGTGTGTCTGGCAGCCAGTGCCGGGTTATCCAGCAGTAACCGCACCATCGTGCGGACCGGCGATATTTGGGTCTTTTGTTGGGTGTAGTGGGAGTCCTTTGGTTTTGACGACTTTTGCTTTGCCTGTTGCATATCCTGCTGCAAACGAAAGCGGTCATATTCACCCACATGTTTCGCCAGCTCTTCCTGCAACATGGCTTTCTGACTGTCACCCAGTACCTGGTCTATCAAAGGCTGCGCAGCGGCTTTCAACGCCACTTTTCCTTCCGGCGTGCCGACTTCATGTTGTTTCAGTAGTGACTCAAAGAAGAACCGCGATAAGGGCATGGCGTCATCGAGTAATGTCATAAAAGTATCTTTGCCCGTCTGGCGAACCATGGTATCCGGATCTTCACCGTCGGGAAGAAAAAGGAATGTCAGTTTCACTCCATCTTTTAATGCGGGTAATGCATTTTCAAGTGCCCGCCAGGCAGCTTCACGCCCGGCACGGTCACCGTCGTAACAGCACACAATGTGGGAAGTGGTGCGCATCAGCATACTGAGGTGCTCCGGCGTTGTCGCCGTGCCCAGTGCTGCCGTGGCAATATGGATATCGAACTGGCTCAGCGCTACCACATCCATGTAGCCTTCCACTATCACCACTTTATCAAGATGGCGCTGGCTTTGTTTCGCCTGATAAAAACCAAACAATTCGTAGCCTTTGTGGAAAATCCGTGTTTCCGGAGAGTTAAGGTATTTCGGGCCGCCGTCATCCAGCACCCGGCCGCCAAAGCCGATCACTCTGCCACGGCGATCGCGGATAGGAAACATGATCCGGTCACGGAAGAAATCATACGTCTTGCCGCGATCATTTTTGTTTACCAGTTTCAGATCCAGCAACTGCTGAACCCGTTGGGGATCTGTGCCGAAGGTTTTCAGTACGCCATCCCATTCTGACGGGGCGTAGCCGATTTCCCAGTGCTTCACAATATCACCGGATAAGCCGCGACCTTTCAGGTAGTCAATTGCTTTGGGGCTGTTGGCATGCTGTCTTAACTGCTGCTGAAAATAGCGGGTGACAGATTCCATCAGCGCATAGTCATCCTGTTGCTGCTGACGCTTCTCTTCTGTCATTGCAGGCCGGCTGCTCTGTTCCCGCGGGATCTCTAACCCGTGTAGCCGTGCCAGCTCTTCAATCGCCTCTACAAACTCCAGCCGGTCAAATTCCATGATAAAGGAGATTGCATTGCCGTGAGCGCCACAGCCAAAACAGTGATAGAACTGCTTGTCCTGACTGACGGTAAAAGACGGGGTTTTTTCATTATGAAACGGACAACAGGCCTGATAATTCTTACCCGCTTTTTTCAGTTTCACACGGCTGTCCACAATGTCGACAACATCGGTACGGGCTAACAGATCATCAATAAAATCGCGGGGAATTCTTCCGGACATGCAGTATATGTAACCTACGGGTATATAACAGAAACAGTAACAGCTGATCAGTGCCTGAGCGTCAGAAGGGTCAGCAAACGTGGGTTACTTTATCAGGGAGAGAAGAAGGCGCAACCTTTTCGTATTGCGCCTGATCTTTTTAAACGGCTATCTGAACTGACTCAGGGGGTTACGCGTTCAGACGCGCTTTGATTTTTCCACTCAGTGCGCCCATGTCTGTACGACCCTGAACTTTTGGCTTCAATGCACCCATGACTTTACCCATATCCTGCATGCCGGTGGCACCGGTTGCAGCCATAGCTTCGTCAATCAGAGCAGCCACTTCTTCATCAGTAAGCGGTTGTGGCAGGAAAGATTCTAAAATTACGATTTCCGCACGTTCTGTGCTGGCCAGATCATCACGATTTGCCTGATCATACTGGGCGGCCGCGTCGGCACGCTGCTTAACCATTTTGGTTAAGATAGCCAGAATGGCGGTATCATCTACAGTGATTTGCTCATCAATTTCTTTTTGCTTGATGGCGGCCAGTGCCATACGAATTGTGCCAAGTTTCAATTTTTCCTTAGCGCGCATGGCATCTTTTTGTGCGTTTTTTAAATCGTCAATTAAAGCCATAGTATTTTCTTTCCTGATGTCGGGCTTATCAGAAGGACAGGGCGGGCAGGACGGGAATCACTTTTTCAGTGGTCCTGAGACAGCAAAGGTGCCTTAAGGCACCTTTGTTAAGCCAACACTATCTTAGTAGAGTTTTACGCGACGTGCGTTTTCGCGAGCCAGCTTTTTCAGATGACGCTTTTTAGCAGCCGCTTTTTTACGCTTACGTTCCCAAGTAGGCTTTTCGAAGAACTCACGACGACGAACTTCTGACAAAACACCTGCTTTTTCACAAGAGCGTTTAAAACGACGAAGAGCGACATCAAACGGCTCGTTTTCTCTAACTTTAACGATAGGCATTAAATTCTCACCTCAAAATTTTCAAGACTGTAGCCGGGCGTGAAAGTGTGCGATAAATCGACACCCGGGTTAAAAATGGTGCGAAATTCTATTCTTTTCTGAAGGGAAAGTAAAGCCGGTAGTGTTAATAAATTAACCAGCGATCGCAGATTTTTAGCTGAATCTGATTCGCGATCCTCGCATTTACCGTTTTCAGGGTGAACGAATAACGGTAAACTTGCCCGCCCTGCACCACCATAAAGAGGTTTATCAATGCGTATTCTGGGTATCGAAACATCCTGCGACGAAACGGGCATCGCGGTTTATGATGACGAAAAAGGATTGTTGTCCCACGAATTATACAGTCAGGTTAAACTGCACGCCGACTATGGTGGTGTGGTTCCCGAACTGGCATCCCGCGATCATGTGCGTAAGATCATACCACTGATCCGCAAAGCATTGAAAGACGCGGCTACTGAAGGTGAAGACCTGGACGGCATCGCATTTACTCAGGGACCGGGCCTTGTTGGTGCATTATTAGTAGGCTCATCCGTAGGTCGCGCACTGTCTTATGCATGGAATATACCGGCCGTGGGTGTACACCACATGGAAGGGCATTTGCTGGCTCCTATGCTGGAAGAAAATGCTCCCGCGTTTCCTTTTGTAGCGCTGCTGGTATCAGGTGGTCACTCGATGCTGGTGAATGTGCAGGGGATTGGTCAGTACGAAGTGCTGGGTGAGTCCATCGACGATGCTGCAGGTGAAGCTTTCGATAAAACCGCCAAGTTACTGGGTCTGGATTACCCTGGCGGTCCGCTGCTGGCAAAGCTGGCAGAAAAAGGTGAGGGTGGACACTATAAATTTCCCCGTCCGATGACAGATCGCCCCGGTCTGGATTTCAGCTTCAGCGGATTAAAAACCTTTGCCGCTAACACCATCCGCGATGCCGACGGCTCGGAACAAACCAAAGCGAATATTGCGTTCGCCTTTCAGGAAGCTGTTGTTGATACCCTTATCATTAAGTGCAAGCGCGCGCTTAAACAAACCGGTCTGAAGCGGCTGGTCATTGCCGGTGGTGTCAGTGCCAATACGTATTTGCGTGAGTCCATGGAATCGCTGATGAAAGAACTCCGTGGCGAGGTGTTCTATCCGGGACTTGCTTTTTGCACCGATAACGGCGCCATGATTGCCTATGCCGGCATGCAGCGCTTAAAGGCCGGACAATTCTGTGATTTATCCGCCGCCGCCAAACCCCGCTGGCCACTGGATTCTCTGCCCGCGGTGTAAGTCGCGAACTTTGCGGTCAGTGAATTGTTGTTGTCATAGTCCACTTTTATACTGTGCCAAGTATTAAAAGACGGAAAAAACAATGAAACGAAAAGGACTGTGGGCAACACTTTTGCTGGCTGTACTGACAACCGGCGTGCAGGCGAAGGATGACACGCCTTATGTGGTGATGATATCCATAGATGGTTTTCGCCACGATTATGTGGAAAAACACAACGCGGCCAATATTGCACAAATTGCGAAAGACGGGGTACGGGCAGAGAAGATGATTCCGGTGTACCCGTCCAGCACATTTCCCAATCATATTTCTATAATCACCGGTTTATTGCCCGTTCACCACGGTATCGTAAATAACGCTTTTTACGACAAATCCCGCCCTGTAAAAGACAGTTATGCCCGATATTCTATGGGAAAAGGTCACGGCGATTCGACCTGGTTATCTGGTATGCCTTTCTGGAATCTGGTGGAGTTTAACGGTTTGAAGGCGGCTACGTATTTCTGGCCGGAATCTGATGCCAGAATTAACGGCAATCTGCCGTCTTATCACTATCACTACTCTAAATATGCGGATTATCAGGGAAGAATTGATCAGATAACCGAATGGTTGTCTTTACCTGAAGTATCGCGTCCGCATTTCATTGCGGGCTACTTTTCACTGGTGGATACGCAAGGGCACGATTTCGGGCCTGATGCTAAAGAAACCTACGACGCTGTTCAGCTCATAGACGGTCTGATTGGCCAGCTTTATGGCAGAATCAAACAGCTGGATATCCCGGTTAACCTGGTGCTGGTGTCTGATCACGGTATGACGGCTATCCGCCAGGAAAGCAAGGTGGTAGAGGCTGAGCTTGGGATCAGCGACAAGTTTGCTGTTGAGACCCGCGGTTCACAGGTACTTATCTATGGTAAAAAAGGCACAACGGAGCAGGAAATCAGTACGCTGAAGGCGTCTTTAGAAGATGCTGCTAAAGGGCGTTATTCGGTGATGTCCGATTCACGCAGAGCCAGCGTTCATATGGAACGGGATCAGCGTACCGGCGACATCATGCTGGAAATCCGGCCTCCGGGCTACTTTGTCAGCGACAGCACCCACGACGGTAAAGGCGCTCACGGTTTTGATGCATCACTGGAAGACATGGCTGCCACCTTTATTGCTGCAGGCCCTGATTTCAGACAGGGGGCGACCATACCGCCGATGAAAAACCTGGAAATTTATCCTGGTCTGGCAAAGCTGATGAAGCTGGAATATGTGCCTGAAACAGACAGTGGCAGCGACACCTTTAATCTTGGTCTGGCTGAGCAGTAATCTGACCCGCACCGCGGGGGCTGAAGCGTCGCTCGAAGCACCCAGCGGTTACCGGAATGATCAGAAGAACCAGCAGTACACCTACTAGCGTATTCCATCCGAAATGCTTGTACAAAAGGCTGGACAGGGTGATACCGGCCCAGCCTCCTACATAGTAAAATAGTGTGTACAGAGCATTAGCACGGCCTTGTCCGCCGGTAAGTTTACTGTTCAGTGCACCTACAGCAGCGGCATGAATGGTGAAAAAACCTGCGCACAGTAAAATCAGCCCGGCAGTGACAGCCAGCACCGAGGGAAGCAACAACATCAACAGGGAAACACACAGCACAGCAGCACCTGTCAGTAAGGTGTTGCCGCTGCCAATGCGGTTACTGAGCTTGCCTGTCACCGGACCAATCATCACGCCGGTAAGATACACCAGATAAAGCAGGGTGGTGTCTTCAGTGGTGAATGCAAAAGGCGGCTGAGTAAGGTGAAAAGGCAGAAAATTAAATACTGATGAGAAGATGCCGAATCCGCTCAGCGCACACAGGTACAGTCGTAAAAGCGGCCACTGCCTGACAAGTTGAATGTAACGGACTGCGGGCGCTTTCGGGTCAGACTTTTCGCGCTTATCACGTGGAAGACCGTACAGAGCCAGCGAAAAGGCAATGAGCGTGAACAGACTGGTTGCAACAAATGCATAACGCCAGTGCTCCGGAGAAAACGCCCAACCACCCAGTAACCGGCCGCCTAGACCGCCGGCAACGGTGGCTGACACGTAAGCACCCATCACAACATTCAATTTTTCAGGGGGCAGTGAGCGGGAAAGCCAGGCAACGATACAGGTTGTCAGTGACGGAACGAAGATACCCTGTACGAATCTTGCGGCAATCAGTACATTCAGGTTGTCTGTGGCCGCACAAATCAGTCCGCACAGAACAATGGCGGTTCCGCCTGTTGCGATGACGGGGCGAACCGGAAATTTATCTGATATTAATCCGAAAGGCAGGTTTGCCAGCGCTATGCCCAACACCACTGCCGATACCGTGAAAGACACCATGACCAGGTCAGTATTAAACTCCTGACGGAGTACAGGAAGTACCGGTTGAGTAATATAGATGTTGGTAAACGCGGCACAGACCAGCATGAAAATGATGAACTGCAAGCGGGTTTGCGCCTGAAAATGCATGATGTTTTCTCAGATTACAGAAAGAAATGAAGAGTTTGCCGGTAAACCGGTCACATCCGTTATTCTGGCAGTGTGCGGTTTTATTTTAAACGTACTTTATCCCACACTTTACTTTCTTCACCTTTGAGCAGGCGTTGAATATTGTCTTTGTGCCGAAAGATAATGAGCACCGACAACATGATCACTGGAACGGTGTACATAGGTTTGATAAACCAGGTAAATAAAGGCGCCAGACTTACCGCAATAATGGCTGCCAGAGAGGCATAGCCCCAGACAAACATGACCAGCAGCCAGGTCAGGATCAGCAAGCCTGCCAGTTCCGGGCCCAGTGGTAACAGAACACCAAAAGCGGTAGCCACTGCTTTGCCACCTTTGAAGCCGAAGTACAGCGGAAAAATGTGTCCCAGACAGGCCGCAACGCCAATAAAACCCAGAGCAACAGGTTCAATGCCCATCCAGTAGCTGCAATACACCGGCACCGTGCCTTTAAACACGTCCATGAACAATACCAGCGCTGCCGGAACGCGGCCGCCGAGTCTGAATACATTGGTGGCCCCGGGGTTATTTGAACCGGCGGCACGGGGATCAGGAAGCTGGTATAACCGGCAAACCACAACGGCGCTGGAAAGCGAACCCATCAGGTAAGCGATACAGACCATAAGAATTACCAG
Organism: Alteromonas sp. ABH4_456; assembly: GCF_056160645.1. Classification (NCBI taxonomy): domain Bacteria; kingdom Pseudomonadati; phylum Pseudomonadota; class Gammaproteobacteria; order Alteromonadales; family Alteromonadaceae; genus Alteromonas; species Alteromonas sp. ABH4_456. Next base: position 271,592 of record NZ_JBSWXO010000003.1, read on the forward strand.
GGCGATCATTTGTTGCAGACACTATCAATACGTTACATGCACGCAGACTAACAGGAATCGCAGGTAAAATACCAGCAAGGTTTAGTGACCGCAGGGGCAGTTGTGGTAAAGTGGCGGCCACCACTGTAAGGCGAGCCGCAGGCGCTGTAACCTATGCCACAAACGCAACACATTATTCTGTCCGGTCTTAAAGTTGATACCCTGATCGGGGTGTATGACTGGGAGCGGACCCGCAAAACCACACTACTGTTTGACGTGACCGTGCAGGCCGATCTGTCTGCGGCAATGCAAAGCGATGATGTAAAAGACACCATTGATTATGCATTGCTGGCAAAAGCCATTCAGGATGCCGCCGCCGATCAGACCTTTGAGTTGCTTGAAGCCCTGGGCGGCCACGTGATTAACGCTGTCTTGAAAGGCTTTCCTGTAGCGCACATTAAGCTGGCGATAACCAAGCCGGATATTCTGCCGGATGTAAATACAGTGACAGTTGTCTTTGAACAGAGTCGTGGTGACTGATGCACCTTATTACCATCAGTCTGGGCACAAATGTTCAGCGTACCTGGTACGCCAGACAAGGGTACGTTTATTTAAAACGTCACTTTTCTGCGGTAACGTGTTCCAGAATGTTTGAAAGTGAAGCGGTTGGCTTTGATGGTTCACCGTTTTATAACTGTGTGATCAGTGCTGAAACGACTTTAAGTCCCGGTGATGTGAATGCCACGCTGAAAGCGATTGAGCGTGAAAATGGCCGGACTCACAGTGAAAAAAAGTATTGTGCTCGCACTCTGGATTTAGATCTATTAACCTACGACAACGTAGTGACAACGCACCCTGTTGCGTTGCCGAGGGCAGAAATTTTGCACAATGCATTTGTACTGCAACCCCTTGCAGAACTGTTGCCTGACCACGTGCACCCCGTAACAGGAAAAACCTACCGGCAGTTGTGGCAGGAATACGATCAAACTTCCCAACGGCTATGGCCAATCGATTTTACATGGAGTGATTCTTAGGGATGACGCTTTTTGAAATTATTATTCTTGCCCTGATCCAGGGAATAACTGAATTTTTGCCAATCAGCAGTTCGGGACATTTGTTGTTGCCGGCGGAACTGCTTGGCTGGGACAGTCAGGGGCTGGCCTTTGATGTGGCTGTTCACGTGGGCAGTTTACTGGCTGTTATGCTGTACTTCCGTCAGGAGATCGCGCAAATGACAGTGGCCTGGCTGACCCGGGGATTCACAAAGAACCAGAATACCGACAGCAAGCTTGCCTGGTATGTCATTCTGGCGACCATTCCCGCAGTGCTTGTGGGCCTGGCACTGGATGACTGGATTGAAATGAATGCCAGAACAGCGCTGGTGATAGCGGCCACAACCATTATTTTTGGACTCTTACTGTGGTATGCCGACGTTAAAGCGACACACACACAGTCGCTGGAAAACATCACCATGAAACAGGCGATCATCATTGGTATCGCTCAGGTGATGGCGCTGATCCCGGGCACATCACGCTCTGGCATTACGATGACGGCCGGATTGATGTTAGGTCTGGACCGCGAGAGTTGTGCACGGTTTTCTTTCTTACTGTCTATTCCGGTCATTCTGGGAGCAGGTACGTTGAAAACCTTTGATTTAGTTCAGGCGACGACAGCAGTAGACTGGAGCGCGTTGCTGTACGGTGCGGCATTCTCGTTCATCAGTGCCTATTTATGTATTTTCCTGTTCCTGAGCTGGATTTCCCGCATCGGCATGCTGCCGTTTGTTATCTACCGCATGATTTTAGGCGCGGTGTTGCTTTGGTTCGTGTTCGCTTAACCTGCATGGAGAATTAGAATGTCAGAGACTATTTTTACGAAAATCATCAACAAAGAAATTCCCGCTGATATCATTTATGAAGATGATCTGGCGCTGGCATTCAAAGACATTAATCCGCAGGCGCCGGTGCACTTTCTGGTGATCCCGAAAAAGCCCATCGCAACCATTAACGACATTGCAGAAGAGGACCGTGCCGTGGTCGGGCACTTAAGTTATGTGGCTGCGAAAGTAGCCGCAGAACAGGGCTTCGCAGAGCAGGGCTATCGTACGGTAATGAACTGCAATGAGTTCGGTGGTCAGACGGTCTATCACATTCATCTGCACGTACTGGCCGGTAAGCCGCTGGGCTGGCCTCCGTACACTGAAAAGCTGAAAACTGCACTGGAATAAGCAGGAAGTCACAGAGAATTGTGACCTCCCGCCAGGCCCTGCAATAACATGCAGGGCTTTTTAATTTCTACAAACCCAGAACGTCTTTACCTTGTTTAAAGGTAATATCGACAGGAATATTAGCGGCTTCGAGCTTCGCCAGGTCAGACGCTAATTCAGGTTTTATGACCCCCATTTCGTCCACCAGTTTTGCAACACCGTCGTAATCGCCGTCACCCTGATAAGTTAAAATCAACCGGCTTAATGCCTCTACCGCGCTGCCCATTTTTTCCATGTTTACGCTGTAGTAGCCGTCTTCATCTTTGGTAAACGCACCTTGTTGAGCAAAGAAGTTAAACCGGATCATATTGGCTTTACCGTGGGCAGAGCTGGCACCGAAACGCACGGAGCGGAAAATCCCTGCAAGAAAAGTTACGTAATAATCTTCAAGCACACCTTCTGTGATCTCGCCTTTTTCCAGCAGGCTCTGCACCATGTATAAACCGAGAATGTCAGCTTTCCCTTCTTCAAGGGCTGATGCATGTTCTTTCAGTGCGGCACGGACGGTGCTGCTGCCGTCCAGCGTGTTTTTGATACCCAGACCATGAGCAACTTCATGGAACATAGTATTGGCAAAAAATGCGTCGAAGGTGATGTGATTGCGCTGTTCAGGGTTGATAAGTTCATCTGCAATGGGCATGAGGATTTCGTCGAACTTGGCGCGCATGGCGTTTTTAAGCTGCAAACGACGTGTTCCTTTCGCCAGTTGTACCCGTTCATCATTAGGCAGATTAATCGCTATGGTTTTACTGCCTGCATTGGAGTGGCCTGCATAGTAGATGACATCATAGGCGTTTAAATCAGCATCGGAGCCGGGCATTTCTGCTTTATAGGCATCCGGTACCGGTAAGCCTTTTTGCAACTCCGGCAAAAACTGCGCGTACTTAGACAGTTTGTCACTCCAGGCCAGGTCTTTTATCAGAACATAAGCTTCAAAGGCGGCACGGTAACCAAAAAGCTGATCTTCGTAGGTTTCAATGGGGCCAATCACCAGTTCAACAGGATTGGTTTTCATGTCCATCCAGGCCATATCAGACGCGTAATAATCGTTGCTTAACAGGGCGTCTGCCCGCAAATTCAGGTAATTCGCAAATTCTTCATTGCCGGCCAGTTTTGCGGCTTTTCTCAGCAGCGCCGCCGCTTCGGTAAGCTCAGGTTTGTATGCGTCTGAGTAAGGTACGCTATGAAGGGAGCCGTCGTCCTTGCGTTTTACCAGCGAATAAAGGCCGTCCTTATCTGCAAAGTCTGCTGCAGCGAACTCCTCTTTAGTCATGTCGTGAGGATAGAATTCTGCGCCGGCAGGCTTGCTGTCTGTGTTTTTAAGAAAAGCGGCGTCACCGTTCAGGCGATCCCAGGGGCCATAATTAATATCTGCAAAACGGGCAACGTCTTCGTTACTGAAAGACTTCAGGAACGTATCTTTATCGCCACTGAACGCCTGCTTCCAGAAAAGTCTGTCCATGATGACAGAGGCATCGATGAGCAGCGAAAGCATGGCCTTCTGATCATCAGAAAAACGTGACAGATCAGTCGTTAATTCGACAGGCTTATAAATAGATAGTCGGGCAGGGTCGACCAGCAACTGGCCGGACTTTTCAGAAGCAGATTGCGCTTCAGGTGTATGGGGGGTTGTCGTTTCCGGTGCTTTTGAGCAGGCTGACAGCGCAAAAACGGCAGCAGCAACGGCAATACTCAAACGGGCTTTACGGGTATTCATTATCATCGTTATTTTTCCAAACAAGTTTGTCCCACCGATTGATACACAAAACATTGTGCATGTCCAACATCTGCTGCGGTCACTTGCGCTGAATATCCGTCTGTTAAGGGGAAGTCCTTTTAACAACTTGCACTGGCAGGACGCATAAAAAAGTTTAAAAAAAAGCCATGTTTAACAAAATTTATACAAACCGGCGTTTTAATATCTGCTAGGGTAATTTAAAAATGCTGATAAAAAACAATAATTTATACTAAAGTATAAGGTGTCACAGTGGAAGCGCTACTCAAAAATAATAAAAGTCAGTTCCTCGATATTTTTACAACAGTATCCGGTCATAAATCGAATCTGGTCAGTCTCAACAGCTGGTGGGATAAGGTGGCACTGGTCGGCAAAATCAATTCTCTGAATGTACCCCAGAGTTTGCTCAGCAATATGCTTGAAACAAAAGCCGAATTCAGCGAACTGCAGGAAATTCTCATAGACAATCTGCTGTCTGAAAACACGCAGCAATGCGGAGTAAAAAATCAGGCTGTTGCGCAAACGCTGATTGATATACCAGTCCGAAATCTGTTTGAACGCACTGCAGACGTTGGATTTCTGGCAACAGATGCTGACATACTGGCATTCCTTAGTGATAGCACAGATCACGGGCCGGATACGTATGCCATTGTGAAACGCCTGACTGAATATGCTGCCAAGTATTCTGTCTATGATGACATTATGTTGTTTGATGAGACCGGACAGTTAAAAGCACAGATGGATACAGGCGCAGATATTTCCGGCGATGATCCGGTGATTGCAGAAGTACTGACCGGCGAACATGAATATCTGGAAATTTGTCGCTATTCTCCTCTGAGGCCAGCCTTTCCCCTGTCCTCCCTTTTCCTTGCGCCTGTGAAAGATCCTGAAACCCAATGTGTTACCGGCGTTTTATGCATGAGTTTCAAACTGGAAGGTGAGATGCGCAGTTTGTTTGCCGATCTGGATGACGGGTCCGGTGCGATCATGGCATTGCTCGATAAGCAGGGAAATACACTGGTGTCGGCTGACGAAACTGTGCTACCACGGGGGACGGCGCTGAATGTCAGTCGCAGTAATCAGATCATTACTCTGGGTAAGCATGAGTACTACTGCACCGTAGCCCGCACGCGTGGCTATCAGGGCTATGCGGGGCTTGGCTGGCAAGGATGTGTTTTGCTGCCGTTTGCCAGCATGTCGGCACATCCTGAGAACAGTGAAGGAAACAGTGACGATGTTCAGCGCTGGCGCGGCTTTTCACCGGCATTGAGTAACATACGTCACAAGGCGAAAATTGTGACTGAGGATTTGGATCTCGTTGTGCTTAACGGACGGATAGCTGCTGCCCGCAGTGATGCTGACGAGTTTATTCCCATTCTGGAAGAGATCCGGCAAATTGGCCGGCAAATGCAGTCAATTTTTACCGACTCAGTAAATCAGTTGATGAATACTGCGCTGAACACGCATTACGACGGACTGATTTTTCAGGCTGCTCTTGCCATCGATATCATGGACAGAAATCTTTATGAGCGGGCGAACGATTGCCGCTGGTGGGCACTCACAGGGTTGTTTCAGAGTGTACTTAACAAGCGCCGGAGTTCCCCTGATGATGCTGCGGCAATGGCCGGCGTGCTTGGCTATATTAACGATCTCTATACTGTTTATACCGGCCTGTATATTTATGACCGGGATGGAAAAATCGTTGCTGTTTCCCGTCCGGCAATGAAAGCGCTGGAAGGAACCACGGTTCATGCTGATACTGGGGCCGGACAGGTGTTTAACCTGAAAAGCTCGCAGCAGTTTTGTGTATCAGAATTCGTGCCCTGTCATTACTATGAGGGTAAGCAAACCTACATTTACAACGCAGCGATTACCGCAGACGGTCAGGTAAATGGTGGGATTGGACTGGTCTTCGACAGCGGACCCGAGTTTAAACAAATGCTGGAGGATGTCACCGGCGGGGAAAATGACGGTATATTTGGTCTGTACACCGACAGGAACGGGCATGTGATCAGTACCACTGACAATGCAAACTGGCGAACCGGTGACAGAATCACGTTGCCGGATATCATCAGTAAAGGTGGTGACGGGCACAAAGGTGCAGGTATTCATGAGATTAACGGCGAGGAATATATTCTGGCTTTTGCTGTATCAAAAGGCTACAGGGAATATAAAACGTCAGACGGTTATCATAATGATGTTATCGCTATTATCGGTGAGCCAAATCAACCGGTAAAATCACAGCAATAAAAAATGGCTGCCCGGGGCAGCCATTTTTGTCTGTATTAATGCACAACTATCAGAATGCGTAAGTCAGACCTACGTGGGCTGCCCGTCCACGTGAACGGAATGCTGATGCGCCCTGGTAATCTTCATCCAGCGCGTTTTCAACGCGACCAAATACGTCCAGGTGCTCATTAACACTGTAACGTGCGCTTACATCTACCAGTGCATAGTCTTTCAGCTTGACGCCACTGTCGACAGCATCAGCGACCAGACGGACGTTAGCTTCTGCGGTCAGTGCTTCGTACTGATACATAACCCCTAGTGAACCCAGTTGCCGCGGCCGGCGGCTTCGCTGAGCGCCGGTGGCATCTTCGGTATCGTTATAGGTATAGTTAGCTTTCAGTAACCAGGCGTCTGTTACCGCCCACTGACCAATCAGCTCGACACCGTCAGAATACGACGTGCCGGATTCCTGCAGATAGCCGGAGTAAGTGGCGAGATCAAAAGAAATGGCGTCTTCGATTTTTTGATCGAAGTAAACCACCTCAACAGATGTGCCTTCAGACGGGGTAAATTGCAGGCCGATCTCGTAACCTTCGGAGGTTTCTTCTTTCAAATCGATGTCTGAAGCAGGGGCATAACCGAAATCACGGTTATACTGAATTTCGTACAGGCTCGGCGCGCGGAAACCCGTTCCGTATGCTCCACGTAATTTCAAATCACCCTGTTCCAGCGCCCAGATGTATGCAGAACTGAGACGGAAGCTGACATGTTCGCCAAAATCTTCGTTATCATCGTAGCGAACGCCGGCGGTGGTAAATAAGTTTTCAGTGAATTCGCTTTGTAGTTCGGCATAGTAACCGGTCTGTGTACGGCTTTCTCCGGAAGATGTAATGCTCTCTTCCTCCCAGTCGATACCGTAAACTACGTTGTTCTCAGCATTTAACTGCGTATTACCCAGATATTCGACCCGCTCGATATTCCCTTTCGTGAAGTAGCTTTGCTCGCCGAGAGTCAGGTTTTCACGCTCTACCAGGCTTCTCGAGTACGCCAGTTGCTGGTTACCTGAATCTGTTTCGTAGTTAGCATTTACGCGAAAGTTGGTCTGTTTGAAATTGCTCTGACAGTCGTCTACGTAACCATCGCTGTAGCAATGGTCATACTCACCTTCACCGTCGTTATTACGGACAACAAAACCCAGAGATAAATCTTCAACCGGACGAACATTCACGCGGGCGTGCACGGTGGTATTTTCATAACCGTCATCATCCTGCAGGGTGGTGTCGTCCAGACGTGCGTTAAAGCCATCCGTTGAGTAATCAGATACTGACAAATACCCATCAACCCGTTCTGTACCTGCACCCACTTCACCGGCAATGTTATTGGTGTTATACGCGCCGGCAGAGGCGGACACGCTGCCAAATGTACCTTGTTCAACACGGCCGGTCTGGATGTTGATAACACCACCGGCATCTGCGCCGTATACCAGGCCTTGTGTACCACGGAGGATCTCTACCCGCGACACATTGGCGCTCTGTAACTGACCAACATGAGGTTGAACCTGTGTGCCGGTAGGATCAGAGATGTCCACGCCGTCAATACGGATAAGCGTACGGTAACCTTCTTCACCACGGATCCGCAGTGCCGAAGTCGAACCGATACCGCCGCTGTCAGTCACATGAATGGATGGCTGAATGCGCAGTACTTCTGCCAGGTTGGCATAACCGCGAAGTTCGATTTCTTCCTGCGTAACAACAGATACGGAGGTTGCCAGTTGCCGCAGTGGCGTGGCAATACGGCTTGAAACGACAACGTGTTCAATAGTGTCTTCTGTACTGCCTGCGTCTGCCGCCATCACAGATGTAGCAGCGCAGCTCATAGCAACGGCCAGGGCCAGTTTGCTGGTTTTCATGTGTGTTCCTCAATCTTATTGGTGTCAACGATTGAAGGAGGGAAAGGGAGTGCGGAAACGTAAAGTCAGTTTAGCCTGAACATCCGGCATGGTGTTACATGCAGGAATGAAATGCATAAGGTAGTCACGAACAATGCAATCCGATGAAGCCCTCCGCTTCATTCGTAAAAAACTGTCTGACAGGCCGGTGTCGGGCTGAATGCATTAACTGCATTGTACCGTTGCGGGGGCAGCGGTGGATTAGAACCACACTTCCCGTTTACCTTACCCAAATACACATCGGTGTGTACCGGTAAGCACCTGAAACAGCGGGCGCAACCTTACAAACAGGAGAAGCTAAAGTCAATGTGAACAGGCGGTTTGCTACTAAATTTACGGCCTTTCCATGATCCCGCTCACCCTGGCGACAACTTGTGCCAGGCGAGGTCTTTGCGAAACAGTGACCATACCAAACCGCAGAGCGTCTTTCTCATCGGTAAGACGGGGATAAACCCCCTCTGCACAGAATGCTGCAAACAGGTCCGGAGCGCGGGGATGTGGCATGGTGCAAAAGAGCGGCGTGCCCATACATTTAACGCCGAAGTGCGTTGTCAGTAGTTTACCAAGCCACATTGCAGACTCGTTGAGCTGCCGGCGCTGAGCAGATTGCCATGATACATCGTTAAATGCTGACTCCAGCACATGCAATGCCGGCCCGTTAATCTGCCAGGGGCCCAGTACCGCTGAGCAACGCTCCCGCCATTGACGGGATGCAAACAAAAAGCCGGCGCGGATGCCGGCAAGACCAAAGAACTTCCCTGCCGAGCGCAATACCATTAAGTTTTCCCCGTGCAGAGACTCCAACATGGAATGTTCCGGTGTGCAGTCCATAAACGCCTCGTCAATGATGAGGAGGCCGTTCAGCGCATGCAGTTGTTCCTGAACGGTAGCGAGTGTGGCTCTCTCTTCAAGTATGCCTGTCGGGTTGTTCGGGTTTATCACTACAACAATATCGCCGCTTTTAAGTGCGGTCAGATGAGGGAGATGCCGGTACCGGTAAACCGGTACGCCGATGTCTGCCCAGGCTTTTTCATGTTCCTTGTAACCGGGGTGCGGCACCCATACACGGGGTGGTTTGCGACCGGCGCGGCTGACTATGGCAGGTAAGTGCTGAATAACGCTCTGTGACCCAGCAACCGGCAAAAGGCTTTCACAGCCATAATAGTCTGAGGCTGCCTTAAGAAACGAAGGGGTAATTTCGGGCAGACGGTGCCAGGCTGAAGACGGTAAATCCGGTAGCGGATAACTTTCCGGCGCAATACCAGTGGATATGTCCAGCCAGTCTGCAACCGGCCGGTTATATTGCTGTGCGATTGTATGCAGGCGGCCACCATGCTCAAGCGGTGACGGAGAAGATAATGGAGTTAAAGGTGATGACGTCAAAATGAAAGTGCCCCGGCAGCGAATATGGCGGAAAAGAGAGATGCTACGACACAGAATATCTCCGCAGCTTTACTTACCAGAGTGAGACTTTGCCGGATATGCTCCGGCTCTGGTTTGCTTCCCCTGCCCAGCAGCGGTACCGGCACAGATACGCCGTGATAAACCGGCGTCCCGCCACCTATGGTCACGCCCAGCGTATTTGCGCCGGCAGCCATAACCAGCCCGCCATTGGCGCTTTTATAGGTCGCTGATTGTTTCCGGCTCTTAGCCAGGTTGGTAAACAAATGTCCCGGATGTTTTTGTAATAAGTAGCCTGTGGCAGTAAGCCAGGCGCCGGGCAATGCCATCAGATCGTCAGCTTTAGCAGCTGCCCGGCCGAAGTAAAAGTAACGGGCATTTTTGTAGCCCCACATGGCATCCAGCGTGTTCACCAGCCGGTGGAGCAGGGCGAATGCAGGTCCTCCGGCTGCGAAATAAAACAACCCGGAGATAACAGCGTCATTCCCGTTCTCCAGCACGGATTCAACCGTGGCGCTGGCCATCTCGTCTTTGCTCAGGCTGGTTGTATCCCTTGAAACCATATAACCGGTAAAGTGTCTGGCGGTGGTGAGATCGTCTCTGCTCAGCGGCCCGGCAATCTGTAGCGCATGAACACGCAAGCTCTGCAGGCCGGTACATAAATAAAGCGTGAGTGCGCTGAACGCAATGTACAGCCAGCCGTTCAACGTCCATTGTAAATAAAGTACCAGGCAAAAGGCCGGCGCGGTAAGTAATACTAACGCCAGCGAACCGGTGACGACACTGAGTGATGACGCCGGGGCACGGTTAAGAAGATGCTCAACCTTGCCGGCAAGGGTTCCGAAGCCAACCAGCGGGTGACAGCGTGCTGGTTCGCCCAATACTCTGTCAAGGAGCAGGGCCAGCCACAACACCAGCGGGATGACTACCCATTCATTCATCAGAGGCGTAAAACTGACGAGCTTTGTCTATGCCTTCACACATACTTTCCACTTCCCCGAGCATGCGGGTGGTCATGCGGTGAACTTTGTCTGCATCCGGTGTGAGAATGAATGCATTTTCTACGGAGGGAATGCCGGGCCACTTTTGCCAGTCCATTTTGTCCGGCTGTCCCCGTCCGTGGGTTGAAGGCTGAATAATGACCTGTGGTCTGGCTGACAACACCTGCTCGAGGCTGACCTGAGGATAATCGTCATCGATACTGGCAAAGATATTGTCTCCGCCACATACCGCGATTTGTTGCTGCAACCAGGCTTCGCCGGCTACTGTGCGAAGGGGCCGGGCCCACAGTTCATAAAATACGCTCACCGGCGCGGCAGATTTATACGTGTTTTTTAACTTCTCAAGACGCATAAGATAGTCATCTGCAATGCGGTTGGCGGTGGAGTCCCGGCCTGTGATTTGCCCTAACAAGCGGATCTCTTCTGCCACGTCTTCCAGTTTGCCCGGTTGGGTGTACACCACATTAATGTTGTATTTCTCCAGCCGCAGTAAATCTTCAGCGGGGTTACCGGTTCGCCAGGCAACCACAACATCCGGTCGTAACTGGAGAATTTTTTCAATCTGTAAGCGGGCGTAGTTGCCAATTCTCGGAATGGATGAGGCAGCCTGCGGGTAATCGGAATGGTCGGTGGTGGCAATGATTTGATCGCCGGCACCGATTTCATACATTGACTCAACCAGATGCGGCGCCAGGACGATTAACCTGAGTTGTTGTTTCTGTATATCGTCAGCACGGACGGCGACAGACAGAAATAAACAGAGAAAAGGCAGCAGAAAGCGCAATCTCATCACCAGTCGATTCCTTTTTGCGCTTTAATGCCGGCGTCGAAGGCATGTTTGCGGGATTGCACTTCACTGACGGTATCTGCGATATCGATAACTGCGCGGTGGCAGGCACGTCCGGTCACGACCACGCTCTGGTTCACAGGGCGGTTTTGCAGGGTCTCAATAACGTCATCGAGGTCAAGATACTTGTAGGTCAGCATGTAAGTGATTTCATCCAGCAGGACCACATCAATGGACGGATCGTTGAGCCAGATCTTCGCCTGCTCCCAGGCTTTGGTGGCGGCTTTAATATCAGTGTCTTTGTCCTGAGTTTCCCAGGTGAAGCCGGTTCCCATCACGTGGAAGGGTACACCAACCTGTTGCAGCAAATCCCGTTCGCCGCAAGGCCAGGTGCCTTTGACAAACTGTACCACGGCGGCTTTCAGACCGTGACCTGCTGCCCGCGCGACAGTGCCGAAACCTGACGTTGACTTGCCCTTACCGTTTCCGGTGATCACAATCAATATGCCCCGTTCTTCCGTGGCCTGTGCAATGCGCTCGTCTACTTTCTCTTTTTGCGCCTGCATGCGCTTTTTATGTTTATCCTGTTCACTCATTTTTTGTACCTTTTACGTTTTCAGGGCTGTGCCTGTCACTGATCTTATGACCGCCACGCACTATGCGTGGTTACCGGCTGACAATGGATTACGTTAAATTCAGGATTGCGTTAAGTTGCGTCCAGTCCAGATATTCGTCACACATACTGGCAAGCCGCGCGATTTCCCGCTCCTGTTGAACCTCGTAAGGCACGGCTAAATCTGTTTTTAACCCTGCCCAGTCAATAATGTGCTGTAACGCTTCCGGCGAATCAAAAATTCCGTGTAAGTAAGTACCTGCTACCTGATTATCTTTGCTTATACAGCCATCTTGTCCGCCATTTTTTAGTATGGCAAAGGGCGACAGCCCCGGGGAAACGGTGCTTCTTCCTGCATGGATTTGATAGCCGCTGACAGGAATACTGTCCGCCTGATGCAAACAGAGCTGACCTTCGTCACGGGTCAGTTGTTTTTCTTTTTCGAGACAGGTGGAGACAGGCAGATATCCCAGTCCCTGACTGCTGCCGGCTTTATCTTCTATTCCGTCCGGGTCGTGAATGTCTGTACCCAGCATTTGATAGCCGCCACAAATTCCCAGTACTTTTCCCCCGTAGCGCAGATGCCGGTTAATATCGTTGTGCCAGCCGCACTGGTGTAACAGTGCCAGATCGCCGCGAACATTTTTGCTGCCCGGTAAAATGATGAGATCAGCGGAAGGTAAGGGACTGTGCTGCGGCACAAACTGCAGATTGATTTGCGGATGGGTGCGCAACATATCGAAATCTGTGTGGTTGCTGATGCGGCTGAAAACCGGCACAACCACGTTCAGAATCGCCTGTTCAGGGTTTGTATACTGAGAGGCCTGAATCGCATCTTCAGCGGCCAGTTGCAGGTTGTGCAGGTAAGGCAGTACTCCTAAAACCGGTTTACCGGTCTCCTTCTCAAGCCATGCCAGTCCGGATTCCAGCAGACTGATATCGCCGCGAAATTTGTTGATCACCATGCCGCATATTCTTTCACGCTCACTGTCAGAGAGCAGCGCAAGGGTGCCCACCAGTTGGGCAAACACACCACCCCGGTCAATATCGGCAACCAGAATAACCGGACAGTCCGCAACCTCGGCAAAGCCCATATTCGCAATGTCACGATCGCGCAGGTTAATCTCTGCCGGACTGCCTGCACCTTCAACAATTACCCGTTCATACTTAGCGGTGAGTCTGCGGTGCGATGCCATGACAGCTTCCATGGCGATGGTTTTGTACTGGTGATAGGGCGCAGCCTGCATGTTGCCAATGGCCTTACCATGCACAATTACCTGTGCGCCTGTGTCGGAAGATGGCTTCAGCAGAATCGGGTTCATATCAGTGTGCGGTGCAATGCCTGCAGCCTGTGCCTGCACTGCCTGCGCACGGCCAATTTCACCACCTTCTGCTGTTACCGCACTGTTTAAGGCCATGTTTTGCGGCTTGAAAGGGGCTACGGTGTATTGTCTGTTCTTCAGACAACGGCACAGGGCGGCAACCAGCATACTTTTTCCGGCATCGGAAGATGTGCCCTGAACCATTAACGTGGTATGACTTTTATATCCCATTTATCAGTCTGCTCCGTTTACAGCCGGTGGCGGTACGCCAATGAACTGAATGGCAGGCAGGGCATCAGCATAATCGCCAATGGTTATCCGGGTCAGACTGCCGTAGCCGATAGTCAGGTGTTGATATACGCTGGCCTGTTGCCAGTCGATATTCAGTAACCGGGCGATGATCTGGCGAATCACACCGCCATGGGTGACAACCAGACAATGTTGCCCTTTTACATCGTGCAGCAGGGTATGCCAGGCGTCCATCACACGCTGATGGAATTCTGCAAGGGGTTCTCCTCCCGGCAGCGGACAGGCAACCGGTTGTTGCCAGAATGCTTCCATCGCCGGCCACTTATCTCCTGCGTCATCCAAGGGCAGGCCGTCCACCTCACCAAACCGGCATTCTGCGATGCCGGACATCAAAGACAGCGGGGCTGTCAGGGCTTCACTTAATGCCACTGCACCTTTGCGGCAGCGCTGCAAAGGAGAGGAAATGAGCCGCTCTGCGCCGTTGACATGAGGCACTTGAGACATCATCTGCTGTAAACCGTTGTCACTGAGAGGCACATCGGTTTCGCCGTAAAGTGCCGGTTTCCCTGCTACTTCGCCGTGTCTGAGTAAGTCGATTGTGGTGATCACTGTCCGGTTCCTTTTTTCAGTGACATGGGCAGGCCGGCAGCCACAAAAGTCACATTGTCAGCCGCTGCAGCCACCGCCTGATTCAGCCAGCCGGCAAGATCGACAAACTTGCGGCTGACAGCATCAGCAGGAATGACGCCAAGACCCACTTCATTCGCCACCACGAAGGTAGGGCCGGTACGGGTACTGAGTACATCTGTAAGTGCGCTGAACAGTGCCGTAAAATCCTGATCCGGATAATGATACAACTGGTTATTGAGCCACAGTGTCAGGCAATCGGTAAGCACGATATCGTCTGCAGGCAGTGCAGACAGCGCCTCAGCCAGCAACAGCGGCGCTTCAACAGTTTGCCAGTGTGACGGACGGTCCTGGCGGTGGCGCGCAATACGTAACTGCATTTCTTCATCAAGGGGCGTCGCTGTGGCGATATAGTGAACGTGTTGCACACTCTGTAGTGCGGCTTGTTCTGTAAGAGTCTGTGCGTAGCGGGATTTGCCTGAACGGGCACCGCCGGTAATAAAATGGATCACAGGTTACCTCCGGCTACGGCTGCGAAGAACAGATAAATCAGCAACTCCTGGCATTGTTGCGCTGCGCCGAGGGTATCACCGGTAAAGCCCTGAATGTGTTTTTGCATACGATTTTTCAGCACACTGCGCATCAGCAGGCAGGCCGCAATCAATAGCAGACTGTGTGCTAACGGAATAAACAGCAACATCAGACCGCCGGTAATAAACAGAAATGCCATTGAAGCTGTGTTGTAAGGAACAGCAAACGGCATGCTCTTACTGGCTTTACCGCTGAGATCGCCGGTGGCATAGGGAAGATGCTGCACGTGGCTTAGCGCGAATGCGCGGGAAAGCGGACAGGCGGTCAGTAATGCCGGGAGCAGCGCATCCTGTGCAGCCAGTACCGACAGCAGTAACCATTTGCCCACCAGTGCGCCGGTGAGTGCGCATACACCGTAGGTACCCAGCAGGCTGTCTTTCATGATTGTCAGTTTGTGTGCTCTGTCGCGGCCGCCGCCGAAGGCATCGGCCGTATCGGCAAGACCGTCTTCATGAAAGGCACCGGTGAGCATAAGGCTGAGTGCAATCATCAGAAAAACACTGATTTCAGGGGCAAAGACTAACGACAGCACACTGTAAAAAGCATAGAGAATAAGGGCGACAAGCCAGCCGGTAAGCGCAAAGTATTTACCTGCATCGTGCATGGCTTCATCGCTGTAGGCTACATATTTGCCCACAGGGATACGGGTGAAAAAACTTAACGCCAGCAGAAAGCTGGCAGTATGCCGGTTAAACCCGGAAATACGATGACTCATTTACAGCACCACTTTCGCACTTTCAAAAGAGGCCATGTCGTTATAGAAGGACGCAGCAGCTTTTAACAGTGGTAATGACAACGCCGCGCCGGTGCCTTCACCCAGCCTCAGGCCTAAATCCAGCAAGGGCGTGGCATTCAGTTGCTCCAGCACAAACTTATGCCCCCGTTCCGCTGAGCAGTGACAAAACACCATGTAATCCCGCACTTCGGGGGCAATTTTTGTCGCCAGCAACGCCGCAGCAGAGACAATAAATCCGTCTACCAGAATGAGCTTGCCCGCCTGTGCGGTTGCCAGCATTGCGCCTGCTATCTGCCCGATTTCAAAGCCGCCGGTGTGAACCAGTGCCTGTTCAGGACTGACAGGTAATTTCCCGCAGGCAGTTTCAGTTCTGGCCATTGCCTGTTCCAGTAAGTTTTGTTTCACCGTTAACTGTGCGTCGTTAATGCCGGTGCCTTTGCCGGTCAGATTTTTAACCGGTTCGCCGGTGAGCGCGCTGATCAGAGCGGATGCCACACTGGTGTTGCCAATGCCCATTTCGCCAAAGCCCACCACATTGCAGCCTTTACCGGTAATGCATTTAGCCACGTCAGCACCATGCAGGATGGCCAGTTCGGCCTCCATGTCAGACATGGCGGGTTGACGGGAGATGTCATGACTACCGGAAGCAACCCGTTTAACGATGTAATCTTCATGGGATACCGGCAGTGCTTTAATCATCCCGCAATCTATGACTTTCAGAGCCAGCCCGTTGGTGGCACAAAAGGCATTGATGGCTGCGCCACCATTGAGGAAATTCAGCACCATCTGCTGAGTCACAGTCTGCGGGGCAATACTGATATTATGGGCAGCAATACCGTGGTCGGCAGCGAACACCAGCATGGCCGGTTGAGTAATGTAGACAGGTTGAATCGTTCCCTGCCATTGCATCAGCGCCAGTTGCAACGCCAGTGACTCAAGTTGGCCCAGTGCTCCCGGCGGCTTAGTTTTGCCATCTATATGCCCGCGGATCAATGGCTCCGGTTCGCGGTTTAATGGCGGGACTGACCAGAATGTACTTTCAAATATCGACATAAATTATGACTTGTCCTCAGGTCTGACGCTGTCGCATGACCAGCAGAAAGAAAACACTGCCGATGGCCGACGTGATAATACCGATGGGTATTTCCCTTCCGGTAAAGGCTGTGCGGGCGAATACATCTACCCACACCATGAAAAATCCGCCGAGCAGTGCACAACCAATGAACAGGGTGCGGCTGGTGACGCCCAGCCAGTGCCTGACAATATGCGGGATCATCAGCCCCACAAAACCAATGCCACCGCAGTAGGAAACAATGGCAGCTGTCAGAGCGGCGCACAGCAGTAAACATAAAACGCGCATCCTGGTGACGTTCACGCCCAGTGTGCGGGCGCTTTCATCGCCCAGCAACAATGCATCAATCTGCGGTCCGTACAGGTACAGCACGCCGGTACTTGCTGCCACAATCAACAGCATGGCCCAGGCATACCAGCCTTCCACCCGCGCCAGCGAACCCATGAGCCAGAACACCACCTGGTTGGCAGCGAAAGGGTCACCGACAAACAGTAAAAACTGGCTGAGTGCACTGAGCATGAAAGACACGGCAACACCTGCCAGTAACATGTGTTCTATGCGTCTGCCGAAAGTAGTGTGTGACAACACCTGCACCAGCAGTACAGCCAATACCGCTCCGGCTAATGCAGATGCGGGCAGGGCGATGCTGTACATTTGTGCCGGAAAACCGGCTTCGCTGCCGGCAGGGCTGTTAAACAGCAGGGCGGCAACGGTTGCACCGAGTCCTGCGCCTGCAACAACACCGAAAAGATAAGGATCGGCCAGGCCGTTCCGGGTGACATTCTGCAGTGTTGCGCCGGCTACAGACAAACCTGCACCAACAAGAAAGCCGGTGAGTACGCGGGGAGCACGAATTTCCATAAAAATCGCCTGATCAACCGGATCGGCACATTGTGCGAATACGCACTGAAAAATCGTATCTGCGGATAATGATGCTGCACCAAAAAAAAGTGACAGAACAGGGGCTGAAAGTGCCAGTAATACCAGCAGGATCCATTTAAACTTCATGGGATTGTCCTGAGTGCTGTTGCCATTGATGCTCAGTATTTTGTGGCATGAACTCTACGCGGGCAGAGCCGGGTGAATGGCCTCTATGGACGGTACAGGGGATCCTGAACGTGTCACTCAGCCGTTCTGCTTCCAGGACCTGTTCCGGTGTGCCGGTGGCAATGGCTTTACCGTTGTTGAGCAAAACAACGTGATCGCAGTAGGCGGCAGCCAGATTTAAATCATGCAAACTGACAATTACGGTTTTCCCGTGTTGCTGACAAAGACTGTGCAGCAAATGCAGAACCTGGTGCTGGTAATACACGTCAAGGTGATTAACCGGTTCATCCAGCACTAATAGTGATGCGCCCTGTACCAGAGCTCTGGCGATAAGACATCGTTGTTGTTCACCCCCGGACAACTCACTGAAAAACTGGTCCCGTTTGTCGCTCAGGCCTACATCGTTCAGCGCGCAGTCCACCACCTGCATGTCTGCTTTGGTGTAACGTGATAGCAGGTTTTTATGAGGCAGAAGACCCATGGTCACCACCTGGCGGCTGGTCAGGGCAAATACAGTATCGTTAACCTGATTGACCACGGCGATTTGTCTGGCCAGTGCCTGAGGAGAAAGGGTATTAAGGTGCTGGCCCTGCCATATAACTTTGCCTTCACTTTGCCGCTGGCCGGTGAGGATTTTCAGTAAACTGGTTTTGCCCGCCCCGTTGGGGCCCAGAACACCATGAAACTGACCGCCGCAAAAGGAAAGAGTCATATCATCAAGAATGACTTTGTCACCGGCTTGTAACCGGATGGCTTCAGTTTGTAAAGCCGTGGTTGTGGTCATGGTGTTCTGCCGCGTCAATCCGGGCGCAGGAGAAAACACCGGTCAGAACCGGTACAGGCAAGGTCTCCTGCCAGAAGATGTGGCAGGGACAGTGTCACTGTCTTCGTGTTTTCCCGCACGAGTTAAGTATTTAAATGGTTATATTTGCACCATGATGTCTGTCAAAAGGCGCAAGGCCGGAGTTTGGTATCTGACTTTGCTGACAGGCAGCATTACAGTTGCGGGTACAGTTCCGGATTTTCACCGGATTCCCAATCAGGCTGCTCATTATCTGATGAGTACAGCACCTCCGGAACGTGTGCCGGAGTCTAGCAAGTTTTCTGCTGGCTGACGAGTTCGCTGATACATATATCAACGATTTACCTGGCCGTTGATGCCACAATACTTTAGGTGAGAAAACGTATGACAGAAGAAACGCCTGTATATGACCTGTTTCAATAAAATCGCATTTGTAGGATGCAGATTACTTATTCTGCTGATATATTTTCATTAACACGCTTTAATGATGGCCTGGTCGTTCCACTGCGAAGGATTGCCGGATTTCCACATACCTCTCGGCTACTCTATGCTTTCAGGCGGGTGGCTTACAGACAATAAAAAGGTAGGTATATGTCAACACAAAACGCGCTTCTCACGATTCTTGTTGAAAAGATTAATAACGATACACTGGTACTGCCCACTTTACCGGCCATTGCGCTGAAAGTCCGTAAGGCAGCAGATGATCCTAACGTGAATCTGAATGCCATGGGAGACGTTATCGGCAAAGATCCTTCTTTAAGTATGCGGATGATTAAGATAGCTAACAGTGCATACCTGGGTCGTACAGTTAAAGTCACATCCATCGGTCAGGCAGTAACCCGTATCGGCCTGCGCCAGATTAAAAATATTTCCACTGCGCTGGCAATGGAACAGTTGTTCGTGTCTAAGAATGATGTCGTTGCCAAACACCTGAAAAAAGAATGGGCTTCAACGGTTAATGTAGTGGCCTATTCTATGGCTACGCTGCAGCTTTACATCAACCGCACGAAGAACCGTGAGCTGAGCCTGGACACCATGACCCTCGCTGCACTGGTTCACAACATTGGCGTACTGCCTATTCTCACAGAAGCTGAACGCCACGAAGAGGTGTTTGCGAACCCGACCTTCCTGAATGTTGCTATTGATAAGTTGTCCGGCCGGATTGGCGGCAGCATCATGCGAGCCTGGGATTTCAGTGATGATTTCACTATGGTAGCCGAGCAATGGCGGGATCTGTCAGTCATACCGGAGAAGCTGTCTTATCTGGATTTTGTCCGTGTCGGTGCTGCGCTGGCGGGTAAAATGGAAGGTCAGAAAGATGCCGTTCTGAATCTGGCAATTCAGCGTGGCGTAATTGAAGACATTAAAGAACTGACCACTGACGAATATAAAGAAATGTGTGTTAACGCCAAGCAAGTCTTCGCCTGAGCTTAACTGTAATATCTGACCGGCAGCGCTGTTGCCGGTCTGAATCTTCCGCCATCCCCTGATAGCATCCACGTCCATTCTCACTTTATTCTGTTCATAATCCTGTTCATTCGCTTACGGGTATTCCTTTTATCCCGGACAAAGTCGTTTTCAGGTGAACGATGAATTCGTTTGTGCGCTATAGCGCACGGTGGTAAACTTTGTTTCCTTTATTGTGCGCTATAGCGCACATTTAAATTGACGGAGAATATCGTGTCCACATCATCACTTCCCAAGCTGAGCCATATAACTGCCGGACTCACCGCTGTTATTGTGGGGTACAGTAGTGCAGTGGTGCTGGTAATAAAGGCTGCTCAGGCTTCCGGAGCAGATGCGGGCATGATTGTCAGTTGGTTGCTGATGCTCGGGTTGGGTATGGGCATCACCTGTATCGGCTTTTCCTGGTTTTATAAGGTGCCGGTGGTTACGGCATGGTCCACGCCGGGCGCTGCTTTTCTCATTGGTGCTGCAGGCGGATTTTCGCTGGCAGAAGTCATCGGGGCTTTTGTCATCGCGGCATTGCTGGCACTTATCGCCGCCCGGAGCCGCTTTATTACTAAGCAAATTGAGCGCATCCCGTCTGCGGTGTCTTCGGCCATGCTGGCGGGCATTCTACTGCCGGTATGTCTGGGCATATTTTCTGACGCGCCGGAGCATCCGCTTCTGGTGGTTATATTTATCAGTGTGTATTTGCTGGGTACGGTGTGGTTTCCCCGCTATAGCATGCTGATATTGCTCGCCGTGGCACTGGTTGCTGGTATGTGGATGGCCGGAGAGCCTGCAATGGCGTTTGAGTGGGCCTGGCCGGTGCCTGTATGGGTAGCCCCGGCATTTACCCTTTCAGCGACTGTGAGTCTGGCTGTTCCGTTATTTCTCATCACGCTGCTATCGCAGAATTTACCCGGCATCGCTATTTTAAAAAGTTATGACTACCACCCGGATGTGAGACAGGTTCTGTCAGGGGTGTATGTGGTCAATCTGATCATTGCACCTTTCGGGGGTTTTGCACTGAATCTGGCAGCCATTACTGCGGCGATTTGTATGGGGGAGTACGCGGGAACAGACCGGCAGCAACGTTATAAGGCCGGAATCATGGCCGGTGCAGGTTATATACTCTTTGGTGTACTGGCTTCGCTGGTGGTGTATTTGTTCAGCCAGATGCCGCTGGTGGTTGTACATCTGCTTGCCGGACTGGCTTTATTCAGCACATTACAGGCATCATTGATCAAGGCGCTTGAGGATCAGGCTCATCGTAAAGCGGCTTTGTTGACTTTTCTTTGCTGTGCATCCGGCATCACTGTGGCTCAGCTTGGGGCACCGGTATGGGGATTACTGGCTGGTTTATGCGTGCTGGGGCTGGATAAACTGCAGGCCCGCATTAAATCAAAGCGGGCCTGAGCTGGGTAAGCTTAACGTTATTCGTCGTTGAGCTTCAACGTGGTGCGCATGAAATCGAGGAACTGACACAGTTCGGCTGACATCAGTGCAAACTCTGCATCCATACGGGCTTCAACCTGATCTTTAGGAATATCTTCAGATTCTTCTTTTAAACGGTCAGTAAATTTCACCCGTTTAAATGAACCGTCTTCCGCAATGGTCGCTGTGAGTACTTCCTGCCAGGCGAAGCCGACTTTCTGAACCAGCTTGCCGTTGTCCAGGTGCATAGTGATTTCTTCGCTGTCCAGAGGCTGGTTTTTACAACGGATCACACTTTCCAGATCGTCGGTCGACTTCAGCTCTGCTTCTTCAAGCAGTTCAATACCTTCCGGTGCGCCATCTGTCAGCCAGTGGGTCAGCTCTGATTGCAGGCTGCGGCGGGCCAGTGGTACGACAGGCAGTGACGAAATAGCTTTACGGACCAGAGCCAGCCAGGCTTCTGCTTTACCGTCTGCAGACGCATCTATTACGACCATTTTTTCAGGAATAGAAATGAAGCCGTGGGTGTACGTGTTACGCACGAATGCCTGAGGCAGCAGTTGGAAAATGATTTCCTGCTTCAGATCCTGCTGTTGTTTTTTGCCCACCGGTGAACCGGTTTCCGCTTCGATGTGTGCGACCTTGTCAGCCAGTTCAGCATTGACCACTGAAGAGGGCAGAATTTTTTCCTGTTTTTTTACCGTGATCCAGTAGCGTTCCTGCACTTTGTGGAACATCACGCCTTCTTTTCCGGCCTGAGAGAAAGGCGAAGCAAAGCCCATAGTGGCGGTGTCTTGTTTACCACAGGGACGGAAAGCGTTATCCATCAGCATACGGCTGAGATCATCATCGTCCAGAGAAAGTGGTTGAGTAAGCTGATAGGCTTTGAGGTTTTTGAACCACATAGAAATACGTCCTGATCCAGATTGTTTTTATTAAAGGCGGCAAGCGTACCAATGCCAGCGTTTTGCTGCAACGCCGGGCTGTGGTTTTTAGTAAAGATCAGGCGTGTTTATCAGGGAAGCGGATAACGTAGCGGAGGCCTTTTTCCGGTTCGCTGAAGGCTTCAATTGAACCGTCCAGCGTCTGGGTAACCAGGTTAAACACAATATGCGTGCCCAGGCCACTGCCACCCTGGTTTCGCCGGGTTGTGTAGAAGGCGTCAAATAAATGAGATAAAGCCTCTTTACTCATTCCTTTACCATCATCCTGATATTCCATCACGATATGACCGTCTTCACGGGACACGACCAGCGAGATGTGTCCTTCTTGTATGTGTTCAAAGCCGTGCATCAAAGAGTTTATCATCATATTGGTGACAATCTGGGCAATGACGCCGGGCGCGCAGAGTATCTCAAGATCAGCGGGACACTGAATATTGACCTGATGTCTGGTATTCTTAAAAGTGGGCTTCAGCGACTGTAAAATTTCATGCAGGTAGCTGTTAAGATTAAAAAGACGCTCTGCTTCGCTGGTCTGATCTACCGCGACCTGTTTAAAACTGGCAATCAGATCAGATGCCCGGTTCAGGTTGCTCAGTAACAGAGTGGAGGCCTGTTCGGCTTCGTCTATGAAAGTATTCATGGACTTGTTCGATAACGTTTTGTCATCGAAGGCGGCCCGTAACGATACCAGGCGTTCATTCAGGTAACTGGCAGCGGTAACACTCACGCCGATGGGAGTATTAACGTCATGGGCGATACCGGCCACCAGACCGCCCAGTGATGCCATGCGCTCAGATTCCACCAGCTGATCTTTGATCAGGTTGAGCATTTCCATATTTCTTGCCAGTTCGGTATTTCGCTTCCGCAATTCATCTTCAATGTACTGACGGTTTTCGTTTTCCTGACGCAGTTCCCGCTGATTAGCGATGAGCTCATCTTTTTGTTGTTCAAGATCAAGCATAATTTGTGATAAGGATGCGGTTTTCTTGGCAACTTCCTGCTCAAGGATCAGGTTCTGATCATCCAGTTTTTTATTCGCCTGTCGCAGGGCTTCCCGGGTACCTTTCAGCTTTTCCTGGGAAACGACGAAGTCGTCGATAACCTGATTAAAAGACTGTTGCAGCATGCGTAATTCGTTGTCTTCGCCGTCTGTCACCTGAATTTTAGAATCTTCCGGATGTTCAGGATCGAAGGTCGTCATTTGCCCGGTCAGTTCTGCCAGCGGCTCAGAGAGCATGTGTTTAAATGCCGTCATGAACAGAAAAATCAGAAAAGCGGTTTTTACAATGGCATTACCGATAAGAAAGAAAATACCGACTTCGATGCGGCTTAAAATGATGTCGAAACTGGAATAGAGGGTTACATCACCGACGAAAGACTCCCGTCCGGAAAACTCAAAAATGAGCGGGAAGCTGTAGCTGAAAATACCGCCGGGGTGGTCCTGCATAATACCTGTTTGCACAGGGCTGCCGTTGCTCGGGATGGTTTGACCTTCATCGGCCACCAGATCGCCGTTTTCAT
Organism: Alteromonas sp. ABH4_456; assembly: GCF_056160645.1. Taxonomy (NCBI): domain Bacteria; kingdom Pseudomonadati; phylum Pseudomonadota; class Gammaproteobacteria; order Alteromonadales; family Alteromonadaceae; genus Alteromonas; species Alteromonas sp. ABH4_456. The sequence goes on from NZ_JBSWXO010000003.1 coordinate 295,345, forward strand.
CCCGTACCTGTACGCCTTCAATGGTAGGGAGTTTAGTCAGGCCTTCTGCAATGATGCGGGCCTGAACCTTGTTCAGTTCCCAGTTGGCCCGTGTCAGGCTTTCTGCAAAGGTATTTTTGAGAGTACGGAGTTCACTTTCGATGTGATTTTTTGTACTCAGGTACTCAGTGAAAATTTGTCCCACTGTAACGATAAGTGTCAGGATGAAATACACCGACAGTACCCGCGTGAGCAGCTTGCGCGACAATCCTGTCTTAACTGTGGCCATCCAACCGTAACCTCACCGTGAAATCCTGATTCCTGCTACACAGAATAGGCGTAAAAGCTTGAATTAACAAGCGAGATGATATTCGACAAAAGCATAAAAAACCGTAATCTCCTTGACACATAAATGTAATCGTTTTAATAAAACTGTCACAGACCACCTTAATAATAGCGGCGTTTTGTTATGAGCAGGAAAATATCAATGTCCCGTACTGTCTTGATAGTGGAAGACGAAGCGCCAATTCGCGAAATGCTGAAATTCGTTCTTGAGCAATCAGGTTTTGATACCGTTGAGGCTGAAGATTTTGATGTGGCACAACAGAAAATCTGTGAACCATATCCGGATTTGATATTGCTTGACTGGATGTTACCGGGAGGTTCCGGTGTCCAGCTGGCTAAAGGATTGAAGCAACATGAGTTTACCCGTGATATTCCCGTTATTATGTTAACGGCACGGGGTGAAGAAGAAGATAAAATCCGCGGGTTAGATGCCGGTGCCGACGATTACGTCACCAAGCCATTCTCTCCCAAGGAACTAATCGCCCGTATCAAAGCGGTAATGCGACGTGTGACACCGACGTCCAGTGAAGAGCCTATTGAGTTTAATGGTCTGAAACTGGAGCCGGTTTCTCACCGTGTTATGGCTAATCATGATCCGTTGGATATGGGGCCTACAGAGTTTAAGTTACTCCACTTTTTCATGACTCACCCGGAGCGGGTGTACAGTCGTGAACTTTTGCTGGATAACGTGTGGGGCACGAACGTTTACGTTGAAGACCGTACCGTTGATGTGCACATCCGTCGTTTACGGAAAGCTATTTCTAAGCACGGACATGACGCGATGATTCAGACAGTACGTGGTGCAGGTTACCGGTTCTCTACCAAACTGTAATCTGACGGCGCACCGGCATACGTTGCGTGCGCCGCCCGACATTGTCACAATAGCCTTCACATTAAAATAAGGCCTTCAATTACATGTACTATCCTTTTTCCTGGCTGAGAAGCGCAATTCGCCTGCTGGCCTATTTGCTTGTCTTCGCGCTGGTGGGGTTGTACCTGGATGACATGTTATTCGCCATTACGCTGGGCGCGCTGGGGTTGCTGATAATCAACTACTGGCAGCTTTTTAAGCTCAACCGCTGGTTATGGCATAGCCGGAAAATGTCTCCGCCCACGGTCAGCGGGGTGTGGGAGCATATCTACGAAGGTATTTATTATCTCCAGCGGCGTAACCGCAATAAAAGGAAAGAACTCGGTGAGCTGGTAAAGCGTTTCCGTGAAGGGTCGGAAGCCTTACCTGATGCCGCAGTGGTGGTGGATTCCAAGGCCTGTATTATCTGGTGCAACCGGCTGGCAAGACTGGAAATGGGGCTTAAATGGCCCGGCGACGCCGGCGCACGTATTGATAACCTTATCCGCCATCCTGAATTTATAGAATATTTTCATGCCGGCGATTTCAGCCATCCTATCGAAGTACCGGCACCGGCAAACCCCAGTAAAACATTCGAATACCGGATCATGCCCTATGGGGAAGAGCACCTGTTGCTGATTGCCCGTGACGTGACCCGTGTTAGCCAGTTAGAAGAAATGCGTAAGGATTTCGTGGCAAACGTTTCACACGAATTACGCACGCCGCTCACCGTGATCTCCGGTTATCTGGAATTGTTACCGGATAATGAAGACAATCCCATGGTGACCAAAGCGCTCAAAGAAATGAACGCCCAGACTCACAGAATGCAAAACCTGATTGAGGATCTGCTGGTATTGTCACGCATTGAAGCCAGTTCGGAGCGTATCTACGAAAATAAAGTCAATATGCCTTCCATGTTCCGGCAACTGGAAAAAGAAGCGCAGACACTCAATGCGGAAAAAGGTCATACCATACGCTTCCATATCGACCCTGAACTTTGGGTTTTCGGGGTGGAAACAGAACTTCGCAGTGCCTGTTCTAATCTGGTGTTTAACGCTGTGCATTACACGCCGGCCGGGGGCGAAATTGATGTTTACTGGAAACGGGATGATCACGGCGCTTTATTTGCGGTGGTGGATAACGGTGACGGTATTGAGCAGAATCACCTTGCGCGGCTGACTGAGCGTTTTTATCGTGTGGATAAGGCGCGTTCCAGAAAAACAGGTGGTTCCGGTCTGGGCTTATCTATTGTGAAACACGTGCTCAGCCATCATAATTCGCAGCTGGATATCACCAGTACAGTAGGCGAGGGCAGTCAGTTTTCTTTCCTGCTGGACGAAGAGTTAATTACGGAGAAGTCATGAGCCGGTTTACGGCCTTAGTTCTGTTCCTTTGCTGTTCTGTTATCTTCCGGGCCCATGCTGCTGAGCCTGTGCCGGAATATACCCGCAGCCCGGGCGTGGCAGGGAAAATTACCTCCGTAGGGTCTGATACGCTGGCCAACCTGATGACCCTGTGGTCGCAGGAGTTCATGGAAATGTATCCGCAGGTGAAGTTTCAGATCCAGGCTTCCGGTTCTTCTACTGCACCGCCGGCGCTGACAGAGGGCACGGCGACGATCGGCCCCATGAGCCGTGAAATGAAACCTTCTGAAATCCGTGATTTTGTTCGTGAGCATGGTTATCCGCCAACGGTACTGAAGGTGGCCATGGATGCCATTGCCATTTTCGTCGAGCGTCGTAACCCGGTCGGGGGCCTGACACTGGAACAGGTTGACGCTATCTTTTCTGAAACCCGTTATTGCGGCGCAGGTTCACCGGTGACAGACTGGTCTGAACTTACCGGTAATTCATCAACCAGCCCTTCTCCAATTCGCCTGTTCGGGCGAAATTCAGTTTCCGGTACTTACGGCTTGTTTAAACTCATGGCATTATGTGACGGAGATTTCAGGACGACAGTGAATGAACAGCCCGGTTCTGCTTCCGTGGTACTGTCGGTTGCAACCAGTCAGCATGGAATGGGGTACGCGGCCTACGGTTACAAAACCGCCGGCGTAAAGGCGCTCTCAATTGGTGAAAGCGTGGATTCACTGGTGCCGCTGACTACAGAGACTGTTCGTAATGAAACCTACCCTTATGCCCGCTTTCTCTACCTGGTGGTGAATAAAGCACCGGGAAAACCTCTGCCCACACTGGAGCGTGAGTTTCTGAAGTATGTACTGTCAAAACAAGGGCAGGTGCAGGTTCAGCGTGACGGCTATTTTCCTGTCAGGGAAGATGTATTGCTTCGCCAGCGCCGTCTTCTGGACAACGTTCAGCGTTAAAAACGCCGTGATGGCTGTCATTTTTCCTTCATACTTTCGTTTAATTGTTACCGGCAAATTCGCCGGACTGCCGCTTTTTTAACGCTAAACCACAAATCCAGCCTTTATTTTCCCGTGTGACGGGAAATAATAAATTAAGCAAAATCATATACTAAGATTTTTAACCATCCTACAGGTCTGATTTAGATATTAAAAGTTCACTTTTCACTGTGAAAGTTTTGTGACAACGCAGAAGTGTAACAAATGTGTCATTTAGCTTAGGTAAAGTGCCTGCGTTTTCTAAATCCATAATTATATTTGCACTTGGAGAGATGAATGGAACTTAAGCACTTATTTCAGGCTTCAGCAATCGCAGCGGCGCTTGTTTTAGCCGGCTGTGGTGGTGACATCAATATCAGCGAAGGCGACATCGATAACAGCGTTACAAATAACAACGGAAGTAGTAGCGATTCTGGCTCAGGCGATTCTGGCGATACTGATACAGCACCCGGCGAAGTGAGCTCAGGCCTGAGCACTCAAGTTTCAACTGCATTTGGCAGCGACGTAACTGTTCGCGTACTGTCTGGTCGTTTAACTGCTGATGATGCAGACGACAGCGGTAACATTACTCTGACTAACGACACCGTATGGGCGTTAGACGGCGCGGTTTTCTTCGGTAGCGATAACGCAGACAGCGTAAACCTGGTTATCGAGCCGGGCACAACTATCTTCGGCCGCAGCGGTAACGATTACATGGTTATCAGCCGTGGTTCTACTATTGAAGCAAACGGTACTGCAGCAGCACCGGTAATCCTTACCTCAATTGAAGACGTAGTTGGCGGTGACGCTCAGCCTGGTCAGTGGGGTGGTCTGGTAATGCTGGGTAATGCGTCATCTAACCAGTGTCCTGATACAGGTGACTGTTCTCTGCAAATCGAAGGTGCTGAAGAAGGCGCGGTATTCGGTGGAACAGACGATACAGAAAGCTCTGGTTCAATCAGCTACATGGTTATCAAGTACTCTGGTTTCGAAATTGCACCCGACAACGAGCTGCAAGGTCTGACTATGGGCGGTGTGGGTTCAGGTACTTCTATCGACCACATCCAGGTACACGCATCTTCAGATGACGGTATCGAATTCTTCGGCGGTAGCCCGCAACTGAAATATGTTCTGGTTACAGGCGCGCAAGATGATTCATTAGACTGGGATAACGGCTTCACCGGTAAAATCCAGTACGCATTCCTTGAACATGCTACTGATGATTCTGACGCAAACCGTGGTATCGAAGCGGATAACGACGGTTCAGATCCGGCAAACGAGCCACAGTCTAACCCAATGATTTCTAACCTTACTATCATCGGTAACAACTTCGACGGTGACGACGATTCTGAAGGCGTTTACCTTCGTGAAGGTACCGGCGCTCAGATCTACAACATGGTTGTAACGGGCCCTGCTGGTATGGGCGAGTGTTTCGAAGTTGAAAATGTGACTGAATCTCAGGCTAACCTGGCTGACGGCACTATCACGATTCAAAACTCTGTTATGGCTTGTCGTAACGGCGAAAACTTCAAGAACGATGACGGTGCAGTTGACCTGGAAGACTGGTTCCTGAACACCATGACAGGTAACTCTGTTTCTGAAGCGATTGCCCTGAATGCAGACGGTTCTCCTACATCAGGCAGCCCGCTGTTAGGTGCCGGTGCTGATGCTTCTCAGGTTGACGGTTTCTTCGATGCGACTGATTACATCGGTGCGTTAGACGGAACAACTGACTGGCGTGAAGGCTGGGCATTTGGTTACGGCGGCGGTGAAGTGACCGGCGTAGTAGAAACTGTAGAAGGTTGTCCTTCCGGTACGTCTGAAATCACTTCTGTTGATGGTACAACCACAACATGTGAACTGTCTGGCCGCATTACTTCTGACCTGACACTGACTGAAGGCAACATGTATGCTCTGTCTGGTGCAGTATTCATCGGTAATGACAATGCTGACAGCGCGACGCTGACTATCGAAGACGGTGTAACGCTGTACGGTGCAAGCGGTAACGATTACCTGGTAATCAGCCGTGGCTCTAAAATTGATGCACAGGGTACTGCTGCAAACCCAATCACTTTCACTTCACAAGCTGATGTGGCGTCTGACGCCGGTGAGCCTGGTCAGTGGGGTGGTCTGGTAATGCTGGGTAACGCCCCATCTAACCAGTGTCCTGCTGAAGGTGCCTGCTCTCTGCAAATCGAAGGTGCAGAAGAAGGTGCGGTATTCGGTGGTTCAGACACTGCTGATAACTCAGGTACTATCCGCTACGTGCGTATCATGTACTCTGGTTTCGAAATCGCACCGGACAACGAGCTGCAAGGTCTGACTATGGGCGGTGTGGGTTCAGGTACTGATATCAGCTACATTCAAATCCACAAATCATCTGACGACGGTGTTGAGTTCTTCGGCGGTAACGTTGATATGAAGTACGTAGTACTGACTGACAACCAGGACGACAGCATTGACTGGGATAACGGCTTCCAGGGTCGCATGCAGTATGTATTAGTTCGCCAGGCGACTGACAACTCTGATGCAAACCGTGGTATCGAAGCGGACAACGACGGTTCAGACCCGGCTAATGAGCCTCAGTCTAACCCGACTCTGTCTAACGTCACCATTATCGGTAACGAGTTTGACGGTGATGACGATTCAGAAGGTGTTTACTTACGTGAAGGTACAGGCGCTCAGCTGTCTAACTTCATCGTAACAGGCCCTGCAGGCATGGGTGAGTGTTTCGAAATCGAAAACGTTAACGAATCACAAGCTAACCTGTCTGACGGTACAACAACCTTCACTAACTCTGTAATCGCTTGTGAAAACGACGAGAACTTCAAGTTTGATGACGGTGCAGTTGACCTGGAAAACTGGTTCCTGAACACCATGACCGGCAACGCAGTTGTTGCTACTCAGGCTGAAGTAGTTAACGGTATCTACAGCATCACTGATGCAGTAACGCCTAAAGACTGGACTGGCGACACGTTCTTCGACAATGCTGACTTCGTAGGTGCAGTATCTGAAGACAACGACTGGACAGCTGGCTGGACTGTTGGTCTGGAGTAATCACTCCTAATCCCACCATCAGAGCAGGCACGTTGCGGTAAAAGTAACGTGCTTGCTTTTTAAGTATTAAAAGCATCGATTTTTATCGTTGTATTGTAAGAACGCTTTTCCACGAGGTTTACAATGAAAAAGCCTGCAATCAGGTTTCCTGTCAAACCACTGAGTCTGGCTGTACTGGCAACATTATCTGCCAGCATCGCGCCCGCAGTTGCTCAGGAAACAGATGACGAAGAAGTCATTGAAGAAGTGGTTGCCACCGGCACCCGCTTAAAAGGTACGGCCACTGCCGTTATGGAAGAACGTAAGAACCAGGCTTTTGTTGCGGATATCATGGGTGCTGAGCAAATCTCTCGTACCGGTGACTCTGATGCGGCATCAGCATTGCGTCGTGTAACAGGTTTGACCCTGGTTGACGGTAAGTTCATTTACGTTCGTGGTCTGGGTGAACGTTATTCATCTACCCAGTTAAACGGTTTGGCGGTACCAAGCCCTGATCCTACCCGTAACGTTATGCCTCTCGATTTATTCCCGTCATCTATTATCGAAAGCTTATCGGTTCAGAAAGCGTATTCGCCTTCAATGCCGGCTTCGTTTGGCGGTGGTAACGTAGATATCCGGTTGCGTACCATTCCTTCCGATTTTGTGATGAGTGTGCAGGGCCAGTTAGGTTATAACTCCGATAACTTTGACGATGCCTACATGTACAACGGCGGCAGCGATGACTGGATGGGTAAAGATGACGGCACCCGCGCCATGCCTGCTGACATTGCAGCCCAGTATGCCAGCAAAGACTTTCTGGATGATTTAAGCCAGGAAGAATCTGTCGCGCTGTTCAAGCAATTAAACCGTGACTACGACCCTGTACTGGAAAGTGTTGACCCTGATATGAAGGGTAACTTCTCCATCGGTAACAGTTTCGATTATAACGACGACTGGCGTTTCGGTTTCCTTGTTGCTACCGGTTATGACCGTTCTACCAATGTAAGTGAAGAATACATTGGTGAGCAGCCACTGCGTAACGGCGATGAAATCCGTATGGTCCGCTACTATGACGAAGTGAACACCACAGAGAAATCTGTGAAGTGGTCTTCACTGTTTAACGTCGGTATCGACTATAACCGCCAGCACCGCGTGGATTACAGTGTCATTGTACTGAGCGATACCCGTGACCAGATCCGTGACATGATTGGTAACACGGCGAACATCACCTTGTCTGATAACCAGCGTGTTCGCAAATACGAAGTGCAGTACGAAGAGCGTAAACTGTTTACTAATCAGATTCGTGGTACCCATACGTTCCCTGAATTGGGTTTCTTAGGGTTTGACTGGAAATACTCATTAGGCCGTTCACTGCGTGACGCGCCGGGTAATATGGAAGCCCGCTTCCTGCTGGAAGATGAAAACCTGGATGGTATTTACGATCGTGAAACCGAAAGCAGCGTGAGTAACTCTACCGTTGCCGGACGTTATTCATTCCAGGGTCTCCATGACCGCGTAGAAAACTATGCCTACAACTTCAACTATCCGCTGATGGTAGATAAGTGGGAGATGGAATTTAAAGCGGGTGGAAATTTCCTGACCAAAACCCGTACTGCAGAAAACCGCCGTCTTGATGTGAGCACCCGTGCTTTCTCTGATACCTCATTGCTTACCGGCTATGAGTTTGACGAAGTGCTTGACGATGAAGCGCTGGACAATGCCAGCTACACCACACAGAACCTGCTGCGTGACACCACCGTTGCCGGTGATGACTATGCCGCCGGTCAGAAAGTGGATTCGTACTACTTCGAAGCGGATCTGTTCTGGAACAACCTGTGGCGTTTCAGTGGTGGTGTGCGTTACGAAGACTTCCGTCAGGCTGTTGTACCTTTTGACCCCCGTACAAACCAGTTTGACTTAACTGACGATGCGGACCGTTCACAACTGGCGTTTGCTGAAGCAGATTTCTATCCGTCTCTGGCAGTGACTTATTTCCTTGAGCAGGATATGCAGTTGCGTTTCAGCTACGGTAAAACGGTAGTACGTCCTGACTTGCGTGAAGTATCTTCAGCCACCTACATTGACCCGCTGACTGAAAACCCTGTGGGTGGTACGCCGGGTCTGGAAACCACGTCCATCGATAACTTTGATGTTCGTTGGGAATGGTACCGTGAGGCCGGTAATAACCTGTCTGTAGGTCTTTTCTACAAAGACATGGATACACCTATTGAATCTGTTCAGTCACCTGCACAGGACGGTCCGCCGCTCATCCGTATCGCTAATGCCGAAACCGGTAAGATGTACGGTGTGGAAGTGGAGTTCCTGCAAGGGCTTGAGGTGCTCGGTGACGGCGTATGGGACAACCTGTTCCTGTCCGGTAACCTGACGTTAAGTGACTCTGAGATCGAGCTTGATCCGGCAGCCATTGAACAGCAAACCGGTGTGTCTACATCTATTACCAACACAACGCGTGCAATGACAGGTCACTCTAAGTGGGTAGTCAATACACAGTTAGGTTATGACTCAGATAACGGTGAGCACTCTGCATCTTTAGTCTATAACGTGTTTGGTCCGCGTATTCTTATTCCCGGCATCGACGGGTTCGATGACAGTTTCGAGCAGCCTTTCCACTCTCTGGATGTGGTGTACAAGTGGTACCCTGATTTTAATACCACTGTCACATTGAAAGTGCAGAATATGCTTGATCAGGAAAAGAAAATTGAGTTTGAGGACACACTCCTAAGGTCCGAAACCGTAGGAACGTCTTTCAGTCTGGCTTATCGCTACGACTTCTAAAATCAACTCAAAAAGAGCCGCATCAGCGGCTCTTTTTTCGTCACCTCCCGTCGGATTATGACAGAGGAAATATGACAGTCATGTAATAAAACTGTCATAGAAAGTTCCTATCCTACGCGCAGAAATTTACGCTCGGTTAAATCCGATTCCTTTTAACAGTAAGGTTTGAATGTATGAAGCTTTTCAACTCGTTGCTGCTGGCGAGCGCCCTGACGGCCACTACCGCCATGGCACAAGACGATAGCGTCTTGAAACCCGTTGTCGATGAGGCTGCAAAAATCAATGAAAGTGCAGCTAAATCACAAGACAAAATCAACAATATCGCTGACCAAATCGATAATAAACTTCAAACGTTCAAAACGTTGAATAAAGAAATCGAAGGGCTGGAAGTTTACAACAACCAGCTGCGCAAACAGATTGCCAACCAGGAACAGGAAATGGCTGATCTGAACGCATCAATCGACGAAGTTTCGGTTATCGAGCGTCAAATTACGCCGTTAATGATTCGCATGATTGACGGTCTTGAGCAATTCGTTGCCCTGGACGTTCCTTTCCTGGAAGAAGAGCGTGCCAAGCGTATCGCTGACTTAAAAGACATGATGGACCGTGCCGATGTGTCTGCCTCTGAGAAATTCCGTCGTGTAATGGAAGCCTATCAGGTTGAGATGGATTACGGCCGCACCATGGAAGCTTACACAGGTATTCATGAAATTGACGGTACAGAGCGTGATGTTGAGTTTTTACGTCTTGGCCGTACTGCACTGATTTACCAAACCCGTGACGCTGGTAAGCAAGGTGTTTGGAATAAACAAACACGTCAGTGGGAAGAACTGGACAGCAGCTACCGTACACAGATCACTAAAGGTCTGCGCATGGCGAAGAAACAGCTTGCACCAGACTTGTTAATGCTGCCTGTTGCAATCACGGACTAAGAGGTATTGACCATGTTAAAGCAGATTAAATTTTTAGCAGCTGGTCTTGCCGCTGCAACATTAAGCTTCGGTGCACTGGCGGAAAACGACCGCGCACTGGACCTTGATGCCCTGTTGAAGCAATTGGAAGAAGGCCAGTTCGCTCAATCACAACAGAATAAGCAACGTGAACAGGAATTCACTCAACAGGTTGCTCAGCAGGACCAGATCCTGGCTGATACCCGCAAGAAGCGTGATCAGGCGCTGGCGAATTCAGAAAGTCTGGAAACTCAGTTTGAAGAAAACGAATTTAAACTGGCCGACCTGAATGCCGCTCTGGATACCCGTTTAGGTTCATTGAAAGAACTGTTCGGTGTACTGCAGCAGGTTGCCGGTGATACCAAGAGCAAATTCCAGAACTCTGTTGTTTCTGCTCAAATCCCCGGCCGCGCTGAGTTTCTTGACAACATGGCACAGTCAATGGGTAAGAGCTCAAAGTTAGCTTCTATCGAGGAAATTGAGCGCGTATGGTTTGAAATGCAGCGTGAAATGACTGAGTCAGGCAAAGTGACTAAGTTCGACACGTCTGTTGTTGAAGCCGGCGGCGAGAAAGTTAACAAAGAAATCGTACGTGTTGGCCCGTTTGCACTGGTTGCTGATGGTAAATACCTCGACTTCAACGGCATCACCGGCACTGTAGCTGAACTGGTTCGCCAGCCGGCTGACCGTTACGGCGATTCTGCACAGGCGCTGCAAAACTCAAACGGCGAACTGGTTGAGTTTGGTATTGACCCTACAGGTGGTTCTATCCTGGGTCTGCTGGTTCAGGCTCCTGATCTGAAAGAGCGTGTAGAGCAGGGCGGTGAAGTGGGTTATATCATCCTTATCGTAGGTGCTATTGGTCTGCTTCTGGCGATTGAGCGTCTTATCAGCCTGACGCTGATTAACGCGAAAGTACAAAAGCAACTTAAGCGTAAAGAAATCAAAACTGACAACCCGCTGGGCCGTGTACTGAAAGTTCGTGAAGATCACCCTAATGCGGATGTTGAAGCGCTGGAACTGCACTTAACAGAAGCGATTTTAGGTGAAGTACCAAAACTGGGTCGTAACCTGACCATTATCAAGATCATCTCAGTGGTTGCGCCTCTGATGGGTCTGTTAGGTACAGTAACCGGTATGATTAACACCTTCCAGGCAATTACACTGTTTGGTACCGGTGACCCGAAACTGATGGCAGGTGGTATTTCTACCGCACTGGTAACTACAGTACTGGGTCTGGTTGTAGCAATTCCTATGACATTGTTATACGCCATGCTGAATACCCGTAGTAAGAATATCGTGTACGTGCTGCAAGAGCAGGCGTCTGGTGTTATCGCAGAGCGCGCTGAGCGGGGCTAAGCCATGATCGCATTTCTCGAAGCCATTCGTGATTTTACAGAGACAGGGGGCCAGGTTCTCCTGGTCATCGGTCTGCTGATTTTCATCATGTGGTTACTTATTCTCGAGCGTGCGATGTACCTGCTGATTTGGCACAAGAACTTTAAGAAACAGGCCGTAGCTGAATGGAAAGCCCGCAGCGATCGTTCCTCCTGGTTTGCTGAGCAAGTACGCCAGAAAACGATTTCTGCACTGACCATTCGTTTACGGGGCAGTATTCCGATTATTCAGGCGCTGGTGGCATTGTGTCCGCTGTTGGGCCTGATGGGTACGGTTACCGGAATGATTGAAGTTTTTGATGTAATGGCCATCTCCGGCTCGGGTAACGCCCGCTCTATGGCATCTGGTGTATCTAAAGCCACTATCCCGACAATGGCGGGTATGGTTGGCGCGTTGTCAGGCGTATTCGCCTCGACCTGGCTGAACCGTATGGTGAAGACTGAACGCACACACTTAGAAGACGCCTTGATTATTGATCGCAAAGGCTAAGCCTTTCTGTCAGGAACCTTATTATGAAGCAGCATTTTCAAAATCTGATTGACGAAGAAGAAGCCACAATTGATATGACGCCCATGCTGGACGTTGTTTTCATCATGCTTATCTTCTTCATTGTAACGGCGTCTTTCGTGAAAGAAGCCGGTATCGATGTAAACCGTCCTGAAGCGGCCACCGCAGTAAAACAGGATCGCGCCAACATTCTTATCGCGATTTCTGATACCGGTGAAATCTGGATCAACAAGCGTCGTGTTGACGTACGTGCGGTACAGGCCAACATCGAGCGTCTGCATGCTGAGAACCCGCAGGGTACTGTGGTGATTCAGGCAGATCAGAAGGCCACCACCGATACGCTGATCAAAGTTATGGATGCCTCCCGTGCGGCGGGTGTTTACGAAGTTTCAATCGCAGCACAAGAGCCTTAAGCCATGCCACGATTTATCATCGCATTTGTCATTTCGCTGGCGATTACGCTTGGCCTGTTCTTCTTGATGCAATCACTCATCAAGATGGGCGGCAGTGCGTTAACAGAGCCACCAAAAGGCAGTGTGCTTGACTTTGTGCGGGTGAAGAAAGAGGAAACGGTTGAACAAAAAGACCGTAAGCCCCGGAAGCCACCACCGCCAAAAGAGCCACCGCCGCAAATGAGTTCACCGCAAATGGATTCGCCTTCGCCTGACGCCAATGGCACGTCTATGGACTTCGGCGGTGATGTTGGCGCTGACGTAGCCCTGGACGGCGGCTTAGCACTTGAATCCGGAGACGGTGAGTATCTGCCTATCGTTAAGGTTGCGCCGGTCTATCCCCGTCGTGCATTGCAGCGTGGTATTGAAGGTTTCGTTATCGTGGAGTTTACGGTAACCAAGCAAGGTACAGTGCGCGATCCGATAGTGGTAGAAGCGAACCCTTCGGGCATATTTGAGCAGGCTGCGATGGATGCTGCCATGAAGTTTAAATATAAGCCTCGTGTTGTAAACGGTGAGGCGACTGAAGTGTCCGGCGTGCAGAACCGAATCACCTTCCAGATTGACGGGTAAGTACTATGAAGAATCATTTATCCAAACGTTTGGTATGCGCTTTTTCAATGGCCTTAAACCTGGCTGTTGTACCCGCCGTTGTTATCAGCGCGCAGGCACAGGAAGTGAAAGCCAGTGAAAAGAAAACCCGCAAAGTACCGACTTTGCGTGGCAAAGTTTACGAACAGTTAGCCCGCGCTCAGGCGGCCGGCGATGAAGGAAATATTCCTGAAGCCATTGCCATCCTGGACGAGGTGAAAGACAAAGACAGTTCGATGAACAGCTACGAAAAAGCCATGATGTATAACTTCTACGGCTTCATCTATTACAACGATGAGCAGTACGATAAAGCATTAGACAGCTTTGCGCAGGTGGTGGAGCAGCAGCCGATCCCTGAAAAGTTTGAGATGACGACCTTGTTCAGTCTTGCTCAGTTAAACCTGATGCAGGGTAACTACGACAAGAGTATTGCCTATCTTGAGCGCTGGGAAGCATTGAACGACGGTGTCGTTCCGCCTAAGAATCTGATTTTAAAAGCTCAGGCTTATTATCAGAATAAGGAATACGCTAAAGCCGAACCGTTCATCACTAAAGCTATTGCTGATCATGAAGCTGAGGGCATGCTCCCTGATGAGAACTGGTTAATTCTGCAGCGGGCCATTTACTATGAACTTAAGCAACCTGAAAAGGTGAAGAATGTTCTGGTTAAACTGGTGAAGTTGTTTGACGAGCCCAAGTACTGGATCCAGCTTGCCGGCATGTACGGTGAACTGGGTGAAGAGCGAAAGCAACTGGCAATCATGGAATCAGCTTATCAGCAAGGTTACGTGGAATCGTCTGCCGACATCTTCAACCTGGCACAGCTTTATTACTATCACAAAGTCCCTTATAAAGGCGCTTTGCTGATGGAACAGGCGATGAAAGACGGTACGCTGGAAAAGAACCTGCGTAACTTACGTTTCCTTGGCCAGAGCTGGACCCTTGCCAAAGAGCAGGATAAAGCCATTCCGGTGATGCAGTCTGCCGCTGAATTGTCAGAAGACGGTGAACTGGATGCCCAGCTCGCACAGGTATTGCTGAATGCTGAGCGCTGGGATGATGCCATTACCGCTGCTGACCATGCTATTGAAAAAGGTCAGTTACGGAATCCGGGTATTGTGTATCTGATTAAAGGCATGGCGTTGTACAACAATAAGCAGTACGCCAAAGCATTGGATCAGCTTGCTGAAGCTGAAAAGCATCAGAAGAGCAAAGCAATGGCACAGCAATGGAAGCGCTTTGTACAGTCTGAAAAGACTCAGCAGGAAGCGATGGCTGAAATTTGACGTGTGTTAAATACTAAGCCCGTTGCATGCCACACGGGCACAAAGAGGCCGGCTTTCCTGGTAAAAAAGGGATAACCGGCCTTTTTTATGTTTGTAAGGTGTCATTTTACTTTCATTTACATAGCGCATGTCAGCGACTATGCTCATGGCTCGTGATTCCGGCTGTCCGGCATAGTATTTACTCTGCGTGTTGCGGATTCATTCCTATGTATATGTTTGGTATACGTAGTTTTTTCTCCACCTGATGTATAGTTTTGTAAAGCGTGGATAGTAGCCCGTGTTAGTTAGCAGGTCTGTCTGTCGTCATGATAGCTGAATATGAACGGCAGTTTTTTGAAAGAGGGCATTTTGTCATGTCAGATGAAAGTATCATTAATGAAAACAGTTATAACCTGACGCCGATGCTTTATGACGTCCGTGGTTTTTTTATTCTGACCCTGGCGTACCGCAATACCTTATCTTCTCAGGTCCGTTTTTTTGCCGAGAACCTTAAAGGCAAACATCTTGAATGTGCTATCGGTACCGGTACATTCACCCAAATTTGCATGAAGCATGCGCGAAAAAAACAGAAAGATCAGCCATTTTCACTGGTAGGTGTAGATTATTCCAAAGCCCTGATGGGGGGCGCGAGGAAGAAGCTGAAAGGGGCTGAGCTGGCCATCGAAGATCTGAGAAATATGAGCTTCGAGGACGAAACGTTCGATACTGCGAACCTGCCAAATGGTTATCACACCATTGGCGGGATTGAAAAAGCCATGCATGAAATTGTCAGAGTGCTGAAAAAAGGCGGTACCCTCTACATGAATGTGCTGCTATATCCCGGTGAAGGGTTTATGAATAAAATCAGTACGAAGGTGAACGATTACGGACAATCTATCGGTATCCTTAACCGTCCTTACACGCGGGAAGAAGTGCTGGCCAGTTTACCTGAATTCGGACTGCGTCTTGACAGTGAGCACATCAGTCAGAATTGTATTTTCCTTAAAACCACAAAAATCTGATATTCCCTTCCAACAAACCCGGCCAGCAAGCCGGGTTTGCTTTTACTGCATCATTTCACTACAGTGAAAACTCACTAATGAACAAGGATGCTGTCATGAGTGGTGTTAAACGACTCGCACAAATCACACTTTTTTCTTCTTTGCTTTCAATGTCTGCTGCGGCTGATGAATTCAGCGAGGTCTACCGTGCGTTTAAGGAGGCGGTGGAAAAAGATGACATCGTACTGAGTACGGCGCTGGCGAAACAAGCCTGGCAACTGGGTCAGCAAAAATACGGTGCTGACAGCGAAAATGCGGTGAAGCTCAGGCATTCGTACGCCAATATGCTCGCACAGCAGGATTATGTGGATGAGGCTGTCAGCCAGTTCAAAGCTGTACTGGAGCAATATGATTCGCTGTATGACGAAAATTCCCCTGCGTTACTGAATATGCACATCGATATCCTCAGTGCAGTAAATAAGCTTAAGGGCATGGATAAAGCTAAGGTCAGCTTTTCACAACGGCTGAGTCGTTACATCATTCTCAACATGGACGACATCCAGTTTGAAGATGACGCTCAGAAGGTTACGACGCATTACCTTGCTGCCACAGTAGTTATCAATTCAATCTTAGGAGTGACCAACAACGCAATATTGCGTTTCTATAAAGACAACCTGAGTATCGTCGATGGCTTTTGGGGGGATAAAGATCTACGGACTCTGGAATCCCGCTTATTACTGGCACTGGTCTACGAACGCTTTAATCATTCTTCTAAGGCCATCGGGAATTATGAGATTGTTGCTGATACCTTCGACAGTAATCTTGATTTCTCCCATCCGTATGCGCTGAATGCCCATGCGAAACTGGTCGGGTTGTATGAGAAGAAAGGAGAGTCAGATAAGGCTACAGAGCACTGCCGGGCGATAGGGAAAATGAAGCCGTGGTCAGATGATCAGGAGCCTGAGCCGCTTTATCGTGTAAATCCGGATTATCCGGTGTCTTATGCAAGGCGGGGTAAAGACGGCAGTGCGGTCCTGTCATTTACTATCGATGATGAAGGCTTTGTCCGTGACATTGAATTGATAGAAACTGACGGTGGCAGCATGTTTGGTACCGCAGCCATAAAGGCGCTGGAACGCTGGCGTTATGCTCCCAGATTTGTCGGTGGTAATGCGGTTGTAACGAAATCGCGCATGGTCAGAATGGATTTTAAATTGGGCTGAGTAGGATTCGGCGGGGTTATTTATCTTCCACAAATCCGGCGTAAAAGACTGATTCTTCATTCTCAGAAGAGGCATTATCCGCTTTTTCTTTAATGCTGATAATGTCATCTTTTATGGTCAGGAATTTCTCTGCCAGTGCCGGATCAAAATGAGAACCTGCGTTGTCGCGGATGTAGTCAAAAGAGTCGCTGATGCTCCATGCTTTTTTGTAAGGTCTTATCATGGTCAGCGCGTCGAACACATCAGCGATAGCAACAATACGGCCTGATTCGGGAATATCCGTCCCTTTTAGTCCATTCGGGTAGCCAGAACCATCCCAGCGCTCATGATGACTCACCGCCACTTCAGCAGCCAGTTTGAACAACGGTGAATGGCTGTTAGATAAGATATCGTGACCGATTTGAGCATGGGTCCGCATGATCACCATTTCTTCGTCTCTCAGCCGCCCGGGCGCTTTCAGAATACTGTCGGGAATGCCTATTTTTCCCGTGTCGTGCATAGGAGCTGCATGTTCCAGCAATCTGGCTGCTCCGACAGACCATCCTGCGGCAGTGGCCAGCCTCCTGGCATAAGCCGCCATCCGCCAGATATGCAGCCCAGTGTCGGTATCGTTATAGTGGCCCGCTGCAGCAAGCATACTGATAGCACTCAACTGACTTACCTGAAGTTCTTTTGTCCGTTCCTCCACTTCCTGGCGGGTGACCCGTTGCTGATGGGCGAGTGAAATATGGGTCTTTACCCGGGCCAGCACAATGGCGGGTACAATAGGCTTGGCAATATAGTCCACTGCACCGGCGGCGAATCCGCGCTCTTCATCTTCCCCTTGCCCGAGCGCCGTGACAAAAATCACCGGGATGGAGGCCGTTGCCGGATCCGCTTTCAATCTCCGGCACACTTCCAGACCATCCAGATGGGGCATCATGACATCAAGCAAAATAAGATCGGGCGGGGCTTTACTGACAATTTTCAGTGCAATTTCCCCCGACGGTGCCACCTTTACCTGATATTGATGGATCAGTATATCTTTGAGAATATCAATGTTTGCCGGTTCGTCATCAACGATTAAAACACTAAACGCTTTCACATTACGCCCACAATTATTGCCCGTTTACTAATGGCTGCAAGAGCACAGCCGCAGCTTCAAAATCGTATTGAGATACTTTCTGTATTGCCTGTTGCAGCACCCAGCGATGGGGAGACTGCTGATGTTCACTATAGAGTTGTTGCAGGTTGTCCGATGCTTTTGCATCGTAGTCTTCCAGTAAGTTTAGTATAAATTGAACTTGTGACGTGAAATCCTGTTCATTTTCTTGTTTTTCCTCAACATTGCTCAGTGCGTCCAGACTGGCGACGACTTTCTTCAGCGTCATATCCAGCTCTCCGGCAAGTTTGGGAATGGCGGCCTGAACCAGCTCAGCGGGAGTATCCTGCTGCAGCAATGCGCCGAGCATTTTCTTCAGTGGCTTCGCGCCAATCGCTGAGGCATCTTTTCTGATCCCTGCAAGAATTTCCACCGGCACTGATGACTGTTGCTGCAGACCTTCAACAAGGAAGTCAAAGGGGGTATTTCCGCTGACACTGTATTTCCGGTAAAAACTCTGAAGCAGTGACGCATAGGGAGCTTTTATGTCGTCGAAGTCATCGCCGGCGTGTTCTGCTTCGCCGGTATAAATCATGTAGTTATCGAGAGTACGGAGCAGATCATCATTACTTACCGGCTTGGTGAGCAACGCACACATTCCGGAATCACTGATTAAATCTTCAATGGCAGAGGCATCTTCTGTGGAAGTGCAGATAATCGGGGTGGTCAGGCTGTTACCAAATACAAGACTTTCAGCCACTTCCCAGCCGGGAATATCAGGTAATTTATTGTTCAGAATAATGGCGTCAAAGGTCAGTTGTTTACACAAGGTGATACAGTCTGCACCAGAAGAGACACAGGTGGCTTTAATACCGGCAGAATTAAGTTGCTGGGACATAACGGTCTGACTGATGTCGTCGCTGTCAGCTATCAGTACGTGTTTGCCGCTTAGCCTGCGCTCAACCAGGCCAATATCGTCCAGTGAAGTGAAACCTGTTTGAGTGTCCTTAAGTATTGCTCCCTGATTGAGGAAGTCGTGCATAGAACGCTGGGTAAACGGAAGTTGCATCACGGCGGCATCAGACAATCCGTGACTCACCAGAAGATGACGCATCTCCTCCTGATTGCCCGGGGTGAGGATGCGCAGGTGAGAATAATCCAGTTGCTTCGAGCGGAATGCCTCAGCAAGTTGTTTCATCCGCTCTTCCGTAATTTTATCTGCAACCACCAGCAGGTGGGTGGTTTGTTCCGGCAGAGATTCAGCACGGTGAGTTGTGCAGTGTTCATGAGGAACCATCAGCGTCGATAACGTTTTTTCCACCAGTCCCACTACCGGTAAAAGGGCATCGTTCAGACAGCAGAGTGTAAGAAACTGATGTGCACCTAAAGGCGGCATTGTATTGCTGGTTCCGGCCAGAGGTAATACCAGATCAATACTGAACTTACTGCCTTCACTGGGTGCGCTTTCAACCGAAATGGTGCCGTTCATCTGTTCAACCAGGTGGCGCGTAATACTCATGCCCAGACCGGTGCCGCCATATTGTCTGGATATAGAGGCGTCGGCCTGAGTAAAAGGGTCAAACAGCTTTTGTTGATGGGCATCGCTGAGACCGATACCGGTATCTGTAACCCTTAATTTAACCGATACCTGTTGTCCCTGACGGGGTTGTAATTCAACCGATACAATAATTTGACCCTGCCGGGTGAATTTGACGGCATTACTGACCAGGTTATTGAAAATCTGCATCAGGCGGTTTTCATCGCCCAGCAGGGGCAGACTCATATCGCCGCCCATATCAAAAAGCAGTAATAACCCTTTGCTGACAGCTCTGTCCTGAAACAAATTCGACACTTTCTCCAGTAAATCATCGAAGATGAATGGCTGAATATCTAAATCCAGCTTACCCGCTTCAATTTTTGAATAGTCCAGAATGTCGTTAATGATGCCCAGCAGAGTGTTGGCACTGTTGGTGGCCTTTTGCAGATAATCTTTCTGTTGAGTACTAAGAGACGAGTTCAGCACCAGATGAGTAAGGCCCAGTACGGCATTAAGCGGCGTACGGATTTCGTGACTCATGTTTGCGAGAAATTCACTTTTCGCGTTATTTGCCCGCTCAGCCTGAGAGAAGGCGTCCCGCATGGCTTGCTCAATATTCTTACGTTCGCTGATATTCCTGAACACACCGACGTGTCCCCGTATGTTACCCCTGTCATCCTCCAGTGGCACGGCAGTGATAGATACCGGAAACATAAGCCCGTTCTTATGGGTGAAATAAGTTTCTTCAGAGAAATAGATTTCACCTTTCTTAATGGTTTGAATAAGAGGGCTTTGCTGTACCGGAATGAACTTTTTATCCGGTGACTGGAACTGCACGGTGTCGTGGAAACGTCTGTTTTTCAGTTCATCCATAGTCCAGCCGAGCAGACGACTGGCCTCCGGATTAAGAAATTCAATAGTACCGCTGCGGTCAACTGCGAAAATGCCCTCACCGATAGAGTCGGTAATACTCTGATAAAAACGCTGACTGTCGGATATACGTTCCTCCAGCAGTTTCTGATGGGTAATGTCTGTCATGATGGCGACGTACCGCTCCGCTTGCCCGGAATTGCCTTCGATTGGCACAATGGTGGAGGACACCCAGAATGTCTCGCCGTTTTTTCTCAGATTGTGCACTTCGCCGTGCCACACCTCGCCAGCCCGCACCGCGCGCCAGATTGGTGTATAGAAACTTTCATCGTGATAACCGCTGCGGATAATTTCGAGGCTTTTGCCGTTAAGCTCCTTCTCCTCATAGCCTGAAATCTCACAGAACTTACTGTTGGCGAAGAGGATTTGCTTTTCATTATCCACCACCACAATAATCGCATGCTGGTCGATGGCACGGCGCTGAACTTCTACTTCATGCAGTGCTTCATTACGTTCTCTGGCGAGGTCAGCCATCAGCTCTGCCAGTCCGTTCAGTGAGTCTGTATCTTCTGATAATTCCGGCTTGGACAGGCCTTTCAGCAAGTCATTTGCCGCTATTTTCAGTTCCCGTACCGCCTGCTTTTGCTTAACCGCATCACGGCGGGCCAGCTCTAGTGATTCAGTGAGTTCCTGAGAGCTTAAGCGGATACTGCGGTCGCGGATTTCCATGTCTCTTTCATGGGATTTGTAACTGCTGTCGACCCTGTCGACGAAAGGCATCAGACCTTGTAATAACGTCTGAACTGCCGGTGGCAGTGAATCGTCAAGGGCATGCTCCAGCAGCGTATCAAGCCATTGTTCAGCCTCTTCAATGGTCTGAAAGCCCATGGTTTTCTTGATTTGTCTGAACAACAGCCTGTGCATCAGTCCGTCGTTCCGAAAAGCGTGACAATCATTGTCTGGTTATGCAATTTGCAGGGGCCCGGGGCCGTGAGGGGGCCAAACTCGCCGTTTGAATAGAATCCGCAAACCGGCAGGTCCTGCCCGAGCGCACTGGTGATGGCCTCTACTTCTTCTTCCACCTGATCACCCATGACAATTTTGCGGGCAAGACAACTGACTACCAGCGCAAAAGCCGGCTTAAACTGATTTTCTACACTGAGACTGAAGGACTGCGCTGCATCTTCCACACCGCTTATCAAATCATTTGTGGAAGCATGCATCAGCCTGAAATAGGCACCCTGTTCAATCTTTCCTCCCAAAATCAGGCTGCCGTCTGATTCGTCGACATCATAGAGAGCGCGGAGCAATCCGGAGGGCTCGTCGTAGCTGTCCATCATCTCCAGGGGGAAAAGCAGCCCTGATACGGGCAGGCGACTGGCTGAACGGCCCAGGTATTTTTTGTAAATATCCAGAGCCGGTGTGCCGTCCAGTTCATACAAAATGTTATTTTCACTGCGGGTAACCTGACGGATCGGGCCGAAAGACTGCCACCCTCCGATAACGGCCTGACTGACGGCAAGATTGTCTCCGTAGAGCCCTGCCGCAATCACATCTTGATCGCTGATCCCTTGAGGAGAGAGTGTAAAGGTCTGCACATAGCTGGCGTTGTCACCGGCCATGCCGCCACATATCAGCAAATCTGTTCCGAGCACATGGTGTAAGCCGTCGAACATTTCTCCGGGTACGAAGTCGATACCGCGGGTAAAAATAATGACGGCTTTTAAGTCGTCGCCACGAAGCGATTCGCCAAGGGTTTTACCGCAGTTAAAATAATCTTCTTCATGCACCTGACTCACGGCAATGCGGGCAAATCCCTTACCCTCAAGATCTATGCGGGTGAAAACAGCGCTCTGTTCGCGCACATCGCCGGCGGTAATTTCTCCGCTGGTACCACAACCTGCCACCGGTGCGCCTGAGGCGATGATGTCAGTGAGCAAAGATGATGAGGAAAGAAATGCAGGACTTGCGAATACCAGCAGCAAATCGCAGGGCGCTTTAACTGCCTGCAAAATAGCATCATCTTCCGTTTGGGTACTGCGAATAATGTGTTGGGTAACTTCCATGCCGCAACATCCGTGGCTAACATACAAAATATAAAATAAATCTAGCGCGACCTTACGGGTAACGCCATAAATTTACTGAAATTTAATGCGCAGGATCAACCGGGACGGGATATTCGCAGGAAGACAAGTCCGCCAAGACAACCCGCCAGACATTGTAAAGCCAGGCCGGCAGCAGAACGGGCGCCGGCGATAAGTGTGACATGCATTACCGGATACATGGCCATCAACAGCACCAGCATCGCCACGCCACCGGCCAGCGGCAGCAGCCACCTCCGACGGGTGAAGTTTCCTGTCAGCCAGCCGCACAGGGAGAAAGCGATAAACAGGGCGGCGGCCGTGGCAGAACCATACACAGGTAACAGACCAAAGATATCTTCGAATGTTGTTTGTAACCAGAGCGGGAGAGGAATGACTACGTCTAACCGGAGCAACTCAAGCAGTACCATTTGCGTATGGAAAACGCTTGCCAGGCAGTAACAAAGCAGCCAGGCGGGGAAAAAAGCCAGTGAAAACGATTTTGCAGTTGCTAACGGCATGTTGTTCAGACGATTTTTCGATGTATAGTGCGAAACTGATTTACCGCATCTTTTCACGCCATGCTACAGATCACAAGAGGAACGATACAATTCCATGTTTAAAAACACACTCGTTGCTATCACTCTGACCATCCTTGCTTTGCCCGCTTTTGCTGAAGACATTCGTTATCAGGCAAAGCGCATTGCACCATGGACATTACACTATCCCAAAGCGCTGGAATCTTTGCCTGATGGCCGGTTACTGGTCACTGAGCGTGAAGGCAATGTGGTAATCCTCGGGGGAGAATCCCGGCTGCTCAGGGTACCGCTGGCGTTGCCCGACCTGTACGTAGCCGGGCAGGGTGGCCTGCTGGATATTGCGCTGGCGCAGGACTTCGACTTGTCCGGACGTATCATGCTGACATTTTCTCAGGGAACGGAAACGGCGAATCATCTGGCAGTGGCCACAGCAACGCTTCAGAACGATACCATTACCGGTATCAACGTCGTGTTTACAGTATCACCGGATAAAGACACGCCGGTTCATTATGGTGGCCGTCTTGCAGTGCTGAATGACGGCACCTGGCTGGTGTCATCCGGTGACGGTTTTGATTACCGTGAGCATGCACAGCGGACTGACAGTCAACTGGGGAAAATTCTGCGAATCCGCGAGGATGGCGCTGCGCCGCTTGATAATCCTTTTTATGACACTGCGCCCTATATTTATTCAACGGGCCACCGCAATCCTCAGGGACTGGCTATCGATGAAGAAGCCGCAGTCATCTATGAACACGAACATGGTCCCGACGGAGGCGATGAGATAAACATACTCCGCCCGGGACTCAATTATGGCTGGCCGGTAGCGACATCAGGCAGAGACTATTCCGGTGCCCGTATTTCACCATTTACAGAATATGCCGGCATGGAGTCTCCGCTGGTTGACTGGACTCCTTCTGTTGCGCCGTCTGCCATGGTTTTTTATAACAGTGATCTGTTTCCGGGTTTGAAAGGCCAGTTGCTGGTGACTACGCTGAAAGACCAGTCCGTCATCGCTGTGGATATGTCAACCACGCCTCCCCGCAAAACAAAATTGTTTGCTACTATTAATCAGCGTTTGCGGGACATTGAAATTGATCGTAAAGGCGCAATCTATGTACTAACCGATGGTGAAAACGCCACCGTTTTGCGAATTGCACCCCTCTGAATCTAATAATCATTATTTTTGTAGCTCCATATATTTATAAGTTTTGTGAATGGTGGTAACAGGCGTAACAAGGGTGCAGTCCGGTGTTATTTTATACTGTGCGCCGATATAATTCCGGCGTCGATAACGTGTAGTCAGGCTCAGGACCGTTGAATCCTTCCAGCCTGAGTAACAAGGAGGAAGCAATCGTGTTAAGTGAATATCGTAAACATGTTGAAGAACGTGCTGCTCAGGGCATCCCCCCTAAACCCCTGAATCCGGAGCAGGTTGCCGGTCTGGTCGACTTACTGAAAAATCCGCCTGCTGGTGAAGAAGAGACGTTATTAGAACTCATTTCTGAGCGTGTTCCTCCGGGCGTTGACGAAGCAGCTTACGTTAAGGCCGGTTTTCTGAGTGCCATTGCGAAAGGCGAAGACAGCTGTCCCCTTATTGATAAAGAAAAAGCGGTTGAACTGCTGGGTAACATGCACGGCGGTTATAACATCGCTACACTGGTAGAGCTGCTTGATGATAAAGAACTGGCTCCGCTGGCGGCGAAAGAACTTAAACATACCTTGCTGATGTTTGATGCTTTCCATGATGTGGATGAAAAGCGTAAAGCGGGCAATGAATATGCTGCTGATGTGATGACATCATGGGCAGAAGGCGAGTGGTTTACTGGCCGTAAACAAATGGAGGACAAGATCACTTACTCTGTCTTCAAAGTTACCGGCGAAACCAATACTGACGACCTTTCTCCGGCCCCGGATGCATGGTCACGACCTGATATCCCTTTGCATGCCCTTGCGGCTTATAAAATGACCCGTGACGGTCTTGAACCGGAAGAGCACGGCGTGAAAGGCCCGATGAAGCAAATCGAAGAGGTAAAAGCCAAAGGTTATCCGGTCGCTTTCGTCGGTGACGTTGTGGGTACCGGCTCCTCACGTAAGTCAGCCACCAACTCTGTTTTGTGGTTCTTCGGTGAAGATCTGCCGGGTGTGCCTAACAAGCGCGGTGGTGGTGTCTGTATCGGTTCTAAAGTAGCACCAATCTTCTTCAATACCATGGAAGATGCCGGCGCACTGGTATTCGAAGCCGATGTAGAAAAAATGAATATGGGTGATGTTATCGACATCTATCCCTTCGAAGGCAAAATCACTAATCACGAAACCGGCGAAGTGCTGGCAGAGTACAGCTACAAATCTAAGGTAATTCTGGATGAGGTACGTGCCGGTGGCCGTATTAACCTCATCATCGGTCGCGGTTTGACTGAGCGTGCCCGCGAAGCGCTGGGTATGGGGCCTTCTGATCTTTTCCGTAAGCCGGAGCAACCAGCAGACACAGGTAAAGGCTTCTCCCTTGCACAGAAAATGGTTGGCAAAGCTTGTGGCGTGGAAGGTATCCGTCCGGGTACTTACTGCGAACCCAAAATGACCACTGTGGGTTCTCAGGATACTACAGGCCCGATGACCCGTGACGAACTGAAAGACCTGGCCTGTCTTGGCTTCACGGCGGACCTGACCATGCAGTCTTTCTGTCACACCGCGGCTTATCCTAAGCCGGTAGACATCGAAACTCAGCACACCCTGCCTGACTTTATCATGAATCGCGGTGGTGTCTCCCTGCGTCCCGGTGACGGTATCATTCATAGCTGGCTGAACCGTATGCTTCTGCCTGACACTGTCGGTACCGGCGGCGACTCGCACACCCGTTTTCCTCTGGGAATTTCCTTCCCTGCGGGTTCCGGTCTGGTTGCTTTTGCTGCGGCTACCGGTGTGATGCCGCTGGATATGCCTGAGTCAATCCTGGTTCGTTTCAAAGGCGAGCGTCAGCCTGGTATCACTCTGCGCGACCTGGTACACGCGATTCCTCTTTACGGTATCAAGCAGGGCCTGCTGACGGTAGAGAAGAAAGGTAAGATTAACGCATTCTCCGGCCGCATCCTTGAGATTGAAGGTCTGGAAGACTTAACGGTAGAACAGGCCTTTGAACTGTCTGATGCCTCTGCAGAACGTTCTGCTGCCGGTTGTACTATCAACCTGTCTGAAGAGTCTATCGCTGAGTACCTGAAGTCTAACATCACCATGCTGCGCTGGATGATCAACGAAGGTTATGGCGATCCCCGTACGCTTGAGCGTCGTGCGCAGAAGATGGAAGAGTGGCTGGCGTCACCTTCTCTGATGCGTGCTGACGCAGATGCTGAATACGCAGAAGTGATTGAAATCGACCTGTCAGAAATCAAAGAGCCCATCGTGTGCTGCCCGAACGACCCTGACGATGCGAAAACACTGTCTGAGGTTGCCGGCGACAAGGTGGACGAAGTATTCATCGGATCCTGTATGACCAACATCGGACACTTCCGTGCCGCTGGTAAACTGCTGGAGCAGTACAACAAAACCATTCCAACCCGCCTGTGGATTTCTCCGCCCACTAAGATGGATAAAGCCCAGTTGATGGAGGAAGGTTATTACAACATTTACGGCCGCGTGGGTGTTCGTACCGAAATGCCCGGCTGTTCACTGTGTATGGGTAACCAGGCGCGTGTTGATGCCGGTGCCACGGTACTGTCTACATCGACCCGTAACTTCCCTAACCGTCTTGGTGATGGCGCCAACGTATACCTGACTTCTGCTGAACTGGCAGCTGTCGGCGCGATTGTCGGCCGGATCCCCACGGCGGCAGAGTACATGGAATATGCCGGTAAAATCGACTCTATGGCAGCCGATGTATACCGCTATCTGAACTTCGATAAGATGGAAAGCTTTAAGAAAGCAGAAGAGGATGCAAAGGCTAAGATCATTCCGACATTGAATGTTGCCTGACTTGAGTTATAAACTATCGGGCCGGGTACCTCAGGGACCCGGCTTTTTTTGTCTTTGCAAGGAAGAAATAATGAAATCATTCATGGTGCTGAGAAATTGCCTGCTTATCTTGTGTGTTGCCCTTGCTGCATGTCAGAGTGCTGCGCAGGAGCCGGTTGAATTTGACACTGCCGCCATTGAAGTGGCAGGTAAGTCGCTGCCGGTGGAGTTTGCAAACACACCAGAGCAACGGGCACGTGGCCTCATGTATCGCCAGTCTTTATGCGAAGATTGTGGCATGCTGTTCAGGTTTGTGCCGGTGAGGCAAGCCAGTATGTGGATGAAAAATACATTTGTACCGCTGGATGTGGCATTTATCGACGGGAATGGCGTGATTACAGATATAAAACCGCTGATGCCGCATGACTTAACGTCTGTGGGAGCATCGAAAGCGGTGATGTACGCGCTGGAAATGAATCAAGGGTGGTTTGCGGCAAATAATGTTCGTGTCGGCGACCACATTAGTATCAAAATTTAACACATCAACGTGTTGGGAAAACCGGAGAATACCGTGACGAATCCTCTTAATATCGCCAAATTTGGTGGTACGAGTGTTGCTACTTATCAGGCTATGCAAAACTGCGCCAGAATCGTGGCTGGCAATGAGGCGACACGCATTGTTGTCGTCAGTGCTCAGGCAGGCGTAACAAATCACCTTGTCAGCATTGCGCACACAGCGCTGACCAGCGAGCAAATTAAGGACACCTGCCAGGCTATCATCGACATCGAAATGGCTGTGCTGGCACAAATTAAAAACAAAGATTCGGTCAGTGACAAACTGGAAGACTTGTTTGAAGAACTTCGCGGTCTGGCGAATCATGAAGAAATTTTGCACCGCGACGATTTAAAAGATCAGCTGCTCTCTATGGGCGAACGTATGTCGTCGTTGTTGTTCAGTGCGGTTCTGGCAGAACAGTCGGCGGCTACTCTGAACTTTGATGTGCGTAAAGTACTGCGTACTGACAGTGAATTCGGGGAAGCGGTTCCGCAACTGGAAGACATTGAGCAGTTAGCTGAACAACTGCTGCGCCCGGAAATTAAAGACGCAATCGTAGTGACTCAGGGATTTGTCGGTGCCAACGAAGAAGGCAAAACAACCACATTGGGTCGCGGAGGCTCAGATTTCACGGCTGCCTTACTGGCTGAAGCACTGAAAGCTGATACCTGCGAAATCTGGACCGATGTAACGGGGGTTTACACCACGGATCCCCGTATTGTTTCTGCAGCCTATCCGTTACCTGAACTGAGCTTTGAAGAAGCGGCAGAGATGGCCACATTCGGTGCCAAAGTTCTTCACCCGGCCACTATGGAACCGGCGCTGCGTAAAGATATCAAAGTGTTCGTGGGTTCCAGTAAAGAGCCTGAAAAAGGCGGCACATGGATCATGCGCGACTGCGAAGTTGAGCCTCCGTACCGTGCGATCACCCGCCGTAAAGAGCAGGTGATGGTAACGGTTAAAACGCCGAAGATGATGTATGCTCAGGGCTTCCTGCAACAGGTTTTTGCTATTATTGCCAAGCATAAACTCAGCGTAGATCTGGTAACGACTTCAGAAATTTCTGTGTCATTCACGCTGGATAACCCGGCTAACTCTGTGGCATCCCGTTTGAATAAAGAAACCATTGCAGAGCTGGAAACGATTTGTGATGTAACCGTTGAGAAAGGTTTCGATCTGGTTACTGTGGTCGGCAATCACATGCAAACAGCGAAAGGTGTATCCAGCCGTATTTTCGCGGCAGTACATGATTACAATTTGCGGATGATTTGTTTCGGTGCAAACCCCCACAATTTGTCGTTCCTGGTGAACGAAGAGAACAGCACTGACATTGTGCAGAAACTGCATAAAGAGTTGTTCGAATAATAAGAGGAGGGCAGTCATCAGACTGCCCATTTTTAATGCATGCCTGATTCCCTTTCAATCCGTTCTTACAGCAAGCAAACAACGGGTCACAGTCACGACTTTCATCAGCTCGTGCTGCCCCTCAGTGGTGTTATCAATATTGCCGCAGGGGATATAAAGGGTAAGGTCGCACCCGGTGAATGCGTAGTGATCCGGCGTAACACCCTGCACATATTTACTGCCGAAGAACAGGCCCGGTTTGTTGTGGCAGACTTACACGAGTTACCCGATAACCTCTCAGATGCAGTTGCCAGCGTTTTTGCTGTCAGTAAGCCCATGACATCCCTTTTATCTTTTATCGCAACTCAGCTTGAACACAGAGTCAGCAGTGAGGTGGAAACACTGATGCTGCAAACTTTTCTGGCAGTGCTTGCAGAACAGGAGCAGGGCGTTGCATTAGACCCCCGGATCAGGAATGTGGTGGAGTTTATTGAAATCCGGCTCAGTGAGTCTCTCACCATTGAGGAATTGGCTTCTGTGGCGTGCATGAGCGCGACCCAGTTCAAAAAGATTTTCAGGGCACAAACGGGGAAAACGCCGGCACGGTATATCACGGCATTAAGAATGGAGAAGGCGAGAGCACTGCTTATTCATACCGATATGCCGGTACAGCGGGTGGCTGAAGAAGCCGGTTATCAGGACCTTTCTGCCTTCAGCCGTCGTTTCTCTGCCTATTTCGGACTTCCCCCGTCTAAAATGCTGCAATAATAAATGCCTTTAATTGCGTCTTTGCAACACCATGAAGCGTCCTTTCAGCAAAGTGCTCTTCAATTCGCCTGTTTATACTGTCTTTAAATTCATCACTCATTAAATTTTTCATGTCTGAACAGCAACACCTCTTCCGCTGCGTGCTGGCTATAATCATCGCCAGTTTTTTATGGGGAACCACAGGGACCGCCGCCAGCTTTGCGCCGGATGTCAGCCCCCTCGCCATTGGCGCTGTGGCAACGGGTGGTGGCGGTTTTCTGATGCTGTTGAAATCCTCCGGTCCGCTGCTCAGGCAACGGGGTTTATTGTTTTCTCAGTTTAAATACGTTTTCTGGGGAGGCCTTAGCGTGGCCGTCTATCCACTGGCCTTTTACTCTTCAATGCGTCTGGCCGGCGTCGCCATCGGTACAGTCATATCCATTGCCAGTGCTCCGTGCTTCGCAGTCTTAATGGAGCGGTTTATTAACGGCAGGCCTGTAAAGGCAAAATGGATGCTGAGTTTTTTGCTCGGGTTTGCCGGGATCTTGTGCCTGGTCATGGCTAAGCCACACGCTGAAACTGCTGTAGCCGGTGATCAACGGGAATGGGGAATTCTGCTCGGATTGTTGGCAGGCTTAACCTATGCCGCCTACTCATGGACGGGTAAAAGTATGATAGTCAACGGCGTGCGTTCAGATGTTGCCATGGCAGTTCAATTTGGTGTTGCTTCCTGTCTTCTGCTGCCCTCATTGTTCTTTACCGGAGATAATCTGCTCGCTTCTTCCGGTAATATTACGGTTGCCCTGTATATGGCTTTTATCCCTATGTTTGGCGGCTATCTGTTGTTCGGATACGGATTACAAAAAATAGATGCAAGTATTGCCACGCTGATCACGCTGCTTGAGCCGGTGGTCGCCACATTATTGGCTGTGTGGATGTTGTCTGAACGGTTTTCACTGACCGGATGGGTGGGCATTGGACTTATTGCGGGTTGTATTTCTGTGCAGATGATAAAGGGCGGACGGAAAGCTAAGCGCCGCCGGCACGCAGAGGTGCTTCAGTCTGATCCTCAGTAATAAAGCAGTCCCGTCCCGATGACTTCGCTCTGTACAGGGCGTCGTCTGCTTTCTTAAGCAACTTTTCCGGTAGCAGGGGTTCCCCCTCTGTTTGCCAGGCAATACCGGCAGACACAGTGATTATGTGCTTACTGTCATCTCTGCTTTCATGGGGAATATTTCCCAGTCTGATCTCGTTCAGTAAGGTTTCTGCAACCTTGACAGCTCCCTGCGCAGAGGTTTGCTGAAGCACGATAAGAAATTCTTCTCCGCCGTAACGGACAACGATATCTGTGCCGGTGCGTGTATTTTTACGTAGTAACGCGGCAACCTGTTTTAATACTTTGTCACCGCCTGCGTGGCCATAGTGGTCGTTATAACGCTTGAAATAATCTACATCGGCCAGGATAACGGCAATACTCCCGCCTCCTGCTCTGACCGGCAGAGGGAGGTTTCTGAAATAACAGTCCAGGTGCCTCCGGTTCGCAAGCCCTGTCAGGGGATCGGTATTGCTGATCTTTTCCAGTTGTTTGTTATGCTGAAGAACTTCGTTGCGCTGATGATTTATCAGGGCGAACATCTCATTGAGTTTACGACCCAGCCGGAAAGCTTCATTACGGCCTCTGTATGGCGTCTGACGGGAAAAGTCCCTGCTACGCATAGCGAAGCTCACGTTATCGTGAATACTGGCTATCGGCGCGATAAGTTGCCGGTTTACCCATAAATAGAACACTGCAATCACAGTCAGCGTGATCACAATGCCTGCAATGAGGCTGGCATCAAACAATGAATCATCATATTGCCTTGGTCTGGGTTGGATAGACAGAGCAAAAAGCGGAGTGTTCTGCAGACTATTGATGACCAGATACAGTCTGCCTTTAAATGGCTGTGCATGCACCGGGCTGCCGGACGCAACGTTGAGTGAAAACGCTTCAGGGTTATCAGGCAAAGTTTTTTGCGAATGAAAGATAATGTCACCTGCCATACCCGGCGTAAGTGAATCGACAAACTGTTGATCGATAAAGCGCCACAGCACCAGTGTACCGGCTGGTTCGCCATTTTCATCAGAAGGTAACATGGGATGAAAAATTGCAACCGCAGGATTCCCGGCAATGCGGGTGAAAAGAGTGTGGGCAGATGGCTGTGCCGTTGCTTCATTACCAGCTCTGTTCAGATTCAATTTTGTAGAAGATGACAGGTTCTCCGGCACTAGTTCTGTGCCGTCGTCACGATAACTTCTGCCACTGATTAATTCACCGCTACTGTCATAAAGATACCAGCCATTGATATGAATACGCCGGTAGGATTCGGGGATAAGATAATTTTCTTCAAACCAGTCACTGTCTTTGTTCATGGCGGCGTTATACATTGCATCCCATACGGCACTGTCGTAGACCAGTTTGTGCAGGGACTCCAGTTCCTGCCGAACCTGAGAGGCAACCCTTTCAAGGTCCTGACGATCCCCCTCCTGCGCCATCGTTTCAAATACTGGCAGGATGTAGTAATAGCGGATCAACGCTTGAGCAGTGAGAATAGTCAGGCACGCCAGAAGGATGCCCAGCATAAGCTGGGTGCGCAGCGTGTTGAATTTAATCATTCGTCGGGGCAGCATTGGTCGTTTTGCATATTTACAGTATAAACGCTGTCAGCAGCTTTGCCTGAAAGGCAGGCTGAAAATAAAAAAGGCGCGTCCTTGCGGACGCGCCTTTGCATTGAAAAATGTGAAAAATTACACTTTAAACTGTCGGATAGATTGCTGCAGTTCTTCAGCCAGACGGGCCACCTCTGAGCTGGACTCAGACGTTTGCTGTGCACCGATAGTGGTTTCTTCAGCAATGCCGACGATGGTTTCCAGTTTTTCACTGATTTCCTGGGAAACTGTGTTCTGTTCGCGGGCTGACTGCTCAATTTGCGTACTGACATCATAAGCCTTGCGAACCGCATCTGAAATCACGTCCAGCGCTTTCGTTGCATTATCTGTTTGTTCAACACACACAGCCGTCTGCTCTTTACCCTGATTCATGACTGACACGGCTTTTTCTGCTCCTGCCTGCAGCATTTCGATCATAGAATTAATTTCCTGCGTCGATTGCTGCGTGCGTGAAGCAAGTGTACGCACCTCGTCAGCAACAACTGCGAAGCCACGACCCTGCTCACCGGCACGGGCAGCCTCAATAGCTGCGTTCAGAGCAAGCAGGTTGGTCTGGTCAGCAACACCACGGATAACATCCAGAATACCACCGATGCTTGCACTGTCCTGATGCAGTTTATTGATAACTTCAGCGGCTTGCTGAACGTCCTGGGCAAGTACTTCAATAGTGCGTTTGTTTTCCAGTGAAATAGTACGCACTTTTTCGGCTTCGCTGTCCGCGTGGCGGATTTCGTTCAGCGTGTCTTCCGCACTCTGACTGACCAGTTGAGAAGTGCTGTGCATCTCTGTCGTTGCTGTTGCCACCTGGGCGATTTGCGACTTCTGATTCTGAATAGAATGGGTCGTTTGCGTTGTTACCGTTGATGTTTGCTCAGAAGCTGCAGCCAGTTGCTCTGCACGGGTATTGATACCGGTGATTAATGACTTCAGGTTGGCAATCAGCTTGTTACAATTCTTCGCTAACTGACCAAATTCGTCCTCAGCAGTGTCATCCAGATGGCGGGTTAAATCACCGGAAGATGCTACCGTCAGCAGTTCGTTCACGCGGTTTAACGGACGGGTAATGGCAATCACGGTCCAGTATCCGATAACAATGGCTGCTGCAAGCGATGCAAGAGCGACAATGATAACGATGGTATTACCTGAGGTAACTTTCGAAGATACCTGCTCATCTATATCATCTGCTTTCTGATCGGCCTGCTTAAGTAAGGCTTCCAGAGCAGCGATACCTTCCTGACCATTTTTGTCAGAACGGGCCAATGCCTGTTCGGCGGCATTGCGGAATTCCAGACGCGCTTTTTGTAACTGCAGCACACCGTCTGAACCTGTGATGGCATCAATGGCGTCGTCAACCAGGCCTGATATTTCATCCAGCGTACCTGAGCTATCACTGCCGGCTGCCGTCGCCTGCATGTTGTTCATGAGTTCTCGGACTTTACCCACGGTGAGTTCTACTTCATTACCCAGTACCTGTGCCCGCACCAGTGTCTGGGTCTTGGCATATTCGTTAGCAACGGTAATAAGACCAAGCAGAGTGCTCTCCAGCTCTCCACCGATATCTGAAGCCTGCTGAAGGGCGCGGTTTGCAGCGACTGCATCAGATTCAGAGAAATCCAGCAGGTAGGTAGAGGCGTCGTCAGCATTGTCTTCCACATCACCAACTTTGTCGAAAATGGCATTACGCATTTCCATAGACTGACGGTGATTGCTGTACATGGCTTCGACGTTAGTCACGTATTCATTATAAGATTCACGGACACCGGTCAGACTGCTCTGCATGGCACTGTCATCCGACAGCACAGTATTCAGCGCTTTCAATTCAGCATCAAAGTCGGCTTTGCTGTCGGTAAACCGTGCATATTTGTTTTCCAGACCGGTGACCTGCTCTTCGATATAAGCTTCGAAGGTGACCCGGCTCATATTCAGAAAACTCGCTTTTAATGAGTTGCTGCTTGAAAGGGTAGGTACCGCGACCCGGTTAACCTCATCAACCGCTGATCCCACAGAGTTGAGGTTAATGAGTGACGACACACTAATAATAATTAACAACAGACTTATAGTAATAAATCCGCCGATAATACGCATTGCTACCGTGATTTTCATCCGAACTCCTGAAACACAGTTTTATTTATTGTTGTGGTCTATCAGTTGTGTTCTTTATGACTGATATTAAGGACGTGACATGACCTGCCATCTTTTAGTTACTCTCCGCAAGTTTTTATCGACAAAATATTCCTATACTTTAGTCGGAATTGTTGCGGTTTAAAGTGATTGTAAACAGATTTTGCACGTAAGAGCCATAACTATCGTATAAACCAACGTATCTTGCCAGTTTCTGAGGTATTCAGGCTGATACACTAACCAGTTCATTAGTTTCCAGTCGCAGCGCTGTCAGGGTATTGCCCCATACGTAGCCGGTATCAAGCCCGGTGATTTGTTTTGAACCGGTTTCTCCCTCAAGTGCCGCCCAGTGTCCGAAAATGATGCGTTGTTCAGCGCTTAATGCAGGGTTGGGGATAGAAAACCAGGGTGTGAGGTTGGCCGGAGCGTCATCTGGGTGATGCTTACAGGCAAAATCGAGATATTTCTGATCCTGTATAAAACGCATGCGGGTACAGGCGTTGATAATAAACCGCTGCCTCTGTACACCTTTCAGTGTGTCTTTCCATTCGAAAGGACCATTGCCATACATATTTTCCAGCAACGTTTTCCAGCAGCTTCCTTTGAGAACCGTACTGATTTCATCACTGTAAGCGAGTAATTGGGCGGGAGACCAGCCGGGATAAAGCCCGGCGTGAACCATCGTGGTGTTTTCGCTGACAGCCAGGGCCAGCGGGAACTGACGAAACCAGTCAACATAGTCGCCCAGTTTTTTGCTATTTAACAGCGGGTCAATGCGATCGCTTTTTTTGGCCTTTTTAATGCCCTGAGATACGGCCAGGAAGTGCAGGTCGTGATTACCCAGCACCGTACGAAAGCGGTCGCCGAGATCCATCAGGTATTTTACCGTGGCATGGGAGTCTTCTCCCCGCGCGAGCACATCACCCACCGCAAGAAGTGTATCTCTTTGCTCATCAAAACCGGCTTTTTCTAAAAGGGCCATCAGGCCACCGAAGCAGCCCTGAATATCCCCGATAACGAGAGTCTGTGATTCACTCATGGCAGCATCCTGTCTTATTGATTACGGGCATGTGCCGGTATATCAGCTAGTTGAGCGCGTTCGGCACACTTAAGCTGAATATATGAATGGGCACACGAAAACGCTGACCGTTTTCATCTTCCATTTCGTAATGGCCCTGCATACTGCCCACCGGCGTATCCAGTAATGCGCCACTGGTATACTGATATTCACTTGCCGGGTCGATATGGGGCTTTTTGCCAACAACTCCTTCACCCTGAACTTCAGTATTCTTACCGTTACCGTCGGTGATAAGCCAGTAGCGGTTCAGCAACTGAACGCGGGCATCACTGTGGTTACGGATAGTAATGTGGTAAGCAAAGGCGTATTTGTCAGGCCCGCTGGCCGGGTGATCCGGCAGGTGCCGTGTGGAAACGGAGACGATAATGCCTGACGATGCCTGCATATCAGCATTCCCCGTCCCGTTTCGCTACCTGGTTGGCGACGGCAGCAAAATCTGTCAGTGATAAGGTTTCAGCCCTGGCTGTCGGTGACAGTCCCAGCGCTACTAATTCTTCTTCGCTCACCCAGTCGCCCAGGCTGTTACGGATAGTCTTCCTGCGTTGATTAAACGCTGCAGAACAGACTCTTTCCAGTAACGTGACTGATGTGACTTCTACAGGAGGCTGGCTGTGGGGGATCAACCGTACCACCGCAGAGTCTACCTTCGGGGGCGGCTTGAACGCACCGGGAGGTACATGCAGAACCGGTACTACTGCGCAGTAGTATTGTGCCATAACCGACAGGCGGCCATAGCTTTTAGACCCCGGGCCGGCGGCAAGGCGGTTAACCACTTCCTTTTGCAACATAAAGTGCATGTCCTGCACTTTTCCGGCAAAACTGAACAAGTGGAACATCAGCGGCGTGGAAATGTTGTAAGGCAGGTTACCGAATACTCTGAGTTTACCTTCCGGGTCGGGCATGTCGGGCAGTAACGTGGAGAAATCGAGTTTCAGCGCGTCTTTTTCTACGATCGTCAGTTTACTGCCATGAAAAGGATGATGACGCAGCCGTTCGGCAAGGTCCCGGTCCAGTTCAACGACGGTAAGCTTTGAAACTTCTTCACAAACCGGATCGGTCAGTGCACCCAGACCCGGTCCGATTTCAACCAGGTTTTCGCCATCAACAGGGTTAATGGCGCTGACAATATTGCCAATGACATAATCGTCATGCAGGAAATTCTGGCCAAACCGCTTTCTGGCGGTATGGCCTAAATGTGTTTTGCTCATTGTTGTTTGTTCGCTAACTCAATAGCTTTTTGCATAGCTTTTCTGAAGCTGCCTGCATCTGCTTCACCGGTGCCGGCTAAATCACAGGCAGTGCCGTGGTCTACCGACGTCCGGATGAAGGGCAGGCCCAGCGTGATATTGACCGATGCGCCAAATCCTTTGTATTTAAGCACCGGTAAACCTTGATCGTGATACATTGCCAGTACGACATCGGCATTGTCCAGATATTTAGGTTGGAAAATCGTATCGGCAGGTAACGGACCGGTAAGATCAAGACCTTCTTCCCGCAGTTCATCAAGGGCAGGGATGATGGTGATTAACTCTTCAGTACCCAGATGCCCACCTTCGCCAGCATGAGGATTCAGGCCGCAAACGTAAATTCGTGGCTTCTGAATGCCGAATTTAAGTTTCAAATCCGTGTTGATGATATGAATCACTTTATTCAGGCGATCTTTGGTGATGGCTTTGGATACATACTCCAGAGGAATATGGGTGGTGGCAAGCGCTACATTAAGGCCGTCAGTAGACAACAACATCACCACATCCATCGTATTCGACTGATGAGCGAAGTATTCTGTGTGACCACTGAAGGAAACACCGGCTTTGTTGATGATACTTTTGTTTACCGGTCCGGTAACCACCGCATCAAAGCCTTCTTCCATATTCGCCTGACAGGCCTGCCGCAGGGTTTCAACTACGTAATGACCGTTGTCGCTGTTCAGCTCACCGGGAATAACAGCTGTCGCTGTATCAATTTGTTGTAAATACAGTGTGCCCGCCGGCTGGATGGCATTGTTGCTGGCATCATACGGTTGCAGCTGAAGGGGCAGCCCGAGCAGTTGTGCACGGGCTTTAAGCATGTCGCCATCACAGAACACTACCAGCTGGGCATCCCACTGCTCCTGTGCCAGAGCAATGATGAGGTCAGGACCGATACCTGCGGGTTCGCCGGGAGTGACTGCTATTCTGATTGGCTTCATTTAACTAACCTGTTTTATTCCAGTACTTCGATGTAAGCAGCATCACGCATTTCACGCAACCAGGCTTCTGACTCTTCTTTAAATTTACGGTTGTACAGCAACTGAGAAGCTTTATCTTCTTTGCGTTTTTCTGTTGCATCGTCAAAGCGGCGGTCTAGTAGCTGCATTAAGTGCCAGCCAAACTGCGAGCGTACAGGCTGGCTGTATTCTCCGGGCTCAAGGCCTGCCAGCGCTTCACGGAATGCCGGTACATAGATGCTTGGATCTGACCAGCCTAATTCGCCGCCTTTCAAAGCAGAACCCGGGTCTTCAGAGTATTCTTTTGCCAGCTCACCGAAGTCGGCTTCACCGTCGATAACTTGCTGACGGAATTTCACCAGCATCTCACGGGCTTTTTCATCGCTTAAAATGATAGACGGTTTTATCAGAATGTGACGGGCATTCACTTCTTCAATGGTCACTTTTTCAATACCGCGGGTATCGATGACTTTCAGAATATGGAAACCTGCACCACTGCGGATAGGGCCAACCAGTGCTCCTTTCTCTTTACCCTGAACCGCTTCGGCAAACAGGGTCGGCATAGAGTTAATGTTCAGCCAGCCCATATCACCACCTTCCAGAGCGTTAGAGCCTGAAGATGAAGTAATAGCTATTTTGGCGAAGTCTGCGCCACCTTCGAGGATTTCGATAACTTTGTCTGCACGGTCGCGGGCGCTGGCAACGTCTTCGTCAGTGGGGCTGGAAGGCAGGCCAATCAGAATGTGGCCAAGGTTATATTCAGCCTGCTCGGCACCCTGCTGGTCCATTAATTTCACCAGACCACTGATTTCCTGAGGTGTGATGTATACCCGGCGGCGAACGTTAGCACGGGTCACTTCGCCTACGATAAGCTCTTCACGCACATCTTCACGGTAATCGTCGTAAGCAATGCCCTGCTGACGAAGTTCGTTGCGTAAATCTTCTACCGACGCGCCCTGTTGTTGAGCGATATTGGCGATGGTTTGCTCTAGTTGGGGATCACTGACCTGTACACCCATCCGTTCAGCCATTTGCATTTGCAGACTTTTGGTGATCAGGCGTTCAATTGCCTGAGTACGTAAAACACGGTCTGAAGGTAAAGCTTGTCCCTGTGCTTCTGCGTTACGCTTAACATCTGCAATCAGGTCTTCTATTTCACTTTCCAGAATAACGCCCTGGTCAACGATAACCGCTACGCGGTCAAGTGAAACAGGTTGCGCCATGCTCATAAATGAAAACAGGGCACTGATACAGATAGCGCGGATAATGAACTTCATAATCACTCTTTTTATCGGTTTATGCTTTGCTGCCGGCTGCGTTTAACAGCCGGGCGCATTAATTTAAACTATATGGCTGCCGGTAGCCAAATAATCCGTTCGACAACATATTATTGCCGGTGCTTCCTGAACCCATTCCTTTGAAAATGAATTGCATGGAAATACCGGAATCGAATTCATCGACAGATTGCGCACCGTCGGCGGCATAACGGTTACTTAACTGACGCTGGGCAACAATCTGAATAGCCCAGCAACAGGATTCATACTGCACGCCGAAGTAGTTTTCCACACTCCGGTTCAGGTCTAAATCACGGTATGTCCGGCCGACAAGTTGCCAGCGGTCGGATAAAGGCCAGGCGGCAGACAGTCCTACTTGGTCAATGGTTTCGCCGGAGAGTTCCCTTACATAGCGGTGCGTCAGCTGAATCAGCTTACTGCTGCTTTCCCTGTATTCAAACGTGGTGCTTGCGCGCTCTACTTTATCGGTTTCTGTAGCGATTTGAAAATCAGTATGGAAGAACCATTCATCATTTACCCGCCAGTCCAGCTCTGCGGCCAGCGCTGAACGGTCACCTTCTTTTGTCGCGGCAATGACTTTGTTTTCATCGAGGTAGAATATCTGACCCACACTGAGTACGAATTGTTCCCGGTTAGTCTTATCCAGCAGGCGGCTGGTTAACGCCACGGTAACCTGATTATTGTCGCTGATACGGTCAAGACCGGTAAATTCCTGACCACGGAAAAGACCTTCAACGTCAGTCAGCCACAGGGTGGTGTCGTAGAATCCGATCCCCTTCTGATCTTCGTAACTGGTATACAGATACTGGATCCGCGGCTCAAGGGTCATCGACATGTCTTTACTGAACCAGCTTTCGTCATTCTCGAAATACAATGCGCCGTAAAGTTTTCCCTGTCCCAGCGTCCGGTTCACTTTCTCTTCCAGTCCGGTTCCTTCGATATTTTTCTGGCGATAATATGTATTCAGCATGCTGGCTTCTGCGGAAAATTCTCCCCACTGTCGCTGAAAGGGTATCGCCAGTGTGGGCGCAGCGTGGAATCGCATCGCCGTCGGCGCATCCGGTGAGGTATTGTCAAACCAGGCAAGCTCTGAATCCAGGCGGAATTCAAGATAACGGGCCAGCGGATGAA
This sequence comes from Alteromonas sp. ABH4_456, assembly GCF_056160645.1. NCBI lineage: Bacteria > Pseudomonadati > Pseudomonadota > Gammaproteobacteria > Alteromonadales > Alteromonadaceae > Alteromonas > Alteromonas sp. ABH4_456. The sequence continues at coordinate 335,316 of NZ_JBSWXO010000003.1, forward strand.
CATAATTCAATTTGGCTTCAGGCAGTGCACGGTAGGTGTCTGTGTAATCACCAATAATTTCGAAGTCTCTCACGTTCACCGAGAAAAGCACTTCATCAGAACTGTAACTGACAGACCCGGTCCGGAACAGGTGAGTATCAGCCCGGTTATAAAAATCACTGCCTAAATCAACAATGTAGTTGTCGTCGCTCAGTCCGTTAACATTTACTGAGGCGGTCCAGTTATCAGCGAAGTTCCCCTCGTGGAATACGCGGTAGAAATAGCGGTCCGGATTCTCTGCCATGTCATTGTCCTGTGGCAGATATTCCATATTCAGCTGGCTGTAACTGGCTGCTGACATATGACGGAATTCCGTTTTCAGCTGCACGCCACGGGCACTCATAACCCTGGGGGACAGCGTCATGTCATAGTTCGGTGCCATATTCCAGTAGAAGGGCTGTTCGTAATCAACGCCGGTATTACTGGAGTTAGACACCTTAGGAAACAGAAAGCCGGTCTGACGCTGATTTGTGAGCGGGAAGGCAAAATAAGGCAGATAAAATACCGGCACATTGCCCAGATAAAAGCGGGTGTGCTTGGCTTCACCCCAGGCTTTGCCCCGGCGGATACTGATTTCAGACGCGCGGATCAGCCACTCTTCTTCACCTTCAGGACAGGTTGTGAAACTCACATCACGAAGAACAAGGCCATCCTGAGTATTTAACGCAATGGTACTGGCATCGCCGTGGCCGTTTGAACCGTTAAGATGATAAACCGTGTTTGACATAGTCAGGCTTTCATCTTTGGAATCAACATCCACGCTGTCAGATGCCACATGCAACTGCTTATCTGCGTATTCAACATCGCCCTTGGCATACAATTGCTGGCCGTTGTTATTGATCTGCGCCTGATCGGCACGGATAGTGGCAGAGTCTGAAGTAATATCGACGTTGCCGGAAAACAGAGCAACTTCCCGTTCAATGATTTCAGCACGGTTAGCCTCAACTTTCACTTCACCGGCCGGCATCAGCTTTTTACTGGAAAAACTGACCGGTGGCACAGGGCAAAACCCGGGCGAATCGTCATTTTTTTCGGCCGGAGACCGTGATTCTTGCGCCAGCGCGGCGGTGCTGCTCAGTGCGACAAGCAGAAAGGAGGCACAGGTTTTTTTCATGCGTCTGTGGGAGGCCTGTTTCGTGATCACAATGATATGTGACGGTGTCCTGAATCGAAGGTTCACTAATGCTTTCGCCAGCGAACCATAAAGTAAGCAATTCTAAGCACTTCTGGTGTCTGAGCCAACCGTCAAAGCTAAAAAATTGAAAAGTTTTACAGTGTTTTTGTCAATTCAGTGTTTTTTTGACTTTGATCTTTACGGTTTGACGCCATATCTCATCGTTAATGTCATAAATTCCGTTTACTGTGCCGTCAGGGCAGAGTATCAAGTCAGGCAGCATTGCTATACAGTATTCATCAGCTGCTTTACGTCTATCAGGAGAAAGGTTGTATGTCTTTTTGGGGGAAAATCCTCGGCTTTGTATTTGGTTTTATGTTCCTGAAAATACCGGGAGCGATCTTAGGTTTAATCGTGGGGCACTTCTTCGATAAGGCTTACAGTCAGGATTTTAATCAGCTGGGCGGATTTGGCCGTTTCTTTACTGACCAGTCCGGAATGAAGCAGCAGGCAGTGTTTTTCCATGCGCTCTTTTCTTCACTGGGCCACCTCGCTAAATCCGATGGTCAGGTTACCGAGCGGGAGATAAAAATTGCTACAGTACTGATGGATGATATGCAGCTGACCGGCGATGCCCGCCGTGAAGCCCAGCAGGCATTCCGTGAAGGTAAATCATCCGCTTTTCCGCTGGCAGATACACTTAAAGGCCTGGTTGAGTCCTGCCATGGCCGCCGGGACATACTGCAAATGTTCCTGGAAATCCTGATTCAGGCCGCGTTTGCTGACGGCACGCTGTCCACACCAGAATACAAAGTGCTGGAAAAAGTCGCCATGGTGCTGAATTTCAAGCGAAAAGATCTGGATTTTCTGATTTCTGCTTATGAAGCGGAAATTCGATTCCGTCAGCGCGGCGGGCAGGGTGGTCAGCACGGTCATCAGCAACGGGCGCAGTCATATTCTGATACCCAGTCTCTGGACGATGCTTACAGTATTCTCGGTGTAACCGCGTCGGATGATGAGAAAACCATAAAACGTGCTTATCGCAAGCGCATGTCTGAGCATCATCCGGACAAACTGGTATCAAAAGGCTTACCGCAACAGGCGCTGGATATTGCCAAAGCCAAAGCGCAGGATATTCAGGCTGCCTATGAACTTATCAAAGAAAAGCGCGGGTTCTGATCCGGCATGGCAAAAGAGGTACTGAGCGACAAAAACCGGGCGTTAATTGACGAGTTCACCGATATGCTCTGGTTAGAGAAAGGGTTGAGTGAACATACCCAGCAGAGCTACCGCACTGACTTATCAAAACTGGCTCTGTTCTGTCAGGCGAAGGAAAAGATAGACGATATCAGCCTGCTGTACACTGAATCAGTGCAGGCCTGGTTACAGTACCGTCATGAGGCCGGCCTGTCTGCCCGCAGTACCCAGCGGGCCATGTCTGCCATGCGGGCGTTCTATATTTACCTTATCGGAAAGCAGGTACGTACCGATAACCCGGTGACTCAGCTGGCTAATCCGAAGTTGCCGAAAAAATTGCCTTCGTCATTAAGTGAAGCTCAGGTGGATGATTTGCTCAATGCGCCAAACCCCGAAGATCCGGTAGAGTGCCGTGACAAATGTATGCTGGAAGTGCTTTATGCCACAGGGTTGCGGGTCAGTGAACTCATTGGCTTACGGCTGGATCAGGTGAGTATTCAGCAAGGTGTTGTCAGGGTGACCGGTAAAGGCAATAAAGACCGTCTTGTGCCGCTGGGAGAGGACGCTGTCGACTGGATTGAAACCTACTGTAAAACTGCCAGACCAGAACTGGTAAAACACCAGACAGATGTGCTCTTTCTCAGCCTGCGGGGCGTGCAGATGACGCGGCAGACGTTCTGGCACCGCATCAAGCACTACGCCTCTGTTGCCGGTATCACACAACATTTATCGCCGCACACGTTGCGTCACGCATTTGCTACACATCTGTTAAACCACGGGGCTGATCTGCGGGTAGTGCAAATGTTACTTGGTCACAGTGATCTTTCTACCACACAAATTTACACCCATGTTGCCACCGAGCGGCTGCAAAACCTCATTCATACCCATCACCCGAGGGGATGAAGGTATTCTCATACGCTTTCTGCGGTGAAAGAATGATCACGGACTTTCAGATAACTTTTGCCGTGGTGAGATTGTGATAGTATTGCATAAGAATCTGTTTACGTATTTACACATGCGGGCGACTGGCCTGCGTTCCGGGAGTTTTTGTGAAGAATATTCGTTATGCCGTGATGGTTGCGTTAGGTATTGTGCTTTCAACAGGGTGCTCGGCAGAATCTGATGCATCATCTGAATCCACCGGAAAGGCGGCAAGCCAGCCTGCGGCGACTGTAAACAGCAGTGCAGAGCAGGCGGTCAACGATAAAGTAAAAAGCATTGTGGGTGTGGAACCTGAAGCGATTGCTAATTCTCCTGTCGATGGTTTGCTGGAAGTGACTGCGGCGAATCAGGTGTTTTACGTAACAGAAAACGCAGATTATATGATGTTCGGTCACATGTACGATGTGAACGCGGGTATGAAAGATCTTACCGAAGTGGCGCTGGGTCAGGTTCGTCTTGATGCCATTGCACCGTTCGCTGACCAGGGCATCGAATTTAAAGCTGAAAACGAAAAACACGTAATGACGGTGTTTACAGACTACACCTGCGGCTATTGTAAGAAGTTACACCGTGAAGTAGACGAGTTAAATGAGGCCGGTATCACTGTACGTTATCTTGCCTGGCCCCGTGCCGGACTGGGTACAGAGAACTATGAAAACATGGTTTCTATCTGGTGTGCAAAGAATCCGCAGGAAGCGTTAACCCGCGCGAAATCAATTGCTAACCCGACCTTTGCTAAAGAAAATTGCGATAACACAGTCGCCGAACAATTTGTTGCCGGCCGTAAACTGGGGATCCGTGGTACTCCTGCCATCATTTTTGATAACGGAACCATGTTGCCGGGTTATAAGCCTGCAGACGTCCTGATCCAAGAAATCGCACAAACTGAATAATATGTCGTTACCCATTGTGAGACGGGAGCTTTGCTCTGACTCCCGTTTGAGTACACAACTACACCCTGTACTTGACAGGGTGTACCGCGGCCGCGCTATCCGGAATATTGACGAGCTGGATAACGCCGTAAAACAACTCACCCATTACAACCTGCTTAAAGGCATCGACGCTGCGTCGGCTTGCCTGGTTGATGCTATCAAAATGCAAAAGCGGGTCACCATTATCGGTGACTTCGATGCCGACGGTGCAACTTCCACCGCTGTTTGTGTACTGGCGCTGCGCCAGTTAGGCTTGCAGCAGGTGAACTATCTTGTGCCTAACCGGTTTGATTTCGGCTACGGCCTCAGTGAGCAGATTGTTGATGTCGCGTATGAGCAGGGTACCGATATCTTACTTACCGTTGATAATGGTATTGCCTGCCTTGCCGGTGTGAAGAGGGCGAAAGCGCTGGGACTCACTGTTATCCTGACGGACCACCATTTGCCGGGAAACACGCTGCCTGATGCCGATGCGATTGTGAATCCCAACCAGCCGGGCTGTGAATTTCCTTCAAAGAATCTGGCCGGCGTTGGTGTAGCCTTTTATCTGATGCTGTCTTTACGGGCAGCGTTACAGCAACAAGGCTGGTTTGAAGGCAAACAGCCGCCTAACCTGGCGACGCTTCTGGATATCGTTGCAGTAGGCACCGTTGCCGATGTTGTTGCGCTGGATAAGAACAACCGTGTTCTGGTGTATCAGGGCCTGCAACGCATTCGCAGCGGACATTGCCGGCCGGGCATTCAGGCTCTGTTCGAAATTGCTAACCGCAATAAGCCGCTGGCTTACCTCACCAGTACCGATCTGGGATTTGTTATCGGGCCCAGGCTGAACGCAGCCGGACGGCTGGACGATATGGCGCTGGGAATAGAGTGTTTACTTTGCGATGATCCGTTGCAGGCACGCCATATGGCAGCAGAGCTCGACCGTCTGAATCTACAACGGCGGGCCATAGAAACCGAAATGAAAGAAGAGGCAGAAGCGGCACTGGCTTCTGTTTCTGTGGGCGAGGACCTGCCTCCTGCACTGGTGATGTACCAGCCCCATTTCCATCAGGGCGTCATTGGCATTGTGGCCGGACGCTTAAAAGAAAAGCATCACCGGCCGGTTATTGTATTTGCCAACCAGGACGACAACACCATTAAAGGCTCTGCGCGCTCCATTCCCGGTTTGCATATCCGCGATATTCTCGATGAAGTGAATACCGGCTGGCCGGGTGTGATCGACAAGTTTGGCGGCCATGCTATGGCGGCGGGTTTAAGCCTGGCAACAGATGCGCTGGCTCAGTTTGAAAAGGCGTTTCATCATGTCACCCTGCGTCATCTGGCGAATATTGATTGCGAAAGAAAAATACTGTCTGATGGTGAGCTGGCTGCTGACGAAATAGATTTAAGTCTGGCTCATGCCTTACGTCAGGCCGGTCCGTTCGGTCAGGGCTTTGATGCCCCTAAATTTGACGGTGTGCTGGATATTGTTGATCAGCGCATGGTAGGGGAAAACAAAAATCACCTTAAGCTGGTATTCCGTAAGACCAATGGCGAAGAGGTAGACGGCATTGCATTTGGTGTAGACACCACAGTATGGCCAAATGCCGGTATCCTGCGCGCACAGGTGGTGTATCAGCTCGATATAAACACCTTCCGGGGACGGGAATCAGTTCAACTGCTTATTGAAGAGATCGTACCCGGTGAATGACGGTAAAGCACTCACAGAGAAGCATCAGGCGCTGACCCACAGTGAAAACTGCAAGGTCGTGTCTCATGTGCAGCGTGAAGAAGGCGAGTGGGTGCGTCATACGTTGATGCTCGATGGCGTGGACGTGCCCTTCATTTTCCGGCGTAAACAACAGTATCAGTCACTCAAAGGGGCGAGGGTCAACCTGACCTATTACCGTCAGCAGGAGGAAGTGGCGGGTATCCCTTTTGAAACAATGAAAGTGGTCCGGATCAAGCGGAGTTAACCCACAGATGAGTCAGCCAGACTGGTCAGATGCTTATGTGCTCCACCGCCGTCCGTATCGGGAAACGTCTTATATTGTCGATTTCTTTTCCTTGCAAACCGGTAAGGTCAGCGCGGTAGCGAAAGGCGTGAGAAGCAGCAAGAATGAGCGTAAAAGCCTGTTGCAACCCTTCCGTAAAGTGCGCATCCAGCTCAGCGGAAAAACCGACCTTAAAAACCTCAGACAAATTGAAAGTGGCGGGCCGGTGCCCATGCTGGCAGGGAACGATTTGTTTTGTGCCATGTATTTAAATGAAATACTTAACCGTGTCATGCCGGCGGGCCTCGCCAGTGATACGGTGTATGCACAATATGAGCACGCCCTGAATTCCCTTATCGTTCAACCTGATATTGAAAAAACATTACGTGAGTTTGAGTTTTCTCTGTTAGAAGAAATGGGTATGCTCGCGGACTGGTTTACTGACGGGCTGAGCGGTGAAGCCATTGAACCTGATGGCTGGTATCTGTATTCGCCGGAACAGGGGTTTGTGGCCTGTCATCAGCCCGCACATAAACACCGGTTGCCGGGAACGGCGCTTATCGAATTAGGACACGGGGAATGGACCGCGCTGTCGCGGCGGGCTGCGAAACTGATCAATCGCCAGGCACTGCATCGATTGCTGGGCGATAAACCGTTAAAAAGCAGAGAATTATTTCGCGCTTAGGCGGTGGCTGACGCCTATTTTCCTGAGTCAGCGGGGAACTTCTTTGCTACAATCTTCACACTTTATTGCCAGGGTTATCTATCCATGAACGACATCTTACTGGGCGTTAACATTGACCATATTGCCACGCTGCGAAACGCACGGGGTACGAATTATCCCGATCCTGTACATGCCGCTGACGTGGCCGAGCGGGCAGGCGCCGATGGGATCACTGTACATTTACGGGAAGATCGCCGTCATATTAAAGATCGTGACGTGGATTTACTGGCACAAACGATCAACACCCGTCTGAATCTGGAAATGGCAGTGACAGACGAAATGCTGCAGATAGCGTTGAAAACACAGCCTGCTTTTTGCTGTCTGGTGCCGGAAAAGCGTGAAGAGCTGACCACAGAAGGTGGTCTGGATGTCGCCGGTAATTTTGATGCAGTGAAAAACGCTTGTACCATGCTGGGTGAAGCGGGTATTCAGGTTTCCCTGTTTATTGATGCAGACGAGAAGCAAATTGATGCGGCCATTGAATGTGGTGCGCCTTATATCGAAATTCACACCGGTCAGTATGCTGAAGCAAAAAATGAGCGTGAACAGGAAGTGGAACTGGCACGACTTAAAAAAGGTATTCACTATGCCGCTAAAAAAGGCCTGAAAGTTAACGCCGGTCACGGCCTGCACTACCATAACGTGAAGCCTGTCGCCGCCATTCCTGAAATCATTGAGCTGAATATCGGTCACGCCATTATTGCCCGTGCGGCGTTTGATGGTCTGGCAAAAGCCGTCGCTGATATGCGTGCGCTGATGCAGGAAGCCCGTGCAGGAAAAGCAGGCTGAGCATGGCCATTGTGGGAATGGGCACGGACATTGTCGAAATTGCCCGCATAGAAGACGCTCTGTCCCGTTCAGCGCGGTTAGCCAGCCGTGTTCTTACTGAGCAGGAAATGGTTATCTTCGGAGCGAGCCCTGAACCAGCAAGATATCTGGCTAAGCGGTTCGCAGTGAAAGAAGCAGCGGTCAAAGCATTAGGCACGGGGATTGGCCGGGGGATCAGCTGGCATCATATCTGTGTGAGTAACAATGAGTCCGGCGCCCCTTTTCTGACATTTAGTGATGAATTTGCAAAACGCTGTGAAGAAAAGGGCGTTGTTCGCAGTCATGTCTCCATTTCTGATGAGCAGCATTACGCTACTGCTACTGTTATTTTAGAATCATAATTATGGTCAGTTTCTATAAGCCGGCAAAGTCGTTGAAAAAAACACAAACCGGTAAAACCGTCACCGTTCAACGTTGGGACATGACCGGACAAGGTGTGTGTAACGACAGCAAACCAGTACTGTTTGTTGATGGTGCGCTGCCCGGCGAAAAAGTTGATGTGCTGGTTACACAACAACAAAAGCGCTTCGCAAGAGCGTCGGTAAAAAAAATCCTCACGTCCAGCCCTCATCGGGTAACATCTTTTTGCGACCTCGCTGATCGTTGTGGAGGTTGCCAGTTGCAATATGCAGATGCCGGTGCGGCACTCACATATCGTCAGGAAGCGCTGGATAGCTGGTGGAAATTACAGTTTGGGTTAGATCACATTCCCTGGACCGCAGCGGTCACCGGAGAACGTCGTGGTTATCGCCGGAAAGCCCGGCTCGCAACAGACGCACGAAATGACAAACAGTTTAAGTTAGGTTACCGGGAAGAGCAGGGTAAGCAGGTGGTGGATGTTGACCAGTGCCCTGTACTGCAACCCGGATTATCTGCGCTGATCGCGCCTTTAAAAGCACTTCTGTCGGGTCACTCTGCCCGTAAACATGTGGGCCATGTCACCTTACTTGCCGGCGATAATGTGAATGCTGTTTCTGTGCGGCTGACTAAACCCATGTCCCCGGCATTCGGCGATGCACTGATAGCATTTGCTGTTGAGCATAAAGTAAACATGACCGTGGAAGGACAGGAAGGCACGCTTACATTGCATAAAGAAGCGGAGCTGTATTGCACCACAGAACCCGGATTGAGTTTGTCTCCGGCGGCAGATGATTTTGTTCAGGTAAACGGGCCGGTTAACGCTATGATGGTGGCACAGGCCATGGAGTGGTTGAATCCGCAGCCCGGTGAAAAAATTGCCGACTGGTTCAGCGGGCTGGGTAACTTTTCCCTGTCGCTGGCAAAACGGGGAGCACAGGTGCAGGCCGTTGAGGGCGTGGCTGAAATGGTGCAGCGGGCTAAAGAAAATGCGTCAAAACAGGGCGTAGACAATGTGAACTGGTTACATCTGGATTTGTCTGATGAACAGGCAGTAGCTCAGGCTCTGACCGGCGGTTTTGATAAACTGTTGCTGGATCCCTCGCGGGAAGGCGCGTATGCCGTATGTGAAACCCTGACACGACAACGGGTAAAATCAATTTTGTATGTTTCTTGCAATCCGGGTACTCTGACAAGAGATGCGCAGTGCCTTCTGGCGTCTGGGTATGCAATCGAGCGCGTGGGGCTCATTGAAATGTTTCCCCATACCCGACATCTGGAAGTCATGATGTTATTAACGGACCACAAGAACAAAGCATAAGCGAGTTGATGTTTTATGGTATCAACACGAAAAGTACACGAGCCTGACAGACCGTCATTTGAAGCCTGGTTAAATAGTCTGTCGCTAAGTGATACTACAAAAGAAAAATTAAAAGCAGTGTCCCATATGCCTGACCGTCTGCTGGTCGGGCAGGAAATGGTGGAAATTCTGCATCAGCTGAACATGGATGATGCCACGCTGCAGGCGGCACTGGTGTACCAGTATTGTGAAAAGCATAATCTCACCGATACTGACGTGCTGGCGGAATTTGGTGAAGAGATCAGCGATCTGATCAATGGTGTCCGCCGCATGGACGCTATCAAAACTCTGCACAGCCGCCGCCGGAACGAATCTTCCCTGTCTGTTCCTGACGAACAACATATCGACAGCATCCGCCGGATGTTACTTGCTATGGTGGAAGATGTCCGCGCCGTGGTAATTAAGATGGCTGAGCGGATTTGTGCACTGCAACAGGTTAAAAAAGCCGACGAAGAGACCCGGGTGCTGGTTGCCAGAGAGTGTGCGACGATTTATGCGCCGCTGGCCAACCGTCTGGGTATCGGTCAGCTAAAGTGGGAGCTGGAAGACCTGGCTTTCCGCTACCTGCATCCGAAAACCTATAAAGATATTGCTCAACAGCTCGATGGTAAGCGCAAGGAGCGGGCAACCTACATTCAGAATGTCGTGTCTGACTTACAGGCGCTGGTGGATAACGAGCACATCAAAGCGGAAGTCTACGGCCGCCCTAAGCATATCTACAGTATCTGGAAAAAGATGCAGAAAAAGCACCTTACTTTTGAGCAGCTTTTTGATATTCGTGCGGTACGCATCATTGCTGAACGGTTACAGGATTGTTATGCCGCATTGGGTACCGTTCACGCAAACTACAAACATATTCCCAAAGAGTTTGACGACTATATCGCCACACCAAAACCGAATGGATACCAGTCTATCCACACGGTCATTGTGGGGCCGGAAGGCAAGCCCGTTGAAATTCAAATCCGTACTCAGCAAATGCATCAGGATGCAGAGCTGGGTGTAGCGGCTCACTGGAAATATAAAGAAGGGTCTACCGGAAAGGCATCCGGTTACGATGAGCGTATTAACTGGCTGCGCCGCATTCTTGCCTGGCAGGAAGAAGTGGCGGAGAGCGGCGACCTGGTCGAAGAATTACGTAGTCAGGTATTCGACGACCGTGTGTATGTGTTTACCCCGAAAGGGGATGTTGTCGACCTGCCACAGGGCGCAACGCCGCTGGATTTTGCCTATTACATTCACAGTAACGTCGGTCACCGGTGTATCGGCGCTAAAGTAAACGGGCGTATTGTGCCATTTACCTACCAGTTGCAAAGCGGAGACCAGGTAGAAATTCATACCGGTAAAGAGCTTAACCCCAGCCGTGATTGGATGCATCCGGGGCTCGGCTATGTGCATTCATCCAGAGCCAGAGCGACTATTCACTCGTTCTTTAAAAAGCAGGATAAAGAGAAAAACCTGCTGGCCGGAAAGGAAATGCTGGAACGGGAATTATCCCGTGCCCACTTGCCGGTGAAAGTACCTGCCGAAGCGTGTGAGAAGTACAATCTCCAGCACGTGGACGATCTCTACGCCGCCATCGGTGTGGGTGATATCCGTGTGATGACGGTGGTGAATCATATTCAGCACCTGCTGGAGCCGGAGCCGGCAGAAGAGCCGGAAATCAGTCCGAAGGTGAAAACCCGCAAGAGTGCCGGCTCTAAAGGCAAGCAGGATACGGTTGTCATTGAAGGGGTTGGTCACCTGATGAGTCAGCTGGCGAACTGCTGTAAACCTGTACCCGGTGAATCCATTATGGGTTATATCACGCAGGGGCGGGGTGTCAGTGTGCACAAAGAAAACTGCGATCAGTTGCAGCATTTGTTAGAACAACATCCTGAAAGACAAATCGAAGTCAGCTGGTCGACACAGTTAAATGTGGGTTTTGAAACCGGTATCGATATTTTCTGTTCAGACAGGACCGGTCTGCTCAGAGATATCACTACTGTACTGGCAAACGAGAGTGTGGCACTGCTTGGTGTTAACAGTCTGAGTGATAAAACCCGACAGACGGCGATGATTTCTATTTCGGTAGAAGTTCCGGACCGCCAGGTTTTATCAAAAGTGATGACCCGGCTGTTGCAGTTAAAAGGTGTGGTTGATGTCAAACGTAAAACCGGTTAACGGTAACGCTGAGGCCTTCTTCGAAGCCACCGATCCCGCATTGCCTGCGCTCCAATATGCGCAGGCCTTGCAGCAGCGCTGTCGTGACGTGGGCTTTGACTGGCATGAAACGCAGCCGGTGCTGGATAAAATAAAAGAAGAAGTCGATGAAGTTCAGCAGGAACTTGATGCAAGCCTGGTGAACAAAGACCGGCTTCAGGAAGAAATTGGCGATGCTTTGTTCGCCATCGTCAATTTAGCCCGCCATATGGATATTGATGCCGATCAGGCGCTGCGTGAAGCCAGTGAAAAATTCCGCCACAGGTTCGAACACGTGGTTGCGCTGGCCAATGAAGAAGGCCGGGCACTAGCCGGTTACGACTTGCCGTCTTTAGAATCCTTCTGGGTAAAAGCTAAAGCGGCTGAGCTTGCAAAGCAGAAATCTCGTTAAGTAACGCGTAAGGTGCTTCAATCCAGTCGTGATTTTCAAATGAGTATGACAACACATTTGATTCCAGCAGATGCACAACCCGCTTCCCCTTTTTGACCATGTCCCATGCTTTGCGGTGCTCTGGGTAGCGGTTAAATATTTTCGCCAGTTCTCCGGATTTCAACAGCCTTGTCAGTCCGTCCTGCAATCTTTGTTGTAATTCGGGCGCATGGGGGGCGACAAAAAAATATTCGTAGCTGGGGTAAATGATCAGATGATTCTGCTCGATAGTCAGCTTATCGCTGTTGTGATAGGACAAATCTCTGTATACCTCCACCACATTACGGGGAAAATAATCGATGATCCCTTCTTCGAGACTGCGGTACATGGTGGTGTACCAGTCACTCCAACTGATACTAGCAACTGTAAAATCGTGATACTGCAAAATTTTGGTGTCCGGCCAGTCACTCCCCTGAACCGATGTCATCAACTTTATACCATCAAGGGTCTGTCCCGGGCCAAAGGCATTTTGCTTATTTTTATTGATTACGAAAATACGGTGACCGCCTAACCCTTGCAGTAAAGGGAACCTTACCGGCAGTAGCTGTTGTTCAAGTTCATCAGTGGTCACACTCCACATGATGTCGCTTTCACCCCGAAGCAGCGTGAGAATTTGTCGCCCCTGCGGCATGGGGAAGGGATGTCTCTCAAGGGTGACAGCACCGTAGTCATCTTCAGTGATCCGCAGTGCGGCGCGCAGCACATCTATATGGTACACGCCGTAGGTCGGACCGGCGAAGGATTGGGTAAAGGTATAAGTTTGAGACAACGCGGGAGCGCTGCACATGAAGGAGCACAGTAGAGTGATGCACAGAAGCAGCCTCTGGCTGACATATCGTGTTTTTATAAGCAAAGTTTGTTGTGTGCCGGATGTGTGCGTAAACACTGTTTACTCTAGCTTAATAATTGAGCGATGCCAGTTTTTTATTTAATTGTCAGAAATTTCCCGTCAGGGGTTCGCTTTTTATTCAAATCCTGTATAATTCGCGCCCTGCCCAGTTACACCCACCTTTGGGAAGGTGGAAGAATCAATGGGCTCGAAGGGGTCCGGTCATTGATTTTAATTAGATTTCCGGCTGTTCCGGTAATCTGTAACGAAGAATTTTTCGGGTGATTTTGAAATGAAAACTTTTGTTGCTAAACCAGAAACGGTACAACGTGACTGGTACGTGGTAGATGCCACTGACAAAACTTTAGGTCGTCTTGCGACTGAAATTGCACGCCGTCTGCGTGGTAAGCATAAAGCTGAGTACACTCCTCACGTTGATACTGGCGATTACATCGTTGTTATCAATGCAGAGAAAGTGACTGTAACTGGTAATAAAGCGAAGGGCAAAATGTACTACGCGCACACTGGTTACCCTGGTGGTCTGAAAGAGACAAACTTTGAAAAACTGATCGCTCACAAGCCAGAGATGGTTATTGAGAAAGCAGTTAAAGGAATGTTACCAAAAGGCCCTCTGGGTCGTGAAATGTTCCGTAAAATGAAAGTTTACGCTGGTGCAGAACACAAGCACGCAGCTCAGCAACCACAAGTTTTGGACATCTAAGGAGCATTTGACATGGCAGATACTCAATACTACGGCACAGGCCGCCGCAAAAGTTCTACTGCTCGTGTGTTCCTGCGTCCGGGTACAGGCAGCATCGTAGTTAACCAACGCGCGCTGGATACGTACTTTGGTCGTGAGACTGAGTGCATGGTTGTTCGTCAGCCTCTTGAGCTGGTAGAAATGACTGAGAAGTTTGACGTTTACGTTACTGTAAAAGGTGGCGGTTCAAACGGTCAGGCTGGTGCAATTCGTCACGGTTTGACTCGTGCTCTGATGGAGTATGATGAAGCGTTACGTCCTGCACTGCGCAAAGCTGGCTTTGTTACTCGTGACGCTCGTCGCGTTGAACGTAAGAAAGTTGGTCTGCACAAAGCACGTAAGAAGCCACAGTTCTCCAAGCGTTAATTCGCTTACTACTGTTATCAAAAACCCGGTCATCGACCGGGTTTTTTTATGCCTGTATTTTATTTACTGACAATTTTGTCCGGTGTTTCTGCTGCACGCTGAAACACCGGAAATACTCTGATTAGTCGCGCTAATCGCGGTAATTCAGCGCCGGCTTACGATCACCCAGCAGAGCTTCATATTCCACGTCTGATGCACGACGGTCAAATTCTGCTTTTGCTTCTTCAATGACTGCAGGCTGTTCGAATAATTTGATCGCAGTGAGAGCCAGTGTGCTGGCCGCAAGCGTCATACCTTTCTTGCCGATGGACATGCCTCCGGCAGCAACCGCCTGCCAGCTGTGGGGTGGTGTACCCGGAACCCAGGTTGCTGCACGCAATCCGGCTGTAGGTACCTGCCAGCTCACATCACCCACATCTGTTGATGCAGACCAGACAGGGATATCCTCTGAAAACTCAGCAACCTCACTTTGCTGGCCTTTCGCTTTCATGGCTGGTTTACCCAGTGACGGACGAATTTTATCAGCGAAGTTCTCTTCTTCAGCGCTGTAACTGATCCCGCCGAATGCGTGCATACTGCTATCCATCTGGCGGGCCAGCGTCAGATTAGGCAGAATGTTCCAGGTGCCCCCAACAACTTCCTCTTCCATTTCTGTTTCCGTTCCCAGTGCTGCGGCTTCTGCTATTTTCTCCAGACGTTTCCATAAAGACAGTACCACTTCAGGTTCAGGAGAGCGCACGTAATAATAGACTTCAGCAAAGTCGGGCACGATGTTCGGAGCGGCACCACCATTTGTGATCACGTAGTGGATGCGGGTGCGGTCAGGTACATGTTCACGCATCATGTTTACCATCATGTTCATTGCTTCTACTGCATCCAGCGCGGAGCGTCCCCGTTCCGGCGCAGCCGCAGCGTGAGCCGCAATACCACGGAAGCGGAACTTTGCACTCTTGTTGGCAAGAGTGGAAGAAGCTGCGGCAGAGTTTCCGTCTCCCGGATGCCAGTGAAGTGCCACATCTACATCATCAAACAAACCTTCACGTGCCATATACACCTTTCCGGAACCACCTTCTTCCGCAGGCGTACCATACACGCGGATTTGGCCAGCGGTACCGGTGGCTTCCAGCCAGTCCTTTACAACCAGCGCAGCTCCCACCGAACCACCGGCAAACAGGTGGTGGCCGCAGGCATGACCGTTGTGCATGCCGCTTTGTGGTTTTTTCTCAGGAATCGCCCGTTGAGACAGTCCGGGCAGAGCATCCATTTCTGCCAGCATGCCGATGACCGGACCATCGCCACCCCAGGTGGCTACGAAAGCGGTAGGCATACCAGCCACACCGGTTTCAACTTTAAAGCCGTGCTCACGGAGGACAGTCTGCATTAATGCTGAGCTTTGTGTTTCTTTATAACCAACTTCGGCCCAGTTCCACAAAGAGTCTGAAATGTTCTCCATTTGAAGTTGATGATCAGCAATGGCGTTCTTAACAAACGTTGCGTCATCTTGCGCAGCAAAAGTGAAGTGTGTGCAAAAGGGCAGGGTGACCCAGAGAATTTTACTGAGTGTTCTCATGATATTAGTGACGCTCCTTGCTTTAATTAACCGGTTAATTGTGCATTTCGGGGCGGAGGTTTAATTATTATTAAATTCCCGCCGGAAAAACGGTTTTCCGGAACTGATAGACTATACTGAAGTCCGGCTGAAGATTTGACTCCGGTTCCGGCTTATTATTGAAATTGAACGGCAATCCGTTCGGGTTTCATCATTGTGTGACATTCACCATACATCGTGTCACTGCAATGATAATAACAGGACAGGAATCATTAAATTTTTAAAAGGTCTTTGATTAAGCGCAGGTTATCGTTTTTTAATCGTTGATAAAACCTTGTAACAATAAGGGCTTTTCACTTATCATCTTTGGTCGAAATAATTATAAAGCATCGTGACGCTCACAGCAGACGGGCGCTGACAGTGCAAATCAAGACAGGCCGACTGATACCGGTACGTAACTTTAATGTTAAAAAGTTGCCCCGGTATCAAAATCCAAATCTGGAGAATTGTGGATGAGTAACGTATCAGTAGATGCAAAAGACTCTGCACTCAACGGAAGCCAACCGGACAACACCCGCCGCCGTTTTTTAACGGTAGCAACTTCGGTGGTTGGTGCTGTTGGTGTTGCAGGTGCAGCGGTACCTTTTGTTACTTCCTGGAACCCGAGTGCGAAAGCCAAA
This sequence comes from Alteromonas sp. ABH4_456, assembly GCF_056160645.1. Classification (NCBI taxonomy): domain Bacteria; kingdom Pseudomonadati; phylum Pseudomonadota; class Gammaproteobacteria; order Alteromonadales; family Alteromonadaceae; genus Alteromonas; species Alteromonas sp. ABH4_456. The sequence goes on from NZ_JBSWXO010000003.1 coordinate 351,598, forward strand.
GCCGCCGGCGCAGATGTTGAGGTAGACATCAGTGCGATTGAGCCGGGACAGTTAATTCGTGTTATGTGGCGAAGCAAACCGGTCTGGATTGTACGCCGTACCCCGGAAGTGCTGGAAGAGCTGGCTACTCATGAAGACAGTCTTCGCGACCCTGAATCTGAAACAGAGCAGCAACCTGCATTTGCCAAAAACCGTTACCGTTCTCTGAAAGAGGAATACCTCATTCTGGTGGGTATTTGTACTCACCTTGGCTGTTCTCCTCAATACTTGAAAGACGGTGCCTTCGAAGAAGCCGTAGAGGGTGTACCCAGCGGATTTTTCTGTCCTTGTCACGGTTCCAAATTTGATATGGCCGGTCGTGTATTTCAGGGCGTACCTGCACCACTTAACCTGGTGGTTCCGCCTTATCAGTATGTTAACGACACCACCGTTATCATCGGTTCAGAAGCGGAGGCAGTTTAATTATGAATGCTTTTTTAAACTGGATTGAAGAACGTATCCCGATGATGCGGGTGGCGAATATGCACGCCATTCAATATCCTGCTCCACGTAATATGAACTTCTGGTACGTATTTGGTTTTCTGGCAACCATCGTGCTGGTCAACCAAATCGTAACCGGTATCTGGTTAACCATGAACTTTAACCCGACGGCGGAAGGGGCCTTCTTCTCTGTCGAGTACATCATGCGTGAAGTCGATTTCGGCTGGATCATCCGTTATATGCACAGTACCGGCGCATCTGCGTTCTTTATTGTGGTGTACATGCACATGTTCCGCGGCATGATTTACGGCTCCTATCAGAAACCCCGTGAGTTGCTGTGGGTTTTCGGTATGTTTATCTACCTCGCGTTAATGGCTGAAGCCTTCATGGGCTACGTACTTCCCTGGGGCCAAATGTCTTACTGGGGCGCACAGGTTATCGTGTCTCTGTTCGGTGCGATTCCGGTGATTGGTCCTGACCTGGTCATCTGGATTCAGGGCGACTATGTTATTTCCGGAGCTACGCTGAACCGCTTCTTTGCCCTGCACGTTATTGCCCTGCCACTGGTCATCGTCATTCTTGTGTTCCTGCATATCATTGCACTACACGAAGTGGGCTCTAATAACCCTGACGGTGTGGCAATCAAGCACAAGAAGGGCTCTCTGCCTGAAAGTGAAAAGACTAAATACGAAATCCACGAATACTACACCAGTAAATACGACATCGCTGATGATGTGGTGCCCTTCTTCCCGCACATCGTGCTTAAGGATTTAGTGGCGTTCAGTATCTTCCTTTTCGTATTCTGCTACATCATGTTCTTTGCGCCGGAAATGGGCGGCAAGTTCCTTGAACATCCAAACTTTGAAATTGCTAACCCGCTGAAGACGCCGGAGCATATTTTCCCTGTGTGGTACTTCACGCCTTTCTACGCCATCCTCAAAGCGGTACCGGATAAGCTGTTTGGTGTTATTGCTATGTTTGGTGCCATCGCGGCCCTGTTCGCACTGCCGTGGCTTGACCGTGGACGGGTGAAGTCATGGCGTTACCGCTGTGGCCTGCACAAAGTCAACTTGCTGCTTTTCGCTGCGGTATTCGTATTCCTGGGTTACCTGGGCGGTACACCACAGGAAAACTGGAAAATCATTGCTTCTCAGGTGGCTACCGTGTTGTATTTTGGTTTCTTCGTGGCACTGTTCTTATACAGCAAAAATGAAACAACGAAGCCTGTACCAGCGAGGATCCCGAAATGAGAAAACTAATGTTGTTACTGGCATTCCTCGTACCGGGTATGGCGATGGCTGCCAGCGGAAATGTCCATCTGGACAAAGCGCCAGTTGATTTAACCGATAAAGCGTCGTTACAGCGCGGTGCCAAAATCTTTATGAATTACTGCCTGGGTTGCCACTCTATGCAATACCAGCGCTATCAGCGTACCTTCACCGATTTAGGTATTCCTGATGAGATTGGTCAGGAAAACCTGCAATTTACCGGTGAGAAGGTGACGGATTACATCACCCGCTCAATGCCTGAAGAAGCTGCAGCTACCTGGTTTGGTGCGGCGCCGCCTGACCTGACGCTGGTGAACCGCGTCAGAGGCTCCGACTGGATTTATACTTACCTGCGCAGCTTTTATGTTGATGAAAGCCGTCCGTTTGGTGTGAACAATGTGGTATTCAAAGATGTAGGTATGCCTCATGTCCTTCAACCGCTTCAGGGCACGCCCCGTTTAACCCATGAAGAAACCATGGTAGACGGTGAAATGAAAGAGCAGTTTGTGGGTATTAAAACCGATGGTGACGGTGCGCTGAGCACGGAAGAGTATGACCAGGCGATTGCTGACCTGGTTAACTTCCTGGCATACAGTGGCGAACCGTTCCGCCTGCAATCCGAAGCTATCGGAAAGTGGGTACTGGTGTTCATTATTGTGCTGTTCATCTTCGTTTTCTTACTGAAGAAAGAATACTGGAAGGAAGTGCACTAATTTCTGTTAATTTGTGTATAATACGCAAGGGGGCATTCCGCCCCCTTTTTTAGCATTTGTTTCTGGTCGCTATACGGCCGGGCAAGGTAACACTCTCGACGGAGGAAAATGAATGGCCGTAGCCGCGAATAAGCGTTCAATCATGACGTTGTTCTCAGATACTATTGACATATATAGTCACCAGGTTCGTATTGTTTTGGCGGAAAAAGGTGTGGGTGTTGAAATTAGCTACACTGATCCAACTAACCTGCCTGAGGATCTGATTGATCTGAACCCCTACGGTACTGTGCCAACCCTCGTTGACAGAGAGTTAGTGTTATATAAATCCCATATCATCATGGAATACTTAGATGAGCGCTTCCCTCATCCTCCATTGATGCCGGTATACCCCGTTTCCCGTGGTCAGAGCCGCCTGATGATGCACCGCATCGAACAGGACTGGTATTCTCTGGCTGCACGTATTTTCCGTAATGAAGGTGATGTAGAAGCTGCCCGTAACGAATTACGTGAAGCGTTACTTTCATTAGGTCCTATTTTTGCTGAAATGCCATTCTTCATGAGCGAAGAATTCAGCCTGGTTGATTGCTACCTGGCACCGCTGCTGTGGCGTTTACCTGCGTTGGGGATCACTCTGACCGGTAATGGCAGTAAAGAAGTGAATGCATACATGAACCGCATTTTCTCCCGCAGTTCTTTCAAAGCTTCTCTGACTGATCAGGAACGCGAAATTCATAATCCGTTATGAGTAAAATGACATCCAATCAGCCGTATTTGCTGCGTGCATTTTACGAATGGATTGTAGACAACCAGTTAACGCCCTACATTGTAGTAGATGCCACGGTGGAGCGTGTTGATGTTCCGCAGGAATTCATTAAAGACGGCCAGATCGTGCTTAATGTTTCTCCCTCTGCGTGCGTTAACTTCTCGCTGGATCTGGACGCTATTTCGTTTCAGGCTCGTTTTGGTGGGCAACCCCGCCAGATCTATATGCCTTGTCATGCTGTACTGGCAATCTATGCCCGTGAGAATGGCGCAGGAACTGTTTTTGCTGTTGAAGATGAAATGCAGGCGCCTGAACAGTTGAGCGGTGACGATACTGACACGCTGAACGGACCGTCTTCCGACGTTACCGATGGCGATTCTGAGAACGCACCGGTGCCGCCGAAGAAAGGCAAACCTACGCTGAAAATCATTAAATAAAAAAATCCGGCCTGCGCGCCGGATTTTTTAATTCTGTTTAATACTGTTTCTTAAAAGTGCTGCTGTTGTGATCTGGCCGTGAGCAAACCGGGAGGATCCTGCGCCAGGATAAATGCTCCATACAACAACAGAGAGCTTTATCATGGCAAACAGAACCCTTCGCTACACAACCCTCTGCATGGCCACCCTGCCGGCATTTACTTTAAGCGCCGCTGAAGTAGAAATATCAGTGGAAAACCTCACCCGGGGTATCGCATTCACACCTTTATTCATAGCAGCACACAGCAGCGACACCCATCTGTTCGTGACCGGTGAAACAGCAAGCACAGAATTGCAGGCTATGGCGGAAGGCGGTGATATCTCAGGGCTGGAAACAATGGCTGCCGGAGCATCTGCTGATATGGTCAGTAATCCCGCTGACGGATTACTTATGCCGGCAATGACCACATCTGCCATGCTGACCACCACTGACGGCAATACCCAACTGAGTCTGGTAGCCATGTTGTTGCCCACCAATGATGGCTTTGTCGGTTTAGACAGCTGGACCATACCGGAAACTCCCGGCACCTACATGATTTACTTAAATGCCTATGATGCCGGTACCGAGGCCAATGATGAAGTTCGCGGGAGCGGCGTACCCGGTGAAGCAGGTATGCCGGTTCCTCCTCCTCTGGAAGCGTTAGTCGGTACGGACGGCACCGGGGTGAATGCCACTATCACCAATGCGACCGTTCATATCCATCCCGGCAATCTGGGAGACGATATGCTCAGCGGTGGTATGAGTGATGTTCAAAACACGGTACAGCGCTGGCTCAATCCCGTAGCCAGAGTGGTTGTTACGGTAAGTGAATAGGAGTGGATATGATGAATCAACGGATAATTCGCCTCAGCGCACTGACCGTCGCTTTATTCACCCTGGCGGCGTGTTCAGATGACGATGATGAAACCATCGTTGAACCCCCGGCACCTGAAATGCGGACTTATGAAATAACCGTAACCAATCTGACAGCTGCACAACCATTCTCGCCGGTCGCGGTGATTGCCAGTGACTCTGTGACTCTGTGGCAAACCGGCAGCGCTGCATCGGACGGGCTAGCCATGCTTGCTGAAGGAGGAGACAGCAGTGCACTGACAGCACAGGACGAGACGCTGGTTGCAGAAGCCGGTACTGAGCCATTGATGCCCGGAAGCAGCGAAACCTTTATGCTTACCATGGAAGCCAGTGATTCTGCTTTGTTGAGTGTGGTCACTATGCTGGTAAATACCAATGACGGATTCACAGGAATAACCGGGTTGGATTTATCTGCGCTGGTGACAAATGACACGCTTACCATGTTTCCCCATGTCTACGATGCGGGTACAGAAGAAAATACGGAGTCGGCGGGCACTATACCTGGTCCGGCAGATGGCGGGGAAGGTGTCAGCGACGGCAGAGAGGCCCTTGATGCTGTCACATTTCATGGCGGCGTTGTCAGTGCAGAGGGTGGACTGACAGACTCTGTTCTCGGTTCAGAACACCGTTTTGACAATCCGGTGATGAAATTAATTATCACCCGGATGGAATAAAATACAGGCACCTCCGGTCTGTTTCTATGCGAGTCATTGCATATGAAAACAGCCGGAGGGAAGATGATTTTGTTAACTCAGCATGATCAGGCTCAGTCACAGCGGATCCGCAAGTGTCTGGAGGCACTGGGACACCAGTGTGTGACAACGCTTAGCGACCCCTGTGAGGCAATCGCGGCAAATCAGTTTAGTCTGGTGGTTCTGGATATTGTATTGCCCGGCCGCTGCGGACTGGACGTCTGCCGTCAAATACGCCGGCAATACCCTCTGCTGCCTGTCATTATTGTTACCGCATCTCAAAGTGAAACTGACCATATCCTCGCGCTGGAACTCGGCGCAGACGATGTGGTGATGTTGTCGTGCCACGACAGGGTTTTACAGGCAAGAGTGAAAGTGCAGCTACGCCGCTATCGTCCTGAAGATGAGAAAAAGCCGTCGGGTTGCCATCTTTTGCAGTCTGGCAGGTTATCTCTGGATATCAGATCCCATCAGGCAATGATCGGCGAAAGTGCTCTGCCGCTTACCGCTACGGAATTTACGTTGCTTACGCATTTTGTCCGTCACCCCAATCAGGTATTCAGCCGGAATCAGCTACTGGAAACGGTGTGGGGTCATCAGCTCGACTGCTATGAACATACAGTGGTGTCACACATTAACCGGCTCCGAAGTAAGCTGGCTGCAGATAAGAGCGTGGCTGCTATGCTGGAAACCGTCAGGGGAGTAGGATACCGCTTTACGCCCCGGCCGCCGGTAAGTAGTCGCCGGCTGCATCATGTGCCGGCTGACAGATATCCTGCAGCCACATTTTAAGACGTGGCTGCCGGGCGTGAATATGCTCAGGTTAAAAGTAGTGACGCAGTTCCCAGGAAGGCAAATATACCCACTACATCGGTAATGGTTGTCAGAATAACGCTGCCGGCCAGGGCAGGGTCGATTTTCAGACGTTTCATGATCATGGGTAAGGTTGCACCGGATAGCGCAGCGGCAATCATGTTGACGAGCATGGCGAAGGCGATAACGAGGCCAAGCATAAGATCCTGCTTCCACAGACCTATTACAGAAGCGATAAGTACTGCCCACATCACGCCGTTTAACAGGCCGATTGCCAGCTCTTTATTAACCAGCCACTTTGCGTTACTGCCATTAACATGGCCCAGTGCCATACCGCGGATAACCAGTGTGAGTGTCTGGTTACCGGCTACACCACCCATGCTGGGAACGATGGTATTCAGGATAGCAAGCACGGCCATCTGGCTCAGTGTTGCTTCAAATAAGTCACTGACCGCTGCGGCAAGAAGGGCGGTAACCAGATTCACAGCCAGCCACACGGAGCGGCGCTGGGTAGATTGTAACACCGGCGCGAAGGTATCCTCTTCATCATCCAGACCGGCCATACTCATCATCGAGTGCTCCGCATCTTCGCGGATAATGTCGACTACGTCATCAATGGTAATACGACCGGCAAGGCGGTTTTTCTCGTCCACAACAGGGGCTGACAACCAGTTGTAACGTTCAAACAGACTGGCAACCTCACCATCAGGCATATTAACAGGGATCGCTTCGGGATCATCATCCATCACTTCTGACACTTTATCGTCGGGATCCGCTGTCAGCAGGCGTGCTACCGGCACAATGCCCACCAGATTATCTGTGCGGTTAACCACGTAAAATGTGTCCGTGTTTTCCGGTAAATCGCCTTTCAGTCTGAGATAGCGCAACACCACATCAACGGTTACGTCAGGGCGCAACGTAATGGTGTCGGTATTCATGATAAAACCGGCGGTTTCTTCACCGTAAGACAGTGCCTGTTCTGCCCGGTGTCTGTCCTGAGTATCCATGGACTGCAGAATGTCCTGCAATACTTCATCCGGCAGACTGCTTAAAGTTTCCGCCAGGTCATCGGTGTCCATTTCTTCAAGGGCATCAACAACCTTCTCCGGCACCATCTTGCTGATAATACCGTTACGTACATCTTCTGACAGCTCTTCTAAGATATCGCCGTGAAAATCGCCGTCTATGAGGTCCCAAAGTTCATCACGGGTTCGGGTCGGGCTGGATTCAAGGATCAGGGCAACATCGCTGGGTGGCAGCTCATGCAGCATTTTGCGCACAGAAACAAAACGGCCGTCATTTAACGCCGCATTAAGAGCCCATAGCTGGCTTTGTGCTGATTTGCTTTCGAGTGCTTCTGCCACGGAAATCCTTTGAGAAACAAACAGGGAGGTAGATAAAGAATACCTTACCCTCCGGAAACTGTCATCGGGAAAGCGGCGTATATCTGCCTGCGAATCGCCACAAACCGTCCGTTTGCGCAAATTGTGAGCATCGGGGCGATTTATTGTTGCTGCGCTTCGCTTTGCTCTCTGCGCATCTTTTCAAACAGGGAGGGTTCCCAGGGGCGTACCGCCAGCAACATACCAATATGTGTTCGTTCTGAAACCGGTAAAGATGAGTCAGCATCGTTTAATTCTGCCGCTTCCGTTGACAGTTGCTTCAGGCGCTTTTCAATGATCCGGATGGATTCCTCTGAATAGCGGCCACGGATGTATAACCTGAACAGCCAGGGTTCACCCCGCTTCGGCGCCATGAACTTCACCATAACTTCCTGTTCCATAAACTGTGCTAACGGTCCTCCCGGGATCCAGCGGAAATTCTGGCCAATGCGCAGGCGGTAGCGGTTGCCGGGTAAAAGTTCTATCAGCCTGAGTTTATCGAGCTTTGCCAGCAGCCTGACACCTTCCAGAGGGTCTATCGCATAATGCCCGGTGATATCGTCAAACTGCCATCCGTCCCTTACCAGCACGGCCATAAGCAAAAGCTTCGGGTTAGCCAGTAACTCTTTTTCCTGTTCTTCAGTTAACTGGGACAGGGCGGGCTGTTCCCGTTCGCTGAGTTGGAACAGTTCACTGAGGGTCAGGTCCATCACATCGCAAATTTGTACCAGTCTCTCCAGAGTAAAGGCTTTCTGTGCAAAACATCTTTTTATGCTTGCCTCACTCAGGTCAAGGCGCTCCGCCAGTGATTTATAAGTAAAACCCCGCTGCTTCAAACAGCGCTTCAGGGTACCGATGAGTTGCTTAATCTGCTGCATAGTATTAATAAGTGATACTTTTGGTGTTGAAATAGTCTACATCAATTATTTGAGTTTATTAATGTTCTTCTCCGGACTACTGTGAATACACAGTCACTACTGAGGAACTGAAAAATGAAACATGGATTGATATCAGGTTTAGCAATACTGACACTGAGTTGCGGTGTAATGGCCGACGACTCAATACAACACAGCGGTCAGGCAAGTAAACACAGTGTGCTTGCAGCAACGGAAAGTATGCAAACAACAGCATCAGTGGCCAGCGCGGTATCGGTTGCACCGGTCGTGTTAAGTGTGGGAGTGGCAGTGATTGCGGCAGATTCAGCGCACTCCGTTCACCATAGCATTGAGAAAAGCAATAAACCTTTACCGGTGACAAAACGGGTGATTACTGCAGACCCGGCACCTAATGTGGTGATAAACCAGACTATCGTGACACAGGGGAAACCTCAATGAGGTCCGCGATAGCAATGCTTGCGTGTCTGGCGTTGCCTGTATTTGCCGGCAGTCAGGAAGAAGCACCCCGCCGGTATGCGCCGGAGGCGATTATAAAGTTTGCAAAGCAAACTGAGCATTACCTGGCTGAGCAGGGAGCCTATGCGGCCATTATTGCGCGGGTTGGACGGGCGCCTGAAGACTTGCCTGAAGGTATTTCATTCACCCATACGGCAATTGCGCTGTATTCCGATATTACGCTGGATGACGGCACGGTAGAGCAGGGATATGCAATACACAATTTATATCAGCTGGCAGATAAGCCGGGTACAAGCGTACTGAAAACGGATTATCCGGTGGATTTCTTTTGGGGAGCAACGGAGTTAAAAACCGGCATAATTATTCCCGATTGGGAAGTGCAGCAGAAAATCGTTGCCCTGTATGCGCAGGACAAAGCGAAATTGCTGCACGAACCGGCCTATTCCGTTATTGCGAGTCCGTTTACGGAAGGAAAGCAAAATTGCACTGAGTACACCCTTGATGTGCTGAATGCTGCTATTTACGACACCACTGACAGTCATCGCCTTAAAAACAATACGCAGGCATGGTTTAAAGCACAGCCGGTGAAGGTTAACAAAATGAAGTTGCGGTTAGGCAGTTGGGTGAGCAGCGGTGTGTCGTTAAGCGACCATCCGGGCGCGATACAAACCGCTACGTTCACCACTATTGCTAATTATCTGGAAAACAATCAACTGGTGGCACATCAAACCGTGCTGTATGCCAGTCACTGATACAAAACGGAGATCATCATGAACGCAAATAAACCTACGAAAGCCTTTTTTATTGCTTCTGTTATTGCACTGCTGACAGGATTTGCCGCTTACATCACCGGACTACTGAATGCCGATATGCCACTTAATGAAAAAGGCTACTACTTTGCTGTATTTCTCTTTGGACTGTTTGCTGCTGTATCTGTTCAAAAAACAGTGCGGGACAAAATGGAAGGCATACAGACAACGAAAATATATCTGATGTTGTGCTGGTTTGGCCTTGGTGCTGCTATTGCACTGTTAGTCATTGGTCTGGTAAACGCCAACCTGTTGCTGAGTGAAAAAGGATTCTATGGAATGGCATTCGTCCTGAGTTTGTTTGCCGCGATAACGGTGCAAAAAAATGTCAGGGATAATACGGCAGCAGAATAAGGTGTGAGGTTGAAGGCTCAGATCGCAGGATCCGGGTCTTTAACATAGCCAGACAGGACGTGATTGAATTTATCGATGAAGCCCGGGTCCACAGATTGTTTACTGAACATGAAGTGGACGTCCTGCACGTTCACGGGATTATCACTGATTTCCAGTTCGAGATGCAGCAGTTCAGCATTAAAGCTAATCACTCTGATATCGTCCAGCACCAAATCGACACGGCCTCTGTTCAGAAACTGTAACCGCCGGTTAACGGAATCCAGATGAATAAGCTGCGCACTGTACTGTTCAGTGACAGTTTTATTAAACCAGTCGCCATACCATCCGCCGGTATTTAACGCCAGGGTTTTGCCTTCCCTTAGTAAGGTTTCAAGAGATTTGCCGGCATATTCGTCATGATGGGAAGGATGAAAGGCAAAGCTGATGGTTTCTTTGCGGTAAGGAACAGAAAAATAGTTTTTCAGTGCTCTCGCCGGTGTGAAAGCTGCACCTGTAACTACATCAATTTGCCCCAGTTCTATTTGCTGAGTGACCCGTCTTTCAGGCAGGATCTGGCTTTCCAGTGCATAATCCAGCTTGCCTAAAACCGACTTCAACAATTGGTAGTCTTCACCGGCCGGCTCGTTATTGTCTGTTATGTACAGATAAGGAGGCCAGGCCGTACCACCGGTTATCAGACTTTTTCTGTGCTCAGCACACCATACTGAGCTTTGAAAAGCCATCGCTGTCAAAAAGATGATTAAACTGATGAAACGTTTCAACGGGATTGCCTTTAAGCCTTCGCCGGCACTACACACTCAGTGGTGTACAGGCGCTATTCATCTTCGTTAAATCTGCCTGCAATTAATGCCTCGACGGCATCCATTGCAGCTTCAGCATCCGGACCTTCAGAGATCACAGTAACCTGTTCCCCCTGATGACTTTCCATCATCATCAGTCCCAGCACACTATTGGCATTAGCCTGCTTATCGCCTTTTTGTAAAATAACTTCGGCATCAAACTGATTCGCCAGTTGCACCAACTGCGTTGCAGCTCTGGCATGCAGGCCCAGTTTATTAACAATAGTCAGAGATTTCTCTATGCGCATTATTTACTTTGCTCCCTGTGGCGGATCTGGACATCAGGATGAGATTCCCGGAAGTTTTTCGCCAGTGATTCCGCTACATAAACTGAACGGTGCTGTCCGCCGGTACATCCGATAGCGACTGTCACATAACTGCGGTTGTTCCGTTCAAGGTGTGGCAACCAGGTCGTGATGAGGTTCTGAATCTGCCAGATAAATTTGGTCACTATAGGCTGGGAACTGAGGAAAACCTGAACCGGTGTATCCAGGCCTGTCAGGTGTTTTAAATCCGGTTCCCAGTGAGGGTTTGGCAGAAAACGGGCGTCAAACACATAGTCTGCATCTTTGGGAATACCGTGTTTAAAGCCGAATGATTCAAATACCAGAACAAGTCGTGAGCTTTTCTTACCGAGGATACGCTCGCGGATTAATTCTGCCAGCTGGTGGATGCTCAGAGAATCGGTATCAATATTCAAATCCGCTCTTTCCGCTACAGGCGCCAGCAGTTCACGTTCTGTCTGGATGGCATCTGACAATGACTTATTCAGTTTGGCCAGCGGGTGTAACCGCCGGGTTTCGCTGAACCGGCGCACCAGCATATCGTCACTTGCGTCAATATATACGATGGTGACAGTCCATGACTCCGGCAGGTAGTCGAGAATTTCAACCAGCTCAGAAGGCTCTTTAGGCAAGTTTCTGACATCAATACTCACAGCTACCTGCTCGTATTCATCGGCGACAGTGTGTGTCAGGGCTGGTAACAGATTAACCGGAATATTATCGACGCAGTAGTACCCCAGATCCTCAAGGGCACGAAGTGCTACTGATTTTCCTGAACCGGAACGTCCGCTGATGATGATTAACTTCACGCCGTTTCTCCTGAAGTCACGTGTTGTCGGTGCGTATTACACTAAGTTACTGTAATGCGCGAATAATATCATCACTTGTCTGAGCTTTGCGGATAGTTTTTATGGTTTCTTTATCGCTGAGTTTTCCGGCAACCATGGCCAGAGTTTGTAAATGCCCTTCGGTTTGTTCCTGAGGGACAAGCAGAGTAAAGAAAATATCCACAGGTTTGTTGTCGATAGCATCAAAATCGATGGCGGGTGTGCTGGTAACCACAATGGCGATAACTTTTTCCAGTCCGGCCAGGCGACCGTGGGGGAGGGCAATGCCGTTACCTATACCCGTGCTGCCCATTCGCTCACGGGCCAGCAGGCTACTTAATACGGTGGCTTCATCAACATCGGGGTTATTTTTAGCTGCAATCCCGCTGATGATTTCGAGAATGCGTTTTTTGCTATTGCACTGGACCGCACACTCGGTGCGGTCCAGGCTGACTATGGCTTGTATATCCATGAATTCAATTAGTGCTTTTTAAGCTTTTCCTTGTGTTTCAGGACCTGCCTGTCGAGTTTATCGACCATGCTGTCAATGGCAGCATACATGTCCTGATTTTCGGAAGAGGCGAAGACTTCCGCGCCGCTAAGATGAACCGTTGCTTCTGCTTTTTGGCTAAGCTTTTCAACATTTAAAATAACGTGCACATTTGATATGTGGTCAAAATGACGTTCCAGTTTGCTGAACTTAGTATCGACATAATTACGCAAAGAATCAGTGATCTCAATGTGATGACCAGAAAGGTTGATTTGCATATTTCGTCTTCCTTATTTTGAGCAGCCTTAAGTTAGATAAGGCTTTTGCGTTGGTTAGACGGCGGGATCGACAAGGATTCCCGGTACTTTGCTATTGTTCGCCGGGCAACCATAATGCCTTGATCGGCCAACAACGAAGCAATCTTGCTGTCACTCAGTGGCTTGCTTGGCTTTTCAGCGGCAACCAGCTTCTTAATCAGGGCGCGAATCGCTGTAGATGAACACTCACCACCTGATTCAGTGGCAACGTGGCTGGAGAAGAAATACTTCAACTCGAAAATACCACGGGGCGTGTGCATGTACTTCTGCGTTGTTACCCTGGAAATAGTAGATTCGTGCATATCTACCATTTCTGCGACATCATTCAGCACCATTGGTTTCATCATTTCAGGGCCATGCTCAAAAAAGCCCATCTGTTGCTGAACAATACAATTTGCTACTTTCAGCAGCGTATCGTTCCGGCTCTCAAGGCTCTTAATAAACCATTTTGCTTCCTGCATGTGAGAGCGGATAAATTGTGAATCACTGCTGTTTCTTGCTTTACGGCTCATTGCAGCATACTGCTGATTAACACTGAGCTTAGGCAGGCTGTCGGGGTTTAATTCTACAACCCAACGGCCATTTTTCTTAGCAACCGATACATCCGGAATGACATATTCGGGTTCTTTCGTAATTAATGCACTGCCCGGACGGGGATTAAGCGTTTGCAGCAAACGCATCGCTTCCCGTAACTGATCTTCTTTCAGGCGGGTTTTACGCATTAACGTACGGTAATCTTTACTGCCTAACAGATCGGAATGCTCTCTGAGCAGTAGTTTGGCTTCTTCCAGCCACGGTGTTTCCGGTGCAAATTGCGCCAGCTGAACTAACAAGCACTCCTGCGGTGTGCGGGAGCCGGAACCGAGAGGATCAAAAAGCTGAATACGTTTAAGTACGCACTCAACCTCATCTTCTTCTACGGGCTCTTCCATATCTTCACTGTTTACGCTTTGCAGAATGTCGTCAACTGTAACCGTTAGATAGCCGGACTCATCAATGGAATCGATGATCGCCAGCGCGATGGCGCGGTCTGTGTCAGAAAAAGGTGTCAGACGCATTTGCCACAGCAGATGGTCCTGAATATTTTCGGTGGTTTCACCCTGAAAGATTTGTTCATCATCACCACCGGAAGGGCCGGGCGCGGGGGCAGAAGACGCAGAAATGTACTCATCCCAGGTACTGTCGATGGGCAGCTCATCCGGTAAATCATTCTTTTCCAGTGCTTCACCGGTATCCATGCTGTCAGAAGACGAGGCTGATGCAGACTCTTGCATGCTGTCATCATTGTCGATGTTATTTTTCTCAATTACATCGTTGTCGGAGCTGTCGTCGACTTCCAGCAAAGGATTAGAATCGAGAGCTTCCTGAATTTCTTGTTGTAAGTCCAGCGTAGACAACTGCAATAGCTTGATCGCCTGCTGAAGCTGAGGCGTCATTGTTAGTTGTTGGCTAAATTTTAACTGTAAAGATGGTTTCATCTACGTCTTATATAAACTCTAAAAAGGACATCCGGTTGTAGCGGTGTGAGTGCCGGTGGCGAAATCTCCGCTAAATGCTCATCCCGATATCTTAACTATAGCCTGAATTGCTCACCAAGGTATACATCACGAACTTTTTGATTACTTAATACCTGTTCTGCGGTGCCCTGAGCAATCAGTTCTCCATGACTGACGATATAGGCCTCTTCACACACATCAAGGGTTTCCCTGACATTGTGGTCGGTGATGAGGATACCGATACCTCTGTCCCGTAAGTGCTGAATGATCTTCTTTATATCATTAACCGAAATCGGGTCAACTCCGGCGAAGGGTTCATCGAGCAAAATAAATTGCGGATTGGCTGCCAGTGCGCGGGCAATTTCAACCCGGCGGCGTTCGCCACCCGACAAACTCATACCTGTACTATTACGTATATGGTTAATATTAAATTCATCAAGTAGTGCATCCGCTTCCTGTTCACGTTGATGACTTTTTAAGTCTTTACGCGTCTGTAATATCGCCATGATGTTTTCATGTACGGTCAGCTTGCGGAAAATGGATGCCTCCTGGGGTAAATAGCCAATTCCCCGGCGGGCACGTTCGTGCATTGGCTGGTGCGTCAGCTCCTGCTCATCAATGAGGATTTTGCCTTTATCCAGCGGCACAAGACCCACAATCATGTAAAACGTTGTGGTTTTACCTGCACCGTTAGGACCCAGCAGACCTACTATCTGTCCGGTAGAAACCGATAAACTAACGTCACGGACGACCTGGCGTGATTTATACGACTTTGCCAGGTGAGTCGCACTCAGGGTTGCCATGTAACTCAGTTACCCTCGTTTTCGTTACTGTCTGAAGTCTTGTTCTCTTCCTTCAGCTCTTTAACTGTGTCAGGACGGAAAACCGTGGTTACCCGGCCGTTGCTGTTACTTTCACCGCCGGTTGCCAGAAGTTGCTCTTTTGACATGTCATAGGTGATGTTATCTCCCTGGACCATGCTGGTATCTTGCTGGATTTTCGCATCACCTTGCAAGGAAATAAGTTGTTTGGCTACTTCGTAGCGAATTTCATTTGCGCTGGCTTTTACTTTTGCGCCGTCATCCAGCGTTTGAGAATAAGTGGCTGGTTTTCCGCGGGCAATAAAAACCTCTTTCCCTTCGCCTTCACTGGCGATGGCTTCAACTTCATCTGCGGCAATGATGAGTGAACCCTGGGTGATCTTCACATCGTCTTTAAAAACCGATTTCTTCTTTTTACCGTCGATAAACTGTGACTTAGCATCCACGGTAATAGGCTTTTCAAAATCACCGGAGCCGGCCATTGCCTCACCGGCAGCAGCAAGCAGCGCTATTGCTGCGAAAAGGCTAACTGCCCGGGGAATAAATTGTCTGCACATGATCAATTAACTCATATTGTTGGGTACGCAGGTTTGCATTGAAACCGTTACTTTTAATGATGGTCTGTACACCGCGTATATCTACCGGCTGGTCTGAAGTCATGGTTTTGTCATCCAGATTCACCTTAATAAAATTGGTTGTGATAGTCTGGATAAACTCTTCAGGACTCAGGCTTTTTATCAGCACATTGTCTTCCAGCTGGATCAGGTCATCGTTGTAGAGTGTGCCTTCATCAGCGGTGACTTGCCATGGGGCCTCGTCATCATTCACATAGACAGTGTATTTGGGTTGGTCGAATAACACAAAGCCTAGTTGGTCGTAATGCTCCATAGAGGCGGCAAAGACTTCGTGATTGAGTTTGCCTTCTTCGTTATACAGCGTGGTTGTCAAATTCTTCGCTTTATAAGCAGGGCGTAAAGCGTCTGCTCCGGCTTTTTTCGCCGGTGCCTGCTCTTCTGCCATCCAGACCGGAAGGTACATCAGCAGCGCCATAACAAACAGCGCAGAAATGCTGATCCCTAAACGGCTCATACACTGGCCCCGTGTATGGTGTCCAGCGTGCCGAGCGCCTGTAAAATCACATCACAGACTTCCCGGACTGCGCCGAATCCACCATTTTTTGTGGTGATCCAGTTCGCTTCGCGGGTGACGGCCGGATGGGCATCTTTCACCGCAATTTTTGTTTCGGCAAACCGGTACATGCCAAGATCCGGCATATCATCACCGATGGCTGCGACCTCTGATGGCGCCAGATTCAACTTTTCGCACAACTGAGCCATAGCAGTGGCTTTATCTTCCTGACCCTGAATAATGTGCTTCACCTTCAGGGCGGTCATGCGATTCTTTACAATGGCCGAGTCGCGGCCGGTAATGACAGCAACGTCCACACCACTGTTTATTAATGCCTTAACGCCATAGCCATCGCGGGTGTGAAAGGCTTTTAACTCTTCACCATTGTTGCCAAGGTAAATTCTGCCGTCAGAAAATACGCCGTCGATATCACAAACGAGCAGTTTCAGCCCTTTGAGTTTTTCAAACCGCTCTTCACTGATCACACCGTAAAAAGTGACTTCATGTCCCATCAGAGAACTCCTGCTTTAAGCAACATATGCATGTTGAATGCGCCCACTGGGTGATCATTTTCATCCACCACCATCAGCGCACTGATCTTGTGTTTTTCCATTAAATTTAACGCTTCCACTGCCAGTGTACCGGAGCGGGTAGTTTTCCCGCCGCGGGTCATAACATTGGCTACCGGAGTGGTATGAATGTCGGTTCTGGCGTCCAGGATTCGTCTCAGATCGCCGTCGGTAAAAATACCGCTGAGTTTGCCGCTGTCATCTGTAATACCTGTCATTCCCAGACCTTTAGAAGATATTTCCAGCAGAGCCTGTGAAATGGTCGCGGCAGACGATACAAGAGGAAGAGCGTCGCCGGTCAGCATTATATCGCCCACTTTGAGTAACAGTTTCCGGCCCAGACTGCCGCCCGGGTGAGAGAGGGCGAAATCATCTGAAGTAAATCCTTTAGCATCCAGCAGTGCAATGGCCAGCGCGTCACCCATTACCAGGGTTGCTGTAGTACTTGAGGTCGGTGCAAGCCCCAGCGAACAGGCTTCTTTTTCCACACTGATATTGAGTACCACATCTGCATGCTGGCCGAGCGTGCTTGATTCGCTGTTCGTCATCGCGATGACAGGCACAGACAGCCGCTTGACCACGGGAAGCAGGTTCACCAGTTCGCCGGTTTCTCCGGAATTTGAAATGGCCAGCAATATATCTGTCTGACTAAGCATGCCGAGATCGCCATGATTGGCTTCGCCCGGGTGCATGAAAAAAGCCGGTGTGCCTGTACTGGCAAGTGTCGCAGCAATTTTACACCCGATGTGGCCGGATTTCCCCATGCCGCATACGACTACTTTGCCTTTGCATTCAGACAACAAGTTGCAGGCTTGCTCAAATTTATTGTCCAGCCGGGATGCCAGCGCACTTACAGCGCTGGTTTCAATTTCTATGACCCGTCTGGCTGACGCGATATACGGTGAATTACTCATTTAACCAAATAACCAGAATTGATACGCCACAAAGCATAGTACAAAGATGCCACCTTCCAGGCGGCCTAACTGGCGCTTGCCGATAAAATTAAAGCTCAGGAAAAATAATAACACTGTGAGACCAAACATCACCCACATGTCTCTGTTATACACATTCTCATCCAGTAGCCCGGGAGCAATGAGTCCCGGCATACCCAATACCGCCAGCAGATTAAAGATATTCGAACCGATAACATTTCCCAGTGCCAGGTCGCTTTCACCTTTCAGTACACCGGCCACACTGGCGGCCAGTTCCGGTAAGCTGGTGCCCAGCGCTATGATTGTCAGACCGATTACCAGGTCGGACACACCGAAAAAATGGGCGATATCTACTGCCGCATTCACCATAAAATGGGCGCTGAGTGGCAGTAACACAATACCCACGCCAACCCACAACACCGCAGAACCGGTATTTACACCGTCAGGGATTTCTCCGTCGGTTTCTTTCACCAGCGGATCTTCCTTATCTACCTGTAACGATATCCAGGCCATACCTGCGAGTACAAATACAAACAGGCCGAGGAGAATCATGCCTTCCAGATGAGCCAGTTTGCCGTTATTAAGAAAGAACATGGCAAGCACGGTTACACCAAGCAGAACGGGGAATTCACGTTTTAATGTAGAGGAAGAGACGACGAGCGGTTTTACCAGGGCCGTGATACCCAGCACGAGGGCAACATTAGTAATATTTGAGCCCAGCGCATTACCTACCGCTGTGTTCATATTGCCATTTGAGGAGGCGATAGCCGATACAACAATTTCCGGTGCTGATGACCCCATAGCGACAATGGTTAAACCAATCATCATGGGGGAGATTCCGATATTTTTCGCCAGTGCGGAAGCGCCATAAACGAAGCGGTCGGCACTCCAGCTAAGTACAGCAAGACCCAGCAGGAAAATACAGATAGAAAGTATCACAAGTTACCATTCGTCCTTTGTTTTTTCGGATTGTCGCAAAAAGTACAGCATTTGCATACGGTTTAGATAGAATACCTGCTAATACGGTTGCAACTGGTTATAAGTGCAACAGTTGCTGTTGCTTTTCCGCTATCTGCAAGCATATTTCTGCTCTGTATCAACAACATCAATGTGATAAATCATCCGGATTGTCAAAAACTGTCAGCATGATGACAAAAGTGTAATCGCGCTGTGACGGGTTTTTTTACGTACAAAAGAGAGTGGTCAGTCTTGAAGCTGGCTCTGATGGCATGATTCTCGCTGGCTAGCTTGCCGGAACCGGAGAAATTTGCGCAGACAGTGGCAATAAAAGCAAGCGTAAAGTTTTCGAAAAATGCGAACACACCTTGTAACTTTTTCGTTTTGGCGGCTGTCCTCAAATGAAGATACAATGGTGTATGTAAAATCGGGTAGTAGCATTTTCTGCTACCGCCGGCAAAGAACATAAAGGGAAGGCGCGTCTTCAAGAATATGGGAAATTTAGTGGAAATAGACAACATGACATTCCGGCGTGGATCCCGCGTTATCTATGACGGAGTGTCGATTGTTGTTCCCAAAGGCAAGATTACAGCGGTAATGGGCCCGAGCGGAATCGGCAAAACAACGTTGCTGAAATTGATTGGCGGGCAGCTCTCGCCGGATGAAGGCGATATCCGCTTCGATGGCGACAGTATTGTTTCTATGAGTCGCAGCGAGTTATACAAAACCCGTCGTCGCATGAGCATGTTGTTTCAGAGCGGAGCGCTTTTTACTGACATGACGGTACGCGACAACGTAGCGTTTCCGCTCAAAGAACATACAAAACTCAGCGATGATATTATCAACACCATTGTCGCACTTAAGCTACAGGCTGTAGGGTTACGTGGTGCGGCAGATATGATGCCCAGTGAACTGTCCGGTGGTATGGCCAGACGTGCTGCATTGGCCCGTTCTATTTCTCTGGATCCGGATCTCATCATGTATGACGAGCCTTTCGCTGGCCAGGACCCCATCTCCATGGGGGTGCTGGTCAAATTGATTCGTGAACTGAATGATGCCCTTGATGTCACCAGTATCGTAGTGACACACGATGTCACGGAAGTGCTTACCATTGCTGATTACATCTACATTCTGGCGGATAAGCGCATTATCGGTCAGGGCACTGCCGAAGAAATTAAAAACAGCGATTCTGCGCTGGTGCAGCAGTTTCTGAATGGTGAAGCCGATGGTCCGGTGCCGTTTCACTATCCGGCGAAAGACTTATCCGACAGTTTGTTCGGAGGTAAGTCATGAAGTTTCTTCAAGAAACCGGCGCTGCAACCATTGCCAAAGTCGCTGCAATTGGCCGTGCAGGCATCATGCTTTCCGGTGCCTTATTTGCAGCTCCCAAAGTTAAGAATATCTCACTGACCATTCGTCAGCTTTATGTTGTAGGTGTGCAATCACTGCTGATTATTCTGGTATCAGGCCTGTTCATTGGCATGGTAATGGCTTTGCAGGGCTATACCATTCTGGTGGGCTATGGAGCTGAAGGCAGCCTGGGGCCCATGGTCGCACTGTCATTGCTACGGGAACTGGGACCGGTGGTCACTGCATTACTATTTGCCGGGCGCGCAGGTTCTGCATTAACCGCTGAAATCGGGTTAATGAAAGCCACAGAGCAATTATCCAGTCTGGAAATGATGGCGGTGGATCCTCTTCGCAGAGTGGTTGCTCCCCGTTTCTGGGCCGGCATGATTGCTATGCCATCACTGGCATTGATATTCAGTGCGGTTGGCATTTTAGGCGGTCACCTGGTTGGTGTTGACTGGCTGGGTGTCGATGGCGGTAGTTACTGGTCTTTGATGCAATCAACGGTTGAATGGCAAAAAGATGTGGTCAACGGCGTCATAAAAAGCCTCGTGTTTGCCCTGGTTGTGACCTGGATTGCCATATTTAAAGGATATGATTCGGTTCCGACCTCAGAAGGCATCAGTAAAGCCACGACGGAAACCGTTGTTTTTTCATCATTAGCTGTATTGGGGTTGGACTTCGTACTCACTGCCCTGATGTTCGGAATTGAGTAGAGGATAGAAATGAATAAGTACAAAACGGAAGTGATGGTTGGTGTATTTGTGGTGCTGACTATTGCAGCCACCTTATTGCTGGCTTTGAAAGTGGCAAACCAGACCATGACCAACGCAGGCGACACGTATAACCTCTACGCCAAATTCGACAATATTGGCGGCCTGAAAGTGCGCTCTGCGGTAAAAGTGGGCGGTGTGACAATTGGACGTGTAACAGATATTCATCTGGATAAAGAAGACTACACGCCGGTTGTGACGCTGAGCATTTCTACCAGTTACGAAGGATTTCCTGATACCAGTTCGGTATCCATTCTGACATCCGGCCTGCTGGGTGAGCAATACGTCGGATTTCAGCCCGGTTTTTCCTTCGACGGGGTTGAAGAGCTGAAAGACGGTGACTATTTACAGGACACCAAGTCTGCGCTGGTGCTTGAGGATCTGATTGGTCAGTTCCTGTTCAACCGCGGCGGCAGCAGCGACAGTAACGAATAATTGAAACAAATTCCGTGATGCGGGGGTCTGATTCCTTAAGGCTACCGCACCACAACAAGGACACAATTTTTAGGAGATTAAGTGTTGAAAAAGCTTTTATTGATTGCCGGCTTACTGGTTGCAAGTGTAACTGGCGGGGTGCAGGCCCAGGAAGTTAACGAACAAAACCCGTACGCACTGGTTAAAGAAGCCGGTCAGAAAACCTTTGATCGCATCAAAGCCAGTCAGGCGCAGATCGAGAAAGATCCTGAAGAACTGCGCACCATCATGAAAGAAGAGTTGTTGCCTCATATCGATTATCAGTTCGCGGCTTTTAAAGTGCTGGGTAAATACTTTAAGTCGGTACCTAAAGATAAATTATCAGAATACGTTCAGGTATTCAGACAGTACCTCATCACGACTTATGCGGTAGCAATGGGCTACTACGACAATCAGAAAGTGACTTTCGAGCCTGAAGGAGACTTTTCAGATAAGAAGTCTGTGACTGTACGTGCTGTCGTTCAGGATCCCGGTCGCCCGGACATTAAAGTGGCATTCCAGGTTCGTAAGGACAGCCGGACTAATGAATGGAAAGCCTATGACATGGTCGCTGAAGGCATCAGCCTGCTGGACAGCAAGCGCAGTGAATTCGAACCTATTCTGCGTCAGGAAGGCATTGATGCCGTGCTAAAATTAATGCGCGAGAAAATTGAACAGCCTGTGGGCGAGCAAGTTAAGCACGCACAAGATAAGGATGCTGCGTGAGTCTTTTTCAGCTAGGTGAAAATGGTTTTGTGCATATTCACGGTCACCTCGACCGTGATACACTCGCTAAAAATTGGTGGGACATGTTAAGTTCCGCTGAAAAATCCGCTCTGGCAAAGCAGGGGCGCTGCATACTCGATTTAGGGGATGTAGAGCGAATCGACAGTGCCGGTCTCGCCTGGTTGATAAACGCTGTGCGTGACGGCAAAGGCAATCACGTAGATGTAGTACTGGCACAGGTGCCGGAGAAACTACTGAAACTGGCTAAAATCAGCGACGTTGATACCCTGTTGCCCGTAGAATAATACGTTTCCAAATCTAAGAGTTAGCAGACCATGGAATTATCTGATATCGAAACTTTGCTGAAAGACAAGCTGGGTTTAACTGAAGTACACGTTAAAGGCGAAGGTTCACATTTCACAATTATTGCTGTCAGTGACAGCTTCAATGAAATGAGCCGCGTGCAGCGCCAGCAGGCTGTTTACGGTCCGCTGCAGGACAAAATTGCTGATGGCTCAATGCATGCCATTTCTATTAAAACCTTCTCTGAAGCAGACTGGCAGCGTGAGCGTCAGTTCCACGTACCTCAATAACGGTAAATACATCTGTGGATAAACTCGTAATAAAAAAGAGCCCGCCACTGAATGGCGAAGTACGTATCAGTGGTGCTAAAAACGCTGCGCTGCCGTTATTATTTACCCCGCTTCTTACCTCTGACACGTGTCGTTTTACTAACGTACCTGCACTCAGAGATATCAATACCACCACGGCTTTATTGAAAGAACTGGGTGCAGAAGTCTCCCGGCCGGCAACGAATGAAGTGGTTATCTCATCAGCATCGTTGAACAGTGTGACTGCATCGTATGATCTGGTAAAGACCATGCGTGCGTCCATTCTGGTTTTGGGGCCTTTACTTGCGAAGCAGGGAAAAGCGAGTGTTTCCTTACCCGGAGGCTGTGCTATCGGCGCACGTCCGGTGAATTTGCATTTATCTGGCCTGGAGCTGATGGGGGCAAAAATTGAAGTCGACGAAGGTTATATTCGCGCTGAAGTAGACGGCCGCCTGAAAGGGGCGCGTATCTTTATGGATATGGTCAGTGTCGGGGCCACGGAAAACCTGATGATGGCTGCTGCACTGGCAGACGGTACCACTGAGCTGGAAAACGCGGCCCGTGAACCGGAAATTGTCGACCTTGCTAACTGTCTGAACCAGATGGGGGCAAAAGTTAAAGGTGCAGGTACCGATCATATCACCATAGAAGGCGTGGAACGATTAAGCGGTTGTGATTACCGTGTATTGCCGGACCGTATTGAAACCGGAACGTTCCTTGTCGCTGCTGCGGTATCAGGTGGCAAAGTTAAGTGCCTGGATGCTGCGCCGGACACGCTGGAAGCCGTACTTAATAAGTTACGACAGGCTGGTGCCGTCATCACCACAGGTGATGACTGGATTGAACTGGATATGCAGGGCAGAAAGCCTAAAGCGGTGCAGGTGAAAACCGCCCCTCATCCGGCTTTCCCGACAGATATGCAAGCGCAGTTTGTCACGCTGAACTGCGTGGCAGAAGGTTCCGGTGTGATTACTGAAACCATCTTCGAGAACCGTTTCATGCATGTGCCCGAGTTACAACGCATGGGCGCTGAAATCGCGCTTGAAGGTAACAGTGCGCTGACGAAAGGGACATCGCGATTAAAAGGTGCACCGGTGATGGCCACTGATTTACGGGCATCAGCAAGTCTGGTAATTGCAGGTTTGATTGCTGACGGTGAAACTCACGTGAGCCGTATTTATCACCTTGATCGTGGCTACGAAGGCATTGAAGAAAAGCTAAGTGGTTTAGGGGCTAACATTACCCGCGAAAAAGAATAACCTGACAAGGACATCGTTACAGTTTGCCTGTTTACGATTGCCCTTACCGGATCTTCGGAAAACGTAATAAAAAGTCAGCGCCACCAAGCTGACTTTTTTGTACCTCACATTCCCCGTCATGCCACAGCATAATGCGCCTGACGATGGCCAGACCCAAACCGGCACCGCCACGCTCACGGCTTCTTGCTGCATCAGGACGGTAGAATGGGACAAAAATTTTCTCTTTGTTTTCTTCGCTTACCCCGGGTCCGTCATCTTCTACATGCAAAACAATATGGGCCCGGTTGTCGCTCACCCGGAGCCGCACTTCCGTCCGGGCGTAGCGGATGGCATTTAGCAGCAGATTTTCAATAGCTCTGCCAATGTAATAATCGTCTCCCAGAACCACTAAACCGTCATTGTCCGCAGTAACTGAAACTGAGATGGCGGTATTTCCGGCAGTCCGTTCTGCTAAATTTTCCGCCATCGCCCTTAACGGGATCTGACTGACATTCAGTTCAGGCTGACGTCCGTCGTGACGCAAATAGTCCAGCATTTCCTGCACCATCCGCTCAAGTTCATTCACGTCTTCCCGCATCGCCTTCCATCCTTCTTCATCAGCGGGACGTTCTGTTGCCAGCGCAAATTTGAGCCGCGCCAGCGGGGTACGCAGCTCGTGCGCGACTGCACCGGTCATTTCTTTATGCCGGTTAAATAATTCGGTTACCTGTGCACTGAGCTGATTTAACGCTTTAGCGATAGGCGCAACCACCGATCGTTTAGGCAGCCATATTTTCCCGAAAGACCCATCGGCGTTCACATTGCTCAGGCCGCGGGTAATGGTGGTGAGATCCCGCCAGAGTGGCCAGAGCCAGAGCGCAATCAATGCCCCGAGCAGAACGTAGAAAACCGTTGAATACCACAGGGCGCGTGAAAGAGAGCCGGTAACCGGCAGGGTCAGTTCATACAGCGTGGTGTCGTCTGCGCGGGCGTACAACTGTATTGAGTCCTGATAGAACAGGGGAACGACCTCGCCGTTTTCCAGCGCCTGTTCCGATGCCGGACTGAAAGCCAGTGAGGCCGCAGGGATCACTCTGGGTTCCAGTTTTGCCCCGGCAAGCCAGGCGGCTCTTTCTTCCGGTTTCCTGGCAACAGTTTCCAGTGCAAGGACTATATCCGTTGCCTCGTCACTCAGGCCTTCGTCTGATGTAAAAAATAACGGCTCCAGCGCGGCACTTAACCCCGCCAGGGCAAGCGCGATAAAAAGATAAAGGCTCAGGAAAAGGCGGGTCACTTTAATCCCACGCGTCTGCAACGAAGAAGAAGCCTTTACCCCAGATTGTTTTTATACGGTAAGGGTTGCTGGGATTATCGTGAAGCTTTTTCCTGAGTCTCGACACCCGCACGTCAGCGGAACGGTCAAGGCCATCATATTCTCTGCCGATAATCTCTTCGTAAATGGTGTTCCTGTCCACTACTTCAGAGGGGTGACTGGCGAGCAGCCATAACATATCGAATTCGTGGCTGGTCAGGGTGATTTCGTCACCGTGTAATAATACCTGTCTGGCCGCTTTGTCTACGGTAAGGTTTCCATAAGTCAAAACCGGTTCACGTCCCGCTTCATTGAGCCGTCCGGCAGATTTGATACGACGCAGGAGTGCATGAACACGTGCCAGCAGAACTCTGGGTTCTATGGGTTTGGTGACATAATCGTCTGCGCCGATTTCCAGTCCCAGCACCTGGTCAAAATCATCATCCCGGGCTGTCATAAACAGCAACGGGCCTTCGTAATGACGTCTCAGATGCCTGCAGAGTGTAAAGCCATCATCACCCGGTAACATCACATCCAAAATGACCAGTGACGGCTTCTGCAGCTTTACTGTTGAGATAAGCTGACTACCGTCAGCCATTGCAGTGACTTCAAAATGATGCTGCTGAAGAAAATCTTTGACCAGCGTGCGTAAACGGGCGTCATCTTCCACCAGGACAATATGTGTCATCAGAACAGACTCCATGGATCACGAACCCGTTTTCGCTTTTCTTTTTGTTTCCATTTCACCAGCAATTTTTGGGAATAGATAACATCGCCACGGGTATTTTTTATAAAAATCCAGCTGTCCTGCATTAGCCGGACAGTCTGAGGCGGCAGGATCCCTGTACCGCAGAAAAGCTGTTTCTCATCTGCATAAACACAAAATTCATTGTCAACCGCATGCTGTGGTACATGAATAGTGACGCGCATTTCACAGGGCTCTGTTTGTTGTTCTCCAACACATATCCGGGGCATGATCTCCCAGCTTTCTCCCCGTGCCGCGTTGCAGAGCAGAAAAGTAAATACGAGTATTATTGTTATGATCTTCCCTGACACGCCCGGCTCCGCTAAAACTGGTATGTCAGGCCGGTGAAGACCGTGAGAATATCATGACCGGTCAACAACGGGCTTTCCGTAACCGCGTCGGGAAGATACTGATAACGGGTAAAGGCCAGTAAGCCCCAGTGTTTGTTAAATTGCCTGGTTACCGCTACATTGACACCCGGCCTGAATCCGCTGCCGGCACTGTACCAGAGCCGCTTATCTTGAGTGTCCTTTCCATCAATACCATAGTAATAGTCGTTAAATGTCCTGTTGTTCCATACCAGTTGCGGACTGACACTGAACAGCCATTTCTGCCAGCGGTGACTGAAACGCCAGGCAATACGGGCCTTTACACCCTGGTGGATCCCTGCGATGTCTTTCTCTACAGAAAATTGCCACTCGTTGGCTGGTGAGCTGCCGGCGTGGAGCCGTACTCCTGCATGTCCGCCATTTCTGCGATCTGCAATACTGTCTACGTTGATCTCTGTATTGGCTTCGGCGGCCGGAGTGACAGCCAGCTGCTCGCGGGAAAACAGCTCTGCCGGGGTGGCATCGAAACCTTCATAGGAAAAGAAAGGGCGGGCTTCACGATCGATAACCAGATAGGCATCAACAGACAAACCCGGCTGGTTACTTTGCCATTGATAACCGAGTTCAAAATTATCAAAATAAAAGGACTCAGCGTACCAGGCTATATCGCCAATCAGAACGAGTGACTGTGTACTGCCGCCTCTCAACGGATTAGTCCGGCCGCCAGCACCAACGGCCGCAGCTACCCGCCACTGACCTGTATCAATGCATTCACCTTTACTGTTGCATCCGCTCGCTGCGAGGGCAGGGCCTGTGAAAAGGGTGCAAATAAGAATGAACAAACGAATTTTCAACAAACAAAACTCTTCAGGTGACGTACCGGTAATCTGATGCAGCCAACAGATTAGCCTGCCGGCGGATTGCAAGAAAGGGGCAGTTACAATTTAAAACAAATCTGTACGCTTTGGATCTGACGGAGTGTGTCAGGGCAGGTATGCTGGCTGCACATTTTCTCAAACAGAATTAACAAGAGGTTTACATCGTCAGTAAACGTTACGGGATAGTTCGGGAAAATCACTGAAAACAATATTAAATAATACTGAATTGCTTTTGCTGGCTGTCAATTTTTTGCAATCTGTGGTACATATACTTTTGTCTGAGTTGACAGTTATCTTTTTAATCTGTCTACCGGTCGAAAAAGACAAAAAAATAACAAGTCCATAGGCATTTCTGGTTTGTATTAAGAGGTAACTGATTACCCGGTTGAGCATTTCAGAGATAGACCTGACGAATCCATCTCAATTTGTTTGTATAGACACAATACAAGTATGTGGTTCAGGGAAGTGTCAAAATTAATGGATAAGATTGAATTTATTGGGGTTCGCGCGTGAGTAATGTAATTTCAGTCCGGCAACAGTTCCGGCGGGTACTGAGTATTGATCCGAAGGATGCTATACCAGCAGTGTTGTTCAGCCTGATGGTGGCCACTATCGTATTTATCGGTGAGCCGCCTTATGCACTGGCTAAAGAGCCTGATTTAGAAAAAACAGCACAGACAGAGAGGCATTGTCCTGACAATCTTCCCTGCCAGACAATGAAAAACCGGAGTTAAAACTCCGGTTTTTTGTTTCAGACGAACGTCGCCGGCAACAACCGGAAAGCATGAGGCGGTCTTTATGAAGCCGGTTGCCCCAGCTCTGCCACCGTTGCTGAAATCATCATATTCTCCCCGCCACGGCTGACGTTCAGCTCGAGTGTTGTACCGGGATCTGTTTCGGCAATCATATCCAGTGTTTTCGATGCACTTTCCAACTGTATGCCGTCAATGGCCAGAATCACATCTCCGGCCCGCAAACCGGCCTGATCTGCAGGGCTTCCGTTGGCCACTGCCGTGACTTCAATACCGGGCGTACCACGATATTCGCTTCCAAGGAAGCCCAGTTGTCCGCGGATCACCTTGCCATTCTGGATGATGTCATCCATTACCCGTCGCGCCAGTTCATAAGGGACCGCAAAGTTGATACCGTCCACGTTACGCACGCCGTTACGGGAATCCCTGACCTGGAAGTTGGCATTGGTAATGCCTACCAGAGTACCGTTGCTGTCGACCAGTGCGCCGCCGGAGTTACCCTGATTCAGTACCGCATCTGTCTGAATAAAATCAACGTAGTTAGACAGTCCGTTGCGTCCGGCGCGGCTGACAATACCATGAGTAATCGTTTGACCGAGATCGAAAGGGTTGCCGATGGCCATGACCATGTCACCAACGTGCAAATCAGGCTCGTCCATCTGAGGAATAACGTGCAGGCTGTCCGCATTCACTTTAAGCACGGCAAGGTCAGTAAGCTGATCAGTACCGACAATCTGTGCTTCCAGAACCCGGCCGTCCTGCACAGCAACAAAAATGCTGTCGGCATTTTCGACTACGTGGTTACAGGTTAACAGGTAACCGTTCTCTGTCATGATGACACCGGAACCCAAACTGGCCCGTTCACGTGCACGGTTACGGAAAATACCGGTGTCGTTTTCAATACTGACACTGTAGATGTTTACAACAGCAGGCGCGGAGCGGCTTAATGCAGTGTAATGAGATTGCCTTGCCGGACGGGTAGAGTTGCCGGAGAAAAAGTTGTCACCAAAGCCTGTACCGCTTCTTAAATCCGGCATGAAGACCAGCATAAGTGCTGCTACTACAAGGCCCAGTACGATAGATTTGATGATAAATAAAAAGAATTGCTTGCCTGCCACGCCTGACTCATTCCATTTTGCCTCTTAACATTATGAACGAGGCGGGGTTCATTAATGTTAAGGATATCACCTAAATGATTGAATACCAATCAGGTCATCGGTTTAGCAAAAACAAAACGGGCCGGCAGTATTCCCTGCCGGCCCGCTGTATCTTCACTGCATTTCAATTGCTTAGCGAATGACCAGATAAATGGTGGCGGAGCCCCGTCTGACATTCAGTGCAATGACATTTTCACCGGAATCATCCAGTTTCTCACGGAATTCCGCGACAGTGGTCACTCGTTGGCGGTTAACACCGATGATCACGTCTTCAGGCTGGAGGCCAATCCGTGCTGCTGGCGTATTGCGCTCGATTTCAGACACTTTCACACCATCGTTGCCGGCTTCGTCTTTTCCGTTCACCAGGGTTGCACCTTCCAGCGCAGGGTGAATGGTTGCGGCAGTCACTTTGCTGTCTGCAGCATCATCGAGCACCACGTTCACGGTTTTTTCTTCGCCGTCACGAATAATCGTCAGCTCAACCTCAGCGCCGGCACCCATACTGGCAATTTTGGCAGCCATTTCGCGGAAACTGTGAAGACCACGACCATTAACTTCAGTGATAATATCACCGGCTTTCAGGCCGCCTTTTTCAGCAGCAGACTCCGGCGTTACTTCACGTACAAAGGCACCGCGGTTGGCACTCACGCCCATCGCTTTTGCCAGTCCGGCATCCACATCATTGCCGGTAATTCCCAGCAGTCCGCGACGCACCTCACCGAATTCGGCAATCTGATCCACGAGGTTTTTCATCATATTGCTTGGAATAGCAAATCCGATACCCACGTTACCACCGTTCGGCCCGAAAATGGCCGTGTTGATACCTACCAGCTCACCACGCAGGTTCACCAGGGCACCACCGGAATTACCACGGTTGATGGCAGCATCGGTTTGAATGTAGTCTTCATAACCGCCAATGTTCAGGCCGGAACGGCCCATGGCTGAAATGATACCGGAAGTAACGGTTTGTGACAGACCGAACGGATTACCGATAGCTACTACGTAGTCGCCAACACGCATTTCATCTGAGTCGGACAGGGGTAATGCAGTGAGTTTTTCCGCTTCAATTTTCAAAAGTGCGATATCACTTTGTTCATCAGCACCCAGCTTTTTGGCTTTAAATTCGCGGCCGTCACTCAGTTTTACGGTAATCTCGTCGGCGTTTTCAACGACATGGTTATTCGTTACTACGTAGCCTTTTTCCGAATCGATAATGACGCCGGAACCTAGCCCTTTAAATGGTCTTTCCTGAACCTGCTCCTGCGGGCCGCCAAAGAAGTAGCGGAACATTTCCGGTACCTGCCGTGTGGCAGTTTGAGTACCTTCGACGGAAATGCTCACCACAGCCGGCATGGCTTCTTCAAGCATGGGTGCCAGTGAAGGCACTTCCTGTTTCTTATCATCGCCGAAGAAAGGTAACGCAGCGCCTGCCGTGGCAGACATACCCAAAGTACTGGCGACAACACTGGAGACAACCAACATCTGGCGTAGAGATTTCTTCATATTCGCTTACACTCCTCATGTTTCATGCGATATGGTTACTATCACTGACAGACTCAGGTAAGTGAGAAAAAGTTCCTGAATCAGTCCTTTTCTGCGGTAGAACGACCGGCGTTGCCGACAAACAAACCGGAACTTGCGTTAGCAAAGTCTTTAGGCTGAGTGTCAGAAACCGGTGCAGGTTTGGACTTTTCTCTCCCCTGCATATTGTTACGTAAATAGGTAGTAGCCTGCTCACCATAGAAAGGTACGCCCAGCGCATCACCGTCTTCGCCCTGAGTAAGCAAGGTTTCATAATCAGCAACCTGTTGCTTCAATGCCTGGCATTGCTTTTCAATAGACTCAACCGCCTGACGGGTCTGGTGAATGTGATGTGTCGCTTGCTGTGACATCAGTTCCTTAATGTTTTGCTCTGCCTGTTTTGCCGAACCGGAAGCGCCGTCACGGGTATACATATAGCGGGCAACAAAGAAGCCGATAATCAGGCCCGCAATCAGCAGGGCAACAGGAATTAAAACGTCCATTCATTTCTCCAAAAATCTCTGTGTTCATAACTATTTGAGTTAAGCACAGTAAAACAATCACTCATGCCGACTATAGCAAGTAATGAGCGTGAATGCGCATTGCGAATTGTTGCAAAATGCGGATATAGCGATAAAGTTTGATTTCGTCGTTTTTTTCGACGATTCAAAGCAAATCATTGCCTGTAAACCTTATCTGCAGCCCGGCATTGCGTTATGATAATGTCTTATTCAGGTTTATACGGTATTTGGTTTTACTTCGACCAATACCACCCCGCATAACACACAGCGCTGCGATTCTACCTGTATTTATCCGGAATTTAAGATCAGATTTTGTTTTTTCAAGGAGGTCGGTGCAGCGGACCTCCAGCCTACCTTCTATTGGGAGTAGTTTCGGCGATGACGCCATGGGAAAAATATCAGCAAGATTTGCAGTTGCCCACGTTTAAACATGATCCTGCGCAGGAAAATGCAGTCAGAGCGCTTCAGCGGTTATACGATGATCTCATCAAAGCGCCGTCATCTTCCGGATTCGGTGCAAGTATCAAAAAACTGTTCGGCAAGCAGCCAGTATCCAAGCCGGTAACCGGTATTTATTTTTACGGCGGTGTCGGCCGGGGTAAAACGTATCTGGTCGATACCTTTTTTGAGTGTCTGCCTTTCACTAAAAAATCACGGGTGCATTTTCACCGTTTTATGCACCGCGTTCATGACGAGCTGAAAACCCTGCCTAATGAACCGGATCCGCTAAAAATTGTGGCTGACAGGCTGGCCAGTGAAGCCCGAGTGATCTGTTTTGATGAATTCTTTGTGTCCGACATCACCGATGCCATGATCCTTGGCACCCTGATGCAAGAGTTGTTTTACCGTGGAATAACCCTGGTAGCAACATCGAATATTGTGCCTGATGAACTGTATAAAAACGGCTTGCAGCGGGCCCGTTTCTTACCGGCTATTGATCTCATTAATAAACACACTGAAGTGATTAATGTGGACAGTGGTATTGATTACCGGCTTCGTACTCTGGAGCAGGCAGAAATTTTTCATTCACCGCTGGATGCCGATGGCGATAAACACCTGCACGAGTATTTTGAGCAACTGGCGCCGGAAAATTACCAGACCGGCGAGATGATAGAGGTGAACAACCGTAAAATCCCTACCCGCCGCAGTGCTGAAGGGGTATTGTCTATCGAGTTTTCTGCACTTTGTGAAGGGCCGCGCAGCCAGAGCGACTACATTGAACTGAGCCGCTGTTATCATTCGGTACTGGTTGCCAACGTGAAGCAAATGGGAGCAAACAACGATGACACCGCCCGCCGTTTCATTGCGATGGTGGATGAATTTTACGAACGTCACGTTAAACTTATAATGACCGCCGAAGTGGGACTGGAGCAGCTGTATACTGACGGCAGGCTGAATTTTGAGTTCCGCCGTTGCTTAAGCCGGCTGAAAGAAATGCAATCCAGAGAATATCTGGCCAGGGAACATTTGCCCTGAGTTGGCTGGAACGCAAAACTGTTAACTCAGCGGTAAAGCCGGTAAACTGCACGACAATTTTTTAAACTGTGCCTGAATTTTTTCACGGGCATTGTCAGATAAAAGTACGATACAGAGACCTAAGATGGGCAGAGCATTTGAAGTAAGAAAGAACGCCATGGCCAAAACGGCTGGCGCAAAAACCAAAGTTTATTCTAAATACGGTAAAGAAATTTACGTGTGCGCGAAGAACGGTGGTCCTGACCCGGATACCAATCTGTCGCTTAAGCGTCTGATGGAAAAAGCGAAAAAAGATCAGGTGCCGAGCCACGTTATCGAAAAAGCCATTGATAAAGCTGTAGGTGGTGCCGGTGAAGATTTCGTACCTGCACGTTACGAAGGCTTCGGTCCGGGTAACTGCATGGTGATTGTTGACTGTCTGACTGACAACAATAACCGTACCATTACCGATGTGCGTAATTGCTTCACTAAAACTAATGCCAAAATCGGTGGTCCCGGTGCAGTAGCTCACATGTTCGACCATCAGGCGATTTTCCAGTTTGCCGGTGATGATGAAGATGCTGTGCTGGAAGTATTAATGGAAGCCGATGTAGACGTGACTGAAGTGGAATGTGAAGACGGTAAAATTACTGTTTATGCACCCCATACAGAATTCTACAGTGTGAAAACCGCTTTGACTGAAGCGTATCCTGATATCACTTTAGATGCCGAAGAAATCAGCTTTATTCCGCAGACTGAAGTAGAGATCAGTGAAGAAGATATGCCCATGTTTGAAAAATTCATGGACATGCTGAACGATTGCGATGACGTGCAGGACGTTTATCACAACGCCATCACGCCAAACTAAGCTGTATAGAAAATAATCTAATCTAAATTCAGGAAGCCCACGTCAGTGGGTTCCTTCATTTATAAACCAATGTTATTCGGTTACAGCTTTTATTTAATAGTCAGACATGACTATGTTGCATCAGGCTGACCCGGATTCGGAAGCAGCAACAACCAGCTAATCTCCCCTGAACCCGTCTAATTCACTAAATCCGTCTGGAAAACTACAAAAAAATATCAGTAGCATGAGATAGCAACTCCTCTTCGTATGAGTTTCAACCTTTGATTAAAAATTTTCTTTTGGATACAGTTAAGGCTAGTCTATTATTTGCACAAAATTGCTTACTGAGCTCAGGAATTAGTGCTTGTAAGTACGCTCGGCCATAGATTATAGGGATTTAAATTGAACAGATATTTGATTGTGTCAGTCTTTTTAGCAGGTGTATTTTTTTGTCAATTAAGCTTTGGAAAAACATCCTTACCTGAGCTGCCCAAAGACTGGATAGGACTGGCTGTTGAACAAGGCAATATAAAACGAATAACCCTGCATTTAGATGAGAACATTGCGTCCACACAACCAGCTCCTAATCTGTCAACCGCGCCGGAACGCAGGAGTAGGAGGACGGGAGCTCAACACGAGGCAATGCAATTGGGTAAAGGTGCCCCCTTAAGTGGCAAGGTAGTAATCGATGTCGCAAAAGTTGATGACCTGAATACAATCCCTGCGCCCGCTACTTACCCGCTTACCGGCGAGCTTATTTCTAAGCTTAACATGCTCAAAATACAGTATCAGCCTCATAGGCAACCAGCTGTGATGCTTTTTGGTGCAATTAGCAAAACCAGAGATGAGATTTATCTGTTTTTTGGTGGCCCGCAAAGCAACCAAAAAGCTCCGGTTTTGCTGGTGGCTGGTAAAACACTTCCCGAATACATGCAGAGAGCTTTGCATACGGAGGTGGATATCGATGAAATCAGACAACGAGGTATTGAGGCAAAAGCAAAAACAGATCTGATTAATCAGCAGGTTGAGTTACTCAGAATTCAGGGACAACAAGCCAGAGCCGACGGCAATACAGCATTAGTTGCTGAGCTGCGCCAAAAAGTTAATGACTTGTTTAGCGAGAGCGCAAAAATTAATGCTGAGCAGAACCGTTTGCGGCAAAAGGCTATGGCTGCAAAGCAAAAAGCCCAACGCGAAAAACAACAGCAAAAACAAGCCCGCCTGGTTCAAATCAAAAAGGAAATGGAAAAAGTACAAACAGAATTAGCGCAACAGCAATCAGGAGGAAACAAGGACGCTGTAGATTCGCTAACCCACCAAATGCTTTTGCTTCGATCCCGTCAACAGCATGTTTCCAGTGGCCGGCATCCAGATTTACAACAAAAAGCTGGTTCAGGCTGTATGCCTTCTCTTACCGCGTGGTTAGACGAGCTTAATAAAAATCCCGGAGCGCCGGCGCAAAGCGTCCAGATTATTCAACTGATTAATTTGTTCAGGCCTTCGGTCTTTAAGAGTTACTTTGAGCAAAACCTGTTAGATATGGATGATGAATTGCGTGAAGGGTATGTCTACGAATTAGGGCGTGTTTGTTCGCAGCAGAATAACTTACCGGTAAGAAGATCGCACATTAACGTCTTATCGGGCGGCTTTGGCGAGATACCGCGGGTTTTGCATTACATGAGTGCCGCCATTGGTGGCATGGCGCTCGATGGTGCAGCCGCGTGGCAGGCTTACACTATGGATGAGTTGGCCAAAACGAATGAGTCTGAGGCATTGAGCGAATTTGAAGTGCAGTCTGTTTATGTTCGCAATGCATTGTGGCCAGAAGAAAAAACTCCGGCTGAAACGAGGTTGGTAGAACAAAGGAAAAAGAATCAGAGTGAATCTAAAATAGTAACGCCTGAAGAAAAAATACAGGCCGAAACAAAGCGGGTTGAGCACAGAGAAAAGCCGCAGAGAGAAGACGTATACGCTGAAATTAATGCGCGCATTCAACACGCTCAAAATGGAGAGTTGAAAGCACTGATGAGCGCCGTAGAACCGCGGACATTGGCCAGTTGGAATGATCTAAACATAAGAGCCCGGGACGAGGTCAGAGGGTATATTAATAGTGAACTTCCCGCTTTATTAACTAATTATTTTTCGATACATACTTTGCCTGCGGATTCGGACTATACAACGCCGGAAGAAGCACTTCTTGCCTCCGGAAAGTGGTTTGAGCAACATAAAGATTTGTATGTCGGATTCAGAAATCAGCCCGTAGTGAGCAACACTTTCGCCAGGCTATTTAAAGCGCGTGAGCCCTTTCTTAAACAAGCCAGCCAGAAAGTTATCGATGAAATCAATAAAATCACCAGTATTGATGAACTAAACCAACTTACTACAGACCTGTTTATACGGCCAGATAAGCATCACTCCTCTACCTGGCAAGTGATTAACGATGCTAAACAGCGCCGCCTTGCAGAACTTGAAGTTATTGCGTATCGGGCAAGGGTAGGAAATGGTCCGTTTAGCGCCGGTGATGATGGCGCTGTTTACATTAACGCGCTGTACCGGAACGACATACGAATTATTGCAGAGGAAGACAAAAAGTTTGAAAAAGCAATGCTCGAATTGACTGAGCTTACGCTTAATTCGGGCATAGTGGAATTCGCGTCTCTATTCGCTGGCAGGCATAGTGAGCCAGAGAACATGAAGCAAGAGATGCGAGACAGCTTGAAGGGTATTAGCATGAGTACAGCAATGACAGGTTTTTTCATTGTTTCATATGAGCACCTGGCAGCCAAATGCTTAGGCCCCGATCCTATCGACTTTACGCGTACCGAAGTATGGGATGATATAAGTCGAACGATTATGGGGGAAGAGGTATATCGCAATACATATAGTAAAACGTATCACTATACAATTGCCAGACGCCATGCCGACATATTCACCCAGTTGGGTAAAGGGACCAGCGCCGGACACATTGAGACGATGGCAGGCATATATGGCGCTTTAGGAATCATTTCTAAAGATGCACAAGAGTCTTTATTTTCAATGAGTGATAACTTGCGGGGGGTCGCAACGTTTATGCAGCGATATGCCTGCGACAGTGAGGAAATGAAAACATTGGAGAGTGCGTTAACTGGTATTACCCGTTCGCATTTATAAAGTACTAAGCAAATCTGCGGGTCGACTATTTTCTGATGTTAGATGTTAATTAACCGGACCAGTATTATCGTATCGAAATTCCCAACCAGTTTTTTATTGTCGCTTACGCTTAAAAACTTCTGTAGAATGCGCGCCGGAGCTGGCCTGGCAATCGCTGCTCTCGCAAGAGAGGGGAGGAAAGTCCGGGCTCCACAGGGCAGGGTGCCAGATAACGTCTGGGCGGCGTGAGCCGACGACAAGTGCAGCAGAGAGTAAACCGCCTAAGCGCGCAAGCGCCGGTAAGGGTGAAAGGGTGCGGTAAGAGCGCACCGCGCCACTGGTAACAGTGTGTGGCATGGTAAACTCCACCCGGAGCAAGACCAAATAGGCCTTCTATACGTGCGGCCCGCACGGAAGGCGGGTAGGTTGCTTGAGCCTGTGAGTAATTGCAGGCCTAGAGGAATGATTGTCCACGACAGAACCCGGCTTACGGCCAGCTCCCTTTTAATAATTCACCGAAATCAAGCTGTCATTTGCGCTTCCTGATAGTTGATCATCAAAAGCCGCAAAACTGCAACTGTTTTTATGTTCGTGCCGCACTAAATTATCACGCCAGTGGAATTGAAAAGAAGTCATACTACCCCCTAGCCCGGACGCAATAATGACAGGCGTTTTTAAAGTGAGAATTCCATTACTCTCATCTATCAGGCTTTCAATCTTTGATTCAATAACAGCCTGCAGTGACGTGTTCAGGAGAACCGTATTTGTTCTTGGTCGCAGATTAACAGCGGCTTGCAATTTTGAATGGATGATGGGGATAACCCAACTTTTAAGTTGCAACGGGTCATTATTTTCATCTGCACGTAACACACTAATCCAATCAATATTAACCGGTAGCCAGTGAATGTCGTGCTGCGGTGAAAATAGCTGGTTACTTGTAGATTTCACAGTGCTCATCAGATCGTTGGCAAAAGTCCGGTGATGAGGCTCAAAACCGTGAATAACGACTGCAATAACATTGCTGGACATTCTTCTTCTCTCGCTTTTAAAGTTGCTGGATTGTGGTCTGTCTATTCAGTGTAGTGAGGTAACTCACTCATATATCTCACTTAAAAGAGAATAAAAATCAGTTAT
Organism: Alteromonas sp. ABH4_456; assembly: GCF_056160645.1. Classification (NCBI taxonomy): domain Bacteria; kingdom Pseudomonadati; phylum Pseudomonadota; class Gammaproteobacteria; order Alteromonadales; family Alteromonadaceae; genus Alteromonas; species Alteromonas sp. ABH4_456. The sequence continues at coordinate 389,144 of NZ_JBSWXO010000003.1, forward strand.
TTTTTAAAATAATAAATGCAGATTAAATTTTGCACGAAGTTTGCAGTTTATGTTTTTCAATGGCTTAGCTACTGCAAAATCATCATACTTTTGGCTTTTTCCCGTATATAGGTGAGTGTAAATGGCGGTATGCGATGGATATGAACACCTTTATACCCATTGATTTTGATGGTGTTAGCGGATAAGGTTGAAGGAACAAAAGCCAGTAAAAAAATTACCCGGATTAGGAACACCCGTGACGCACCCCGCCGCACTTATTGAACGTATCGTTCAGGGTGATAAAAATGCAGAAAGGCAGCTTGTAGAAGATTATTATCAGGGGCTCCTTTTTATTTTATACCGACAAACCGATTCTCTATCGCTGGCTGAAGATCTCACCCAGGACACGTTTGTTGTCGTTCTCAGAAAGTTGCGGGATGGAGATCTCCGTAACCCCGCTGCGTTGTCTTCTTTTATTCGCCAGACAGGTATAAACACCCTGATTGCATACCGGCGCATGCAAACCCGCAGACAAACCGAGGTGTCCGATCTTACAGATACATTTGCTGCGCAGACGCCTACTTTACTTCACCAGTTGCATGAGCGTGATACAACAAATCTCGTTCTCCGGGTACTTAATCAGTTGGGTACTGAGAGAGACAGGGAAGTTCTGAGCCGGTTTTATTTGCATGATGAAGATAAAAACACGATTTGCGACAGTTTGGGTTTGACACCTGCGCACTTTGACCGTGTGTTATTCCGTGCAAGACAGCGCCTCAGACAACTTATTGAGGGTGATGATGAGACCGCTTCGGGTGTCAGGCAGATACTTGATGGTGTTATTGTACTAATGATGTTTTTACCACCGGGCGGGCAGAGTGCTTTTACTCCGCAATTTATATCTTTAACCGAGGAAGTGAGAGTTTCCCGCTCTTACGAGCACTTAACTGGACAGAATGGCCAGATACCAAAATCAGGCCAAAAAACTGACCAGGCCTTTTATGTCTGAAAAATACGATGATGAATTCACCCGGCGTTATCTTGCAAAGCAGTTGACACCGGACGAAGAAATTTCTTTTGAAATTGCTATGCTTGACTCCCGTGAGCTAACGGAACAGGTGGTACTGAGCCAGGCGCTCTGTCAGGCTGGACCTGATGTGTCGGTACTGCCGCAGAAAGTCAGAAAGACAACCTCGTTACCTGCACTGGGGGCTTTTGCTCTTGCTGCAGGTGTGATGGCATGGGTCTGGTTACCTGCAGCGCTGGTAACTTCAGGGCCGGAGGTGAGCCCGGCGATTGTTTATCTCGAAGACTTTCGTAGTCATGTGACTCAGCCGGTGACTTTGCATTTCAGTGAAGGTGAACAATTTAAAGTGGTCGTCAGCGATGCACCGCCGGACTTCAGTGGTTCAGTCTATGCTGTTCTCACCAATACTAATGGAGAGGAAGTTGAGTCGCGGATACTGAAACCGAATAGCAACAATGAGATAACGATGGTTATCCGTGCCGGAGATATCAATAGCGGAGACTATCAGCTGATTCTTTCCCGTTCCGGCAAAAATAATCACAACAATGAGATTAACCGGTTCTCCCTGGAAATAAAAAAGGACTAAAAAATGGGTGGTGAAGATAGGGATTATCTTTTTGGGAAAACAAGGAGACCGTTGCCTGAAAAAGAGGAAGTTGCAGAGATGGTAGCTGCAATCATTCCCTGGTCAGATCCCATTTCCGGGACGCCTGAAGCACCTTATACCGCTGCGGGTATGCAAGCGTTATTGACGCCAGACGGTGATAACCCCGTTAAGCAACCAAAGCCGGCGGAAAGCGAAGAGGTTATAAAAATTCCTCTGAATACCGGCAAATTGCCTGCAGGGTTTACTTATTGGGGGCAGTGGATCGCTCACGATATTATTTCACCCACTCATCCGGCACAGAATCACTATTCATCCAGAGAGGTCTCCCCGGCTCTGAATATGGACAGTCTTTACGGTCAGGCCGGGAGCTTACCGCCGCACTGGCTTACCGATGAGCAGGGCTTTTTCAGATTACCTGATAATGACTGGGATTGTTTACGGGATAGCTGCAATACTCCCCTGCTGTATGAACCCCGCAACAATGATAATGCAATCATCCTTCAGTTTCATAGTCAATGGCAGCGCATTCACAACCGAATATTGAGCGGCTTTTGTCAATCGACTGATAAAGATCTTCCTCATCTGTGTGAAGACGCGTCATGGTTTCACAAAGCGCAACAAGTCACCGTTGCTTTATTTCACCAGCTTGTCATTCATGAATGGTTACCTGCGATATTAGACCGGCAGGTTTATGACTATTACTTTTCTACCCGTCAGCCCGCTGTCACCATACTTGATAACAACGTTAGTCTATCAAGAGTACCTTACGAGTTCAGCCATGCAGCATTTCGTTTCGGACACAGTATGGTGCGCGAAACTTACAAACTTCGTGGCAATGATAGTTTTACTTTACATGCGTTGCTCACCCACCAGGCTGAAAGGGGAAAGGCAATTCCACCTATCGACTGGTCATTGTTTTTCGGTGAGTTTGCTCAGGAAGTTCAGCCCATTAACTTAATTGTAGTGTCTGGCATGGGAGGGATACCTGTTTCCCGTAATATTGCTGAGCGTAATATTGCCGCCGGTATGAAAGTAGAATTGATGACTGTTCAGGAGTGCAAGCAATGTTTGGAAGCAGAATATCCTGAACTTTTTACAGGCTGCGGGTTGACCATGGACGACAGCGAGTCGCTGCTGACAGAATTGAAGATGGATCCCATGAATCAGGCATCATTGTTTTATACGCTTCACGGGGAAAACCGGCTTCCGCTCTGGCCATTTTTATTGGCCGAGTCTTCTGCTCAGGAGGATAATCCGGGCCACAGAATGGGGAAACTGGGTAGTGTGATTATTGCTGATGTGTTATTGCATGCCATCAATGCAGCAAAAAAACAGTTATTCCCGAAACAAGAAACACAACAAGAAGTCGCCGTCTGCCTGGATAAATTTAGCAGGCAATGTGGCGTAGAAAACGCAGCATCTCTGACTATGTCTGCAATTTTATGTAAAAAGGAGTAAACCACCATGGAGTCTTTAAAAGACGGATATTGGCAAACCAGTAAAGCCGGCGTTAACTATGTTAATCACCGCAGTATTGTCCCTTCCTTAAGTAGCTATCATCCCGAGGGGTTGGGACAGAACTATCCGGTAAAGTTCATCTATGATGAGAAAAAAGGCACCTACCAGGTGGCTCTTGGCGGGTTATGGAATGGTACTGCGCAAGCGATTATGAAGCTTAGTGAGTTTAAGGTAATTGATAAAGCGGGTATTTTTATTTCTAACACTATTCCTTTAGATGGGGCTAAGGGGACTGACGTAGCAGGTTTCAAATCGGTAAGGGTATCCATTGTTGCTCACGAATATGAGCATGAAAAAACAACCGTTCGGGAATATACCTCTACGCTGGCCTGGTTGAGAGATGGTCCTGCGATAAATGACGGAGACCCTTCTGAAGTTGTATTGACCAGCTACCGCTGGAGACACAACTGACTGAAAGTTGCAGGAACAGAAGAATGCGTTTTTTAACAGGGAAGTTTTATCTGGCGAGCCTGTTCGCAAGAGCTGGCTTTGTAGTGCTGGCTATTTTTGCATCTGTAACTTCTGTTTCTGCTACCTCCGTTTCGCGGGAAGTGATTTGCGGGGAGCCAGCCGGATGGGCTGCGTTGAGACAAATTTATGAACGCAACGGTGCTTTCTTTCAATGTGTTGGCCGTTCCGCGCAAACGTTAAGCGTAAGTCATGCTAATCAGGTTTCACTGCTGACCTTACTGAGCAAGTTTGATGATGAATATGGCCAGCAAGGGATATCGCAACCTGACGAATTTGCGAATCAGATGAGCGCATTCTCAGTTAGCAGAAGTGACCCTTACTACCGTGAGTGGTTGATAAGGTATCTTCTTATAGAACAGGAGAATATGGCTTACAGGGAAACTACGTCAATAGCGGAGGACGCTGTTTTCCGCAATATTTTCGAAGGCACTGTTTATGAAAATACGATCAGACTCATATATCTTCAAAGTGCATTTTCAATCGAACAGTACGACAAAGTCGCCCGGATTTGTGAATCCGGGGACGTGCTGGCAGAAGCCGTAAACAGTCAACAAGAAGCGGTATTCTATGGGGTTTGTGGATTTAATGACGTACTTTCTGATGACAACATAATAAGGGATATGGGGTATGCCCGGCTGCATCTTGGTCGCGAACGAATAACTGCTGACACCGATCCTCAACTTTGCGCGCAGATAAATAACGGTCTGGCGAGTTACTATATGTCGAAGGCTGACCTTCCCCGCATTGAAGAGTTTCTTGAAGAAGGTATTGCCTGCTTACCATCACCTGAGTATTTGCAACAGCAGGAGATGCTGGATGATCTCACCAGTAATCTCGCCTGGGTCTACCGCCATCAGGGGAAGCTACCGGAATATCTCGCTACACTCAGAGAGTCAGTTTACCGGCATACGTATAACCTTGCACCGGAAAAGCTGGTTGTTAGTTATGCTAATCTCGGGCAGGCTTATATGTTGGTGGGGGATATTGAAAAATCTGAACGATACTATCAACAGGTATTGCAGTTCAGTAATCCGGATAAGTTCACCATTGATTACGTTAATACGTTGCTCTCCCTTGCAGGTATCGCAATTTCAAAGAAAGATCTGACATCCGCTCAAACATGGCTGGATGAGATAGCTCCTGTGAAACGTAACAGGTTTCAGGAGTCACGTTACAAGGTTTTGCAGGCAAGGATGAGAGCCCGGTTATCGCCTTCAGAGTTTGACGGGGATGCTTTTCTGACAGAATTAGGAGAGCTTACCGGCCAATTTTCCGTCACTCAGCGTTCCCAGTTAATGAGCGAATGGCTCGAAGTGCTTTTGCTGGTAAAGCGTTATGCTATGGCTGAAACACTAATACAAGATATCAGCCAGCAACGCCGAAATACTTTGTCAGTGAATCTGGCTGTTGCTAATGCCAAAATCACCTTGTTAAAGTCCGGTGGTGGAGAGCACCTCACAGATATCGCCGCGATATTTTACGACGCATTCGCCAGCATAACGGAAGCCTCAACAAGGTTCAGTAGTAATGAAACCGGCATGAGTTGGTTAAGTCAGTCGCGCACACTCATCGATAACTACTTGTCAGCTATTCTTCCCTCAGAGGATGAGCGAATTATTGAAGAAGCTTTGTTTATATCTGAAAGATTCTCTGCAATCGTCTTTAACCGGCACAGAATGGCTCTGGCAAGCCAGAGTTTCAGACAAGTTGATGAAACATTACAGAGCGAATGGATGCTGGTAAATACTGCTATGCCTGAGCCTCAATCTTCTGTAACTGATGACGAAAAGAAATTTGTCAGAGACAAAGTCTGGGAACGTGTTCAATTGGCCAACCAGCAAAAAAGGGGGGCTGGTGCTGAACCCCGCGCCACTTTCTCTTTAAATCAAATTCGTCAGCGCCTCGGTAAAAAGCGTGCGATCCTGAAAATTTTCGCCCTTGAAAATAAAAGTTGTGCCTACCTGATATCCACTCCTGATATTGAACAAAAATGTGCCTCAAATCCGGACGATTTGGAAGCGTGGATAAGCAATAAGGTGATGGGCCACCTTGACATCAGAACACTCTATCTGCTTCCTGAAGGACGCTGGAGAAACACATCGTTTGCTGCACTGAATAATGGAGCTGATGAGCGATATCCCGGGTTTGAAATGGGTATCGTCAGGATATTATCCTTGATGGATTATCAGATCGATGATGATGAAAATACTACTGCTGCAAACATTGTTGCTTTTACCAATCCCTCGAATCCATCACCTGAATACATGTCTGACAGTGAGGCAATGCAGTGGCGCGCAGGGTTTCCTCCGTTACCATGGACAGCGAGAGCAGCAGATGTACTGGCAACTTCCTTTCCTTCAGTCCCCTTACAAGTGTTTACCGGTGATGATGCAACAAACGAAAGCATCACTTCCGCGGCTGCAAGAGATGCTTCCTTATTACATGTGGGCAGTCATGCCTGGTATTCGGCGGAGTCGCCGGAAACCGTGGGGCTGGTTACTGCAACAGGCGATGAAAATGAACATCAGGGCTATATCTCCTATGAAAATCTGTTCTCTCATGTTTTTCACAACCGTTTAGTGGTTATCAGTGCCTGTGAAACGGAAATGGGCAAATCCTATCAGGGGATCGGGATGAGAAGTTTAAGCCACGGATTTCTCTATCAGGGGGCCGGAGCAACCATTTCAACGCTCTGGAAAGTGCCGGACCGGGCAACAGCTGAATTTATGCAACATTTCTATGTTTCATTGGCCGGTAATGGAGGCGATATCGCGGATGCCATGCGAAATGCCAGAGTGTTGCTGGCGTCAAAGCGTCGATTCCGCGATCCGAGATATTGGGGGGCCTTCGTGTTTACTGTCACCGGTCCTGACTACGAATTCCTGTCATTAGAGCATTAATCTGCTTTTATTCCGGAGCCGGTACGACAAACTTTTCGCACAATACGAATGCTGCTGTCAGTACCGTTAGAAACAGCAAAGGCAGGAAGTATATTCCTGCATTAGTATCATAAGCGGCCTGAATTAAATAAGTTGCTATTGCTGCCCTGCAGCCTGTCAGCAGGCCATTGAAAGCACAATCTACAGGCCTGAAAATCCGCCACAGCATGTACCCCAAAGGCATAGCCAGTATCAGGAAACCCACTATACCTGTTGTCGCCATGGTTTCGAGGTAGTCATTGTGAGCCCGCTTAGACATTTTGGAAATGCCCAGTGCCATCGGTTTGTAAACATGCTGAATATAAGGGTAAGTACCGGGACCTGTGCCTGTCACCGGATGATCACTGATAACACTGATAGCAGTATTTCTGAGGTGCATTCTGCCATTGTCGGCCATTTTCTGGTGAGCAAAACGGTCATACACAGATGACTGCATAAAAAGAACGGCAGCTGCCAGCAACATTACCACACCGGCGGCAATGCGCTTTACAGACAACCATTGTTTGACGAGTGATTTATGACGCAGCAGGAACAATGCGCCAGCGAGTCCTGACCCGCCGGCTAAGGCGACAATAACGCCACGACTGCTGGTATTGATAAGGGTAAGAGTAAGCACTATCAGAGTCAGAATCAGCATTACAGTAACCATTCGATTGCGGCGGCCCCTGATATTATCGGCCAGCATACCTGCAGAAAGTGCAATACCAAAAGCAATGTAAAGTGCATATTGGTTTTTATAGCTGAAGGTCCCTCTTATGCCGTCTTGCCACTTCAAATCCCATGGCGGAATGTTACCCACCAGTTCAAATTGACCTACACTGAAGAAATTGAGCAAAGAATACAGTGCTGTGATGGTGCATCCGGTCACCAGAATAATTATTAGTTTGTGCAATCTCTCTTCAGAATGGCAAAGAAGCCATACCGAAAGCAAAAGTAGTGCTATTCCGAGAAATTTTATCCATTCAATCAGACTGGCCTGATAGTAAACCGTCATCCGTACTTCACTTTCCGGGCCATTTAACATGTACCAGTGGCTCATGTGCGGGGACAAAAAGTCAATGACGGTAGCGGGAAGCGGGATCAGATACAAGGCTGCGTATAACAGCCATGCTGCGAACATTATTAAAACGTAGCGGATGCTGCCTCTGAAATGGAAAGAGGATGAGAGAACGGAAAGTGCAAAAAAAACACTGATACAAGCCGCAGCAAGGATCTGTTCCCATTTTAAATCAAGTCCGTGAAACCAGGGGAAAACTACAAACAGACTACCCAGCAATACAAAAGCAGCGCGATTTACAAACCTGTTTATCATTGATTTGCATCCGGATTGCCGGTAATCGCTTTTAATTTCGCCGTGGTTGCTCTGTCAGGTGAAATTTTTAAAAAAGGGTGTATCACGTTATAGGTTTTCATGGCCTGAATCAGGATACGTTTTACCGGTTGTTGTCTTAATCCGCTTTGAATAACAGGAAGAACGAGCTCCTTAATATCTGCAGGTAATTCCTCCCAGTGCGCAATCAGATAGCTACCCGCATTAATCTGCACTTCTTCTTCATTTGGCGCCAGCGGAAGCCATGTTCTGAGTAAATCATGGTATGCGGTGACAGGTAGATCGTTTAAAGATGCATTCGCCATGGTAAGGGCAAATGCCTGATAATGTGTTGGCTGTAGCGCATGGATTCTGTCGATAAACGCGTTAAAAAACTCCGGCCCGTTGTTGTCACCGCCAACCCGTGCAATTTGTAATTTGTGCAGGGCAAGTGAAGCCTGTAGATACGGGATCTCTGCTTCTCCCGGTTGCCGCATTGATAACACGGTTAATGCTTCGCTGTAATTTTCAAACGGAATGAGTGAATCTCCGGGACCCGGGAGCGCTGACCGGGACAACGCTTTTTCACCTGAAATCGTTTCAGTCAGCCGGTGCAGTTCAACGTAATCTGACGCTAAAAACAAACACCAGCCGGCAAAAAGTAATGAGCCCGATGCCAAAACTAGCCTTGTAAGCGATAGGGTAAGCGGCCCGAGTCCTTGATTTTCTTTGTTATCCAGAGTGACCTGATTCAAAATAGGGTACGCCATAAAGTAAGACTGGTGTGGCAACCGGCGGGACAGCAACCGGTTTTCCTCGTATATTTGCATTCTCGCAAATCGTATTCCTATGCAACGAGTATTCCAACTTTCGCAGTTCGGGAAAAGATTTAAAAGGTTGCGCTTCAGGTGAAAGGTATAGGTAAAAAGCAAATGTAATTAAATTACACACTTTAAGTCTTTACGTAGGCTCTGTATCCTCAAAGTGTCGTAAAAATTTACACCGATAACATTAAAGTCCCTAGGAAAATTGTTTTTAAAAAAGTTGAATATTCGTAGTAACAGCCCTTTAAACACCGAACATTTGTTTTGTGGCAGCTACTTAACTGCAAGTATTTAATTTGAGATAATCTGTTTTACATTTATAAATGTTTCACAAAATAACATGAAATGTTCTTAGTTTGTTAATTTTTGGTGCGTCTTTCACCTTGTTGTCAGTATTCTTTACAAAGCGAATTAAAGATACAAAATTTGGGCAGTAAAACACGCCGAAAATGGTCAGTTTTTGATGCTTACATCAATATGTAACAATAAGCTGTCAGGTTCACTTTATTATAAATAAAATAATTCACGCAGTTACTTCAAGGTTTTTTCACGGAAGAGAAAAATAGCCTTTAATTGAAAAAGTTGGTGTTTTTTTTGCTTTGCTTAGACTAATGGAGCAGGCGCATTCACGAGACTTCAAACAAATACCGTGAGTAACCGAATTATAGTTACCCAAAATTTAACGTTACACGCAAGGATGGTTCATCATGGGAAACGGCTTCGTTAGAAACAACATAAATCAATTTGCCGTAGTATACCGCTTTGTTGATTTTCTGCTCATCCAGCTCACTTTGCTGGCTGCATGTAATCTGTATGGTGTGCCCATCGACGTGCACTATCATTTGCTTGGCCTGATTGGAAGTACTACTTATCTGCTGTCTGCTGAACTATTCTGGCTGTATCGTTCCTGGCGTTCAGGTACCTCTAAAGAACTGATTTTTTATACCGTTGTAAGCTGGTTTGTCAGTACTGTTGTGGTGCTTTCCTATCTCTTCTTGTCTAAAACGTCTGACGACTATTCCCGCGTTGCGTTGTCATCATGGGTTATCGTTGCCCCTGTTTTCCTGTGCTCCTGGCGTATGTTTATGCGGGCCTTCTTGTATCATGTGCGCAAGAAGGGCTTTAACAGCCGTTCCGTTGGTATTATTGGGATGAACGAGAATGCTGTTGCGCTGGCCAATGAGCTGAAACGTAACCCTCATACAGGTTTCAGAATCGACGGTATCTTCGATGATCGTGATACAGACCGTCTGGCGATTCCTGATGGTATGAAAGTAGAGGGCTCAATTAACGACGCCATTGCAGCAGTCAGAAATGGTGAGTTTGATCAAATATTCATAACATTGCCGATGACAGCCAACAAACGCATTGAACAAATTCTGCATCAGTTGGGTGATACAAACGCTGAAGTTCACTTCGTTCCGAATTTCTTCATGTACAACATGGTTCATTCCCGTCTTTGTAATATTGGTAATTTACAAACAATCAGTGTGTTCGATACGCCCATGCGCGGAGCGACAACTGCGATTAAACGCGCTGAAGATATTTTCCTCGCAACGTGCATTCTGGCTGTTATTGCCGTCCCTATGTTATTTATCGCAGCGGCTGTGAAGCTGACATCTAAAGGTCCGGTCATTTTCAAACAGAACCGGTACGGGGTAGACGGCAAGAAAATTAAAGTATGGAAATTCCGTTCTATGACCGTTACTGAAGATGGTGATAAGGTCACTCAGGCAACCAAAGGCGACGCCCGGATTACTAAAGTCGGTGCATTTTTACGCCGCACATCGTTGGATGAATTACCCCAGTTCATTAACGTTTTGCAGGGCTCAATGTCTGTTGTCGGTCCCCGTCCTCATGCTGTCGCGCACAATGAGATGTATCGTAAAACCGTTAAATATTACATGCTGCGTCACAGAATCAAGCCGGGTATCACGGGTTGGGCGCAGGTAAATGGCTGGCGTGGTGAAACAGACACCGTTGAAAAAATGCAAATGCGTGTGCAGTACGACCTGGAATATATTCGAAACTGGTCTTTGTGGCTCGACTTTAAAATTGTTATCTTTACTTTCTTTAAAGGCTTCGTGGGCAAAAACGTTTATTAACGGGTCTTCTCCCGAAGTCAGTTGCAGTAACAGTATCGGATAAACATGTGGACTAAAAGCCTGTACTTTGGCAGGAACATATTTCGGCACTACAGGCTTAGTTTTCTGTTTATCTTCGCCATCCTGATGGCAGAAACTGCTCTCAATCTTGCTATTCCTTATGTTGTTGGTAAGCAGTCAGCCGCCGCAGTAAACAGCAGTTTCACTTCGTTAAACGAACTCACACTTTACCTTGCAGCATGGTGTGTGCTTTTCGCTGTTCAGTCACTTCTGAAATTCTTTTCTACTTATCAGTTGAATGTATTGGGGGCCAGATTAATGGCCAACCTTAGCTGCAGGTTATATGACCACGTGCAAATCATGCCTATGAAGTATTTTCAGAATACGAATAAGGGTGATGTGTTGTCGCTGCTTACCTATGATTTAGGAACAGTGAGTTATTTCGTTACCAGTGTTCTGACAACCTTACTCCCGAATATACTGGTGCTGGTGGGAAGTGTGATCATGATGTATCTGATTGAACCACTGGTCGCCGTGCTTATCATCACCCTTGTGCCTTTGGTTTATGTCGTGACCAAACTGGTTGGCAGGCAGATTCATCCTCTTTCTAAACAAATTGTCCAGAAGCAAGCCGATACTCTGGCGATTGCCAGTGAGAATATCAGCACAATTTCCCTGATAAAGTCGTTTAACCGCGAAGAGGCAGAGTCCGGCCGGTATAAATCTCATACAGGTGAAGTACTGTCGTTAAGAACCAGACAATTTCGTTATCAGGCTATGCTGCCGCCGCTGATTCAGTTTCTCGCCTCAGTGTGTATTATTACAATTATCGGGGTATGTTTGTTGCAGTTTAAAGCGCGCAAGATTGATGTATCAGACATTGTCAGTTTGCTTCTTTACGGCATGATTTTTACACGGCCCGTAAGTGCGCTCGCCGGGTTATATGGACAGACGATGCAGATGAGTGGTGCTTTATCACGTTTACTCGCAATGCACGCTCAGGAAAGAGAACCTACAGAAACAGGGCTTGCTGAACTGGCTGCAGAAAGAGGCGAGGTGCGTTTCGACAATGTCTGTTTTTCCTATCAGGACAATGCAGATATATTGTCAGATATTTCTTTTACATTAAAATCCGGTGAAACGGCGTTGATAACGGGTGAGAACGGGGCAGGTAAATCTACCTTGTTGCACTTACTCATGCGCTTCTTTGAGCCGTCCAGGGGACATATCAGCATTGACGGTCAGGATATTTTCAAAGTCACCACCACGTCAGTGCGGGCTTGTATAGGCCATGTTTCTCAGGATGTCGTATTATGCAATGGCAGTATTCTTGATAACATTACTTACGGTGTTGAGAAACCAGAACCGGATGATATCGATAAAGTATGCAAATTGTCCGGACTTACTCATATTGTTTCGAAGATGCCGGCAGGAATGAGCACTTTAGTCGGCGAAGGCGGTATCAGGCTATCTGGCGGACAAAGGCAACGTATCGCTCTGGCCAGAGCATTACTGAAACGGCCAAAAATCTTATTGTTCGACGAACCTACATCGATGCTGGATGAGGGAGGAAGACACCGTTTTAAAGACGAATTTGAACATCTCTTTAAGCACTATACGGTATTGATGATTTCCCATGACCCTACAATTGCCGATGTGGCAGACCGGTTGTTTGAATTGCAAAACCGGACATTAACTGAATTGGTAGTAAAGGAATAACATGACAGCTTATAAATTGAAAGAAGACGTCCTCGCTCAAAAAGTCGTCGATGAAATGGTGATCCTTGAGCCGGAGAACGGTGAGTATTTTACAGTTAACGGTGTCGGCACCGAGATGATTTCATTACTTGAAGAGGGCAAAGATGAGGATGATGTGGTATCAGCAATGGTATCCCGTTTTGATGTATCTGAAGATGAAGTCAGGAAGGACTACGCTGAGCTTGTGACTTCGCTCCTTGAACAGGGTCTCATTGAGAAAGTGTAAGCATAATGGCAGGTGCTTTCTTTCGATTACCGTTGAGCCATAAAAAGCTTTTCATTAAGGCATGGCTGATGTTTCTGATATGGGACTGGCGTATTTCAAAACAGCCGTATCAAAAATGGAAAGGACATATTTTTACCCCGGATCAATTTCAAAGTACGAAAACGCCGGTGCCTGAATCGTTTATCTCTGTCATTGAGAAGGCGGGCAGGCATCATATCCGGAAAATGAATTGCCTGAGAAGGTGTCTGGTGACCATGTCATTACTCAATGACCTTCAAATTTATCCCGGGTTACATTTCGGGGTGCGGGTAACGGCGGGGAAAACGGAGGCCCACTGCTGGCTGACACATGACGGCATAATCATTAATGATAGTCATGATGTTGTCAGCACTTATACAGAATTGAGAACGAAAAAAGGAAGTGAGCAGGCTTTTCTCAGCGCGTTGACTTAGACATGAAATGCCTGAATCCAGCGCTGGGTCAGGATGACAAACAACAGGTCCACATGTACACCGCCATGCCGGTTATATACCGCATCATCAAAAGCTTTAAGCACTTTCTTATTATCAATCAGTCCACGATCGCTCAGATACGGGTGTGACAAACATTCCCGGAGTTCACCAGCATTTTCTCTGACAAGATTGCCGAAATGATGATCAAAGGTGGTTTTCGTTTGACGCCAGCATACTGAATCCGGCAAGTGGCGGCTCATCGCATTACGTAAGACGAATTTGGGATAAGGCCCGCGTATCAGTTGTGAGGGTGGCACTGCGAAAGAAAACTCAGCAAGCCGGTAATCGAAGAAAGGATGCTTCACCTCTATATCAAATTCGGCAGCAATGGCATCGTAAGATCTGACAGAATTGAACGTGGTAGTCGTTTTGAGCGCAAAGTATCTGGCATGGCTGGCTGGTTCTTTGACAGGATCAAAAGGATTATGGAACCCGAAAGCTTCGTTGGCCAGCAGGCGAGATTTATCTGTTAACCAGGCTGGCAGTGGCAGCACACCGGGTGTTTTTCCTTTCAGACGTTTGGCCATATTCAACAAGGCAGTGGGTACGAAAGGTTTAATAAAGAGTTCACGGGCAACAGATTTAAAAGACATGCCAGTTTCTACGCAGGCTTTGTACACTTCAGTTAGAACACCCCATTCTCCTTCACGCAAACGCTGGGTGTATGCACTGGCATGCCCCCAGCAAATTTCGTCGCCCCCGTTTCCGGTAAACAGTTTACTGATACCCATTTGCTTTAAATCTGAGAGTTCATCCCGGTAACGGGGAGACAGAACAATACCCGGATGATCAAAATGTGGCGGGTAAAGACTCAGAAAATTACGATATCGTGATTTGTCCACATCCTGAAAATGAAACTCTTCTAACTGAAGATATTCGCGCATGTCACGGATCAATTCAGTCTCATCTGATTTAGGATCGTGCTTATAGTAATGCGAAACCGCAATACAGCGGCGTTTATGCTGCTTCTGATACTGGTGTACAAGAGAGGTAACCGAGGTAGAGTCCATCCCGCCGCTCATCTGGCAGCCCGCTACTTCTGTCGTTCCAGTGTATTCTTCCACCACAGAAGTAAAGAGCTCGCGAAAGGCAGTTGCATACTCATCATCACTGGTGAGTCTGATCCGGTTTTCCGGATCAATATCCCAATATTGATGACTTGTTACCTTATCCTTACTGCATCGCAGGTAGTGGCCTGCCGGCAATATCTGCAGCCCTGAATAAATACTTAGCTGAGGGACTGGCTGACCGGCAAGCCATCCGGCTATGGCAGTGTCTGAAAGTACCGGCTTTAGTCCGGATACATCCAGCGCATGGGCGCCGCTGTTACTGATGACGGTGAAATCAGGTGTAGACACGAAGTACAGAGTAGTCAGAGAAAGCGCGTCCGTACCGATGATAACAGCATCATTTTTAGGCTGTATAAAAAATGGACAGTTTATAGATGCTAACTTTTCTGGAGTCCGCTCATCTGCCTGAACGGGTAATTTTGTGTCACCACTGTTTGAAAAACCACTAAGTCTGCCGTTGCGAACAAAGCAATGGGTAAAAAACTGGCTTTCAAGCCCGCCGGACTGAAGCGGACCCGGGGACCTATGGCTGTATATGAAGAGAAATGGTTTCACAAAGTTCCGTCTTGTTGCGTAAATGCACCATTACTGAGCGATCAGACATAGTAACAGGTTCTGCTGAGTATGCCTGAATGCTAACATTAATAAATTCAGGAGAAAAATTAACATTGCCAATTTAACTTTATAATTTATAATCTGTTTTCTGCATCAGTTCGGGAGAAAGATTGGTGCAGCAAATATGATCTAAAAGGATCTGTCTGAATTTTTTACAGATCTGTTTGTAAATATCATCCATTAACATCAAATTCACATTATCTTTTTTTAAATAATTGAAAATACACATGTTTTCAAATGTGGCGTGATGCTTGCTTTCCTATTGTGTACAACAATAATTTATACCACGTAGTTTTATACTTACAAGGAATATGGAATGAAAAAGTCGGCTTTACTTGGGGCAGCAGCAGCCCTGCTTTTAAGCGGTCAAGCTTCAGCTAGCTACATCAGCACTGTCACCGGCGCTGACATGGCAGGCATGGAAGTGACTGTTACTTACTCTGACCTGAGCACTGAGACGTTAACTTGGGGTGTAACCTCAAGCGACGCGACTGTACCTTATATGGAAGGTTACAGCGGCGGCGTTACCGGTACTTCGTGGTCTTTAACACAAACTGGCGATACTATCGCTGATCAGCCTCCTGGTGCCGCATATGTTTACGGTGCATGGACTTTCACCTATGACGGTACTGGCCTGAGCATTGCATCTGTTTATGTTGATGCATATGCTGCTGATGTTGTTTTTGATACTGTTTCAGGCGATGCGAGTGCTAATGGTTCTCTTGCCGGTCGTGAACTGGTTACAGACGGTTATGTGTTAGATGCTTCATATTCAATGAATATTGAAGACGAGCTTTTTGGTGGTTTAACACTGAGTGGCGTTAGCGGCAACCTGATGGACGCGGCAGGCAGCTTCCAGTTTGTTGTTGATACAGACAAAGTAGCTGTACCAGCACCTGCAACTCTGGGTATCTTTGCCGCTGCTCTAGGATTTATGGGCTTCAACCGCCGTAGAAAGGCATAAGGATAGAAAACATGAAAACTTTTGAAAATGCTTCTGAAAGCAAACAAGAGTATGTAAAGCCGGAACTGCAAAAAGTAGGTACCCTGGCTGAACTGACTGAAGGTTTCGCAGGTAGCATTCCTGACGAACAAGGCGGTCAGACTAAGCGTAACCCATTCCAGGGTTAAGCTGATCGAATAAAAAAAGGCCAGTCATACGACTGGCCTTTTTGTTTTGCTCTGAGCATGTATCCGTACCCATCATTCAAGCGCTGCGTCTCTACCTGTTCTTCGCTGAAATCCATTCATTAATTTGCCTGCAAACTTCAGTCAGTCGTTCAAGTCCATCAGGATATTTTATTTCATAAACCGGAAGCGTATTTATCAACGTAGCAAGTGAGCCAACCCGTTGTTTGTCGATTCCCAGCGCTTTATAAGCGTCACCCAGCATGCTGTTTTGCATGAGTAGTATGAGCGCTTTACTATTGGCTATGCGTGTTATTTCAACAGGTCCGGTATAATTCTCAGCTCTGTTCAGAAAATACAATGCACTTATTTGAGCGGGTTTATCTTCTGACATCTGCCCGGCGAAAGTGATTTCATTTTTTGCGAAGCGATCGTGTACTTTCTTAACCGTTGTTTTATCAAATGAGGCACTGTCTGCAAAATACTCTGTGCTATCTGGCCACAGACGAACTTTAGGCCAACTGGGATATACCGAAAAAGCATTGCCGTCAGAAAACAGGGCTGCCATGTCATCAGTCGTGAGAGTAAATCCTTCGTGAGTTAATGCTGTGGTTAATGTCGACTTCCCGGTCCTGCTGGGAGCAAGAAACAGATGCGCCTGTCCTTCTTTTACCAGCGTATTAGCATGCAGGCAAAGGTGACCTTTTTGTTCAAGAAAAACAGATAAACCGATAGTTTGCAGGTAGTGAGCAGGTCCTGTGCCATTGGCATGCCAGTCAACTTTTATGCCTTCTTCAGTGAGTTCGAATGCGCCTTTGCCTTCGCAATCAATCATCAGCACCTGCCGGTCATTTTCCCGGTGGAGCTTGATTATTGATGTATACCTTTCACCTTTGTCGGTCAGTTTCCATATCGCACTTTCTTGTGATGGTGATTCGACTTTGCCACTACTGAGCCGCAGTGCGTATTTGTTCTTTATTGCCGGCATTGAATCCGTAAATAAACTCACCCCGTGCAAGGGCACACTGCAAAGTGAATAAAGCGCCGTATTGTTATCCATTCCATTTCTACTTCAGATATTGAATTGCCGCAACACACTTAGCAGTGCTACTCCGTAAAGCATGCAACAATGTGCTTTTGATTGATTGTACAGTAATTAAATCAGGAATGATCTGCTGAAGCCACAGGAAGGAAGCTTTCTTACAGATTCAAGCGTCAAGTTTTCGTAATCAAACAGTCAACGAATCAAAACAACCTTGTCATATTCCCTGCGTACGCTCTTCGCGATTCACTTTTAATCAGAAGAATAAGCGCAAGGAAAACACATGAAACACACACTCACTCGTAAAAAGCACATGCTGGCGATGTCTGTGCTGTCAGCAATCGCGGCAAGCACCACAAATGCGTTTGCCGAAGAGATGGCTGCAGAGTCACGTGATGGCGAAGTTATTGAAGAAATTCAGGTTATCGGCCGCAGCGTGTCTTATGCCAACAACGCCACCGACGAAAACATGAAACAGCAGCAAACGGCGATGACCAGCGTGCTGGCGACAATTGATAACCTGCCGGGTGTCCTGATTAACGAAGGCGATACATTCGGTGCCGATGACTGGTCTACCAGTATTTCCATCCGTGGTTTTCAGGTGGATCTGGATCAGCAACAAATCGGTATGACGGTAGACGGTATCGCTAACGGTAATTCAAACTACGGTGGCGGCTCGAAGGCCAACCGTTATATGGATACAGAAAACCTGCGGGCGGTAGAGGTGTCTCAGGGAACGGCTGATATCGCTTCCCGTTCGAACGAAGCACTGGGTGGTACGCTTAACTTCACAACCATTGACCCCGGTACAGAAGAAGGTCTTATCCTGAGTGGTACGCTGGCTGAATATGAAGGTCAGAAAATTTATGCCCGTTATGAAACCGGAGAGCTGGTAAAAGACACCTACGCATGGGTGAGTGTATCGTCACAGGACAGTTCAGACTGGATGGATCAGGCAGCTGAAAATACCCGTGACCACTTTGCAGCCAAAGTTATCAGCTATGTGAGTGGTATCAATTTTACCGGCTACGCTTCATACGACGATACGCATGAAGACAACTATCAGCGCATTTATGGCAACGAACAATTTGCCCAAAATCCGGAATGGGACCAGCTTACCAGTGACTGGTCGGGTGTGCCTTATCAGGATCAGGCATATCGCCGCGGATGGTCAACATTGCGTGAGAACTTTTTCACCTATCTGAAGGCTGATATGTCGGTAGGCGCAGTGGATTTCAGTGCCAACGTTTATTACCACAATCAGGAAGGGCGGGGCGACTGGTTGCCTCCTTACGTGGTTGATGTAACTGACGACGGGCTGAATCAGCCTAATTCTGAACTGATTTCGGGTAACACAGTATACGGCGGTTCTCAGTTGGGTCAGCTTTTCTATGTGTCTCCTGAAGGCGCGGCGTTATCGCCTGCAACAGGCTGTGTCAGCTCGCTTAAATTCCCTTACGGCGGCAGTTCTGCCGAATACGATCCTGCCTGTTACGACAGCAGCGCAGTGCCAGTGGGCTCTTATCGTCATACGCATTACAAAAAGGAACGCACCGGCTTCAACGCTGACATGATCTGGAATACACAGATTGGCGATATGGACAACGTGTTACGTGCAGGCTTGTGGTATGAAGATTACAACCGCGAAGAATCACGTGACTGGCACAAGATCATCGATTCGAAAACCAGTTTCTATTATGACCACATTCCTTACTGGGTGCAGTACAGCCGTGAATTCCCGGTTGAAACCATCATGTATTACCTTGAAGACGAGCTGGACCTGGGCGTGGCAAAAGTACGCCTTGGTGCTAAGCAATTCAATGTAGACGTAAAGAAAAACGATTTGTTTGATGCCAATAACAACCTGGCTGTATCGTCCGATTCTGATGTGCTGTTCTCTGCCGGTTTTGTTGCGCCTCTGGCTGACAATCTGGAATTCTTCGGTGGCTTCGCGCAAAACTACGCAGCAATCAAAGATGCAGTGCTTGAGCGTGATGACGCTGACTTGTCGGTAATTGAACCTGAAACTGCAGACAATATAGACCTGGGTGTGCGCTACTCAACCCCGGGCTTTAACGCCAGCCTGACGTACTACACAATCAAATTTGATAACCGCATTCGTTTTATCAGTGCCGAGCAGTCCGAAGGGATCGATTTCCTTGAAGAAGGTGCCGGTGGTTATGTTAATGACGGTGGTGTTGAGTCAGACGGTATTGAAGCATCCGCACAATGGCAGGCGACGGAATACTTGAGCGTGTATGCATCATATACATATAACAATTCTAAATATGCAGAATCCCGTTACGAAGATATTGAAGGCAATACTGTTCTTGGCACCGCAAAAGACATGGCTGTTCTGAGCCTGGATTATGCGAAAAGTAATTACATTGCCGGCCTGAGCACAAAGTATGTGGGCCCCCGGTTTATGGACCAGGCTAATCAGACAGAAGTTGAGGAGTATGTGGTCAGCGATTTCTACGCAGGTGTCGTGCTGTACAACGTGGCAAGTGGCATTAAATCACTGGATGTACGCTTAACGGTGAATAACCTGTTTGACGAGAGCTATCTGGGCACAGTGGTTGCCGGTGCAGGCTGGATTGGTGCACCAAGAACGGCCGCGATAAATGTCAAAGCGGCATTTTAAATCGCTTTGAAAGTGTAGCAAAGGCCGGAAATTCCGGCCTTGTTTGTCTCTGAGAAAGTGTTCAGCAGTTTTCATGAGCTGAGCGCGAATAAAACAGCTAACCTTCAGCACATCCGTGCAACAGCACTCAGCAAATCTTCTGCGGAAAAAGGTTTGCTTATGTAATCGTCCATCCCGGCCGCTTCACAGCGTTCTCTGTCACCCTTCATGGCGTTTGCGGTAAGGGCAATGACCGGCACATTCAGGTATTTCTCACCGGCGTCTCCGGCGCGAATACGCCGTGTTGTTTCAAATCCGTCCATTTCCGGCATGTGACAATCCATCAGGATCACATCAAAAGTCAGTTTCATTCTGTTTAACGCTTCCAGCGCTTCTTTACCGTTGCGGGCTGTCATGGTTTTATGCTGGCTCAGGTGTTCTCTGGCAATAAGCTGGTTTATTTCATTGTCTTCGACAATGAGAATTTTGGCGCAGAAGTCTTTAGCCTGAAGCAGAGGGGCAGGGGCCTTAGAGTCGTTGTGGCTTTGTGCCGGTTGTGTACCTTCAGCATTACCCTGAAGCATCACAAAGCTGAAACAGCTGCCACGGCCCTTCTCACTGGTGACGGTTAAATCTCCGCCCATCAACAGACATAACTGCCTGCTGATGGATAATCCCAGCCCGGTACCACCAAATTTACGGGTTGTGGACACGTCTTCCTGGCTGAATACTTCAAAAATGCTGTCCAGATTCTCAGGCGCAATACCTATACCGGTATCTTCAACATCTCCCCGTAAGGTCCATTTGTGTTTATCACCAACAGTCAGAGCAAGACGCAGGGTAATGGTACCTTCTGATGTAAATTTCACTGCATTGCTTAGCAGGTTACCCAGTACCTGTCGTAATCTTACCGGATCGCCGGTGACCATAGTCTGACCATTCAGATCGCTTTCCAGATTCAGTGTCAGTCCTTTCTCACCACAACTGATACAAAACTGGTCGTATATGGTTTTTATCAGTAGTTCCAGATTGAACGGAATGGCTTCCAGATTGAGCTGACCGGCCTCGATTTTTGAGAAATCGAGTATGTCATCCACAATGTGCTGCAAGTTCTTCAGACTGTCTTTTGCTAAATCGACATAACGTTTCTGTGTACTGTCGAGTGGCGTCCTATTCACCAGTTGCAATGCACCAGATACACCATGCAGCGGGGTGCGGACTTCATGACTCATGCTGGCGAGGAAGCCGGATTTCAAACGGGCAGATTCTTCTGCCTTTAAGCGGGCGTCTTCAAGGTACTGTCGTGTTCGCTCCCGGTCTGTAACATCCTGAAAGAACGCCACGAAATGCGTTAGCTTATCCTCAGTGTAGACAGGCGTCAGGATCAACTGGTTGTAGAAAACAGAACCGTCTTTCTTATGACAAATCAGCATTTCGTCAAAGGCATGGCCATGTCTGAGGGCATATTTTATTTTATGCAGCTGGCTTGCTTCAGCTTTCATCTGATTTAACATCAGGAACGTTTGTCCCATGACTTCATCTTCATCAAAGCCGGTGATCAGACTAAAATGAGGGTTAACGTAGATGGCAGGAAAGCCCGCTTCCTGAGCATCGACAATGAGTATCGACACGGTGGCAGATTTCATGGCATGGCTGATTACATTTATCTGATTTTCCAGCACCCGCCGCTGAGTCAGATCGTTGCCCACCAGAATACTGCCAACCTGCTTACGCTCATCGTCCATCAGAGGAAGCACCCGCCAGCTTAATGTGATCGGCCTCTTGTCACTTAAAGAGGCGTAGTGGCCGGTAAGAGACTGTTTGTCAGCGGATAAGTCGCCTTTTATGTCTCTGAGGGTGTTGTCTGACAGATCATAGTAGAGGGCGTATCGTTTATAAGCACGGTTTGCCAGGATGTTCTCACCGGTTTCGTCCTGCACAACCAGGATCTCTTCCAGTGAATCCAGCACATTCGAAAATTGTTTGTTGGACAGGGAGATAGTAGATAAATTGATGATTAATTGATTGAACGCTGTCCGGATCTCGTTAAGTTCTGCAGGTTCATTTTCACTGCCGGTGCTGGTTACCCCTTTCTTCCGGCTGGTACTGCGCTGAATATCATCGTGAAGCTGGCGCAGGGTCACTGCGCTCAGTTTCGCAGCGTGACTGGATGCGTAAACACTCACGATCACAGCAAAGGCCAGGGTGATCAAAATTGCCGGAATTAACCAGAGTACATTAGAGTAAGCTTCCAGTGCCGGCGCCTGACTGATAAGAGTCAGTCCCCGCCACTGCTCTGATTCAGACTCCCAACCTGAGTAGGCTGCATGGTCGAACACACTGCCGGGCCTGAACATCGCCGGTTTATTCGAGTAAAGGATCTTCTTTTCACTGTCGAGAATTAACTGGCTTGCATCACTGTCCCGTTGATAAATTAATGCCTGCAGAGCCGGAATATGGAGTACCAGCGCACCTTCTGCTGAATCCGCGAGTAATACCGGTACCGCGATAATTGTGCCGTCACCGGAAATATTATTGTAAGGTTTCGATTCGTTCAGTACCGTCTCCTGCCACGCGTTGGCCATCGATGCCGGCACCTGACCTTCCCAGTTGTTTGTGATGAGCGGTTCACCATTAAACTGAAACAATCCGAGACTGAAAGATCGGGCACGGGTAAAGCGCAAAGACTCAAAAAAGATGGGCAGATAATTCTGCCGCTGCTGAATATCAATAAAACTGTTTATCAGCAGGTCATTAGCCGCGATACCCTCCATAAGCTGTTGCGTACTGTCGAGGGTGAATGTGAGATCTGCCTTAAGGTGTGAGATATAAGTGCGCTGTTCATTTGCCACCTGCTTCTGTGCCACATAAAAAATACACAGGCACAAGATTATGCTGACAGCAATCAGTGCGACTAATAGCCGTGGGAGTATGGTTTGCTGCAGCTGAGTATACAGCGAGGGGCGGGTACTCACCGGATATCTGAAACCGGGATAAGGTGTCCGTTTTCGTTAAACATCGCCATAAAATAATCCTCCGCCATTAATGCATCATGCATATTTTCCGTAAACGCCGGCGCATATTCTTTCACTGCGCCTTGCAACACCGGCAAGTTCTCAAGGGCCTGACGAACAGCATCAGCTTCAACAGAGCCGGCTTTTTTCACTGCAGCAATCAAAATATGGACCAGATCATAGCTATGAGCAAGGCCCACAACAGCCGGAATTGCCTGTGGAGCAATATCGTCATAACGTTCGCGGTACGCTTTCAGTAAATAAGCAGAGCGGCTATTGTTCTGATATAAAAAGCTGAAAGTTTGAATGACAGACAAATCGAGTTTAGATAGATCTGTCAGACCCATTTCCGCGACAAAATCCCCACCTGCCAGACCCCAGTGAGCAATTATCGGCATTTCTGCCGCTTCCAGTTTGAGCAGAGTTTTGCTGACAACAGCAGCTTCAGGCGCATTAGATACAAGAATAATAGCCCGTGCACCAGACTGGATAATCGTCGACATCTCATTGGTAAAATCTGTCTGGCGCCAGTTTATCCATTGTGTGCTCACGATTTTCAGGCCCTGATGTTCAGCCGCTTTAGATAATGATGTTAAATTTGAACGCCCCCAGCCTGTACGCTCAAGTACCAGGGCAATTTCTTTAACTCCCCGTTCTCTGGCTGTCTTTATCAGAACTTCCCCTGCCTGCTCATCACGGATGGAGACACGAAAAACGTTGTTTGGAGTGTAATGATTATCGACCAGTGATGTACCGGCGGCCCAGGGGCTCAGGAACAGCATATTGTTCTTATGCACAGCATCCAGCTCGGCCAGGGCTACCGGTGTGTGTACGCCACCAAAGATAGCCAGTAAATTCTGCCGCTTTGCCAGTTGTTCAACGTTATATACGCCGCGGGCCGGGTTACCACGGTGATCCGTTGTGACCAGTGAGAGCTGGTGACCAAGAACGCCGCCATTGTCGTTGACTTCTGAGATGGCAATTTCCATTCCCCGGCGTATCGCGGTTCCGCCTTCCACGGCAACAGCACTGAGATCGGCATCGAGTGCCAGTACCAGCTGCGCTTTTTCCTGTGCCACGGCCTCGCTGCCGGCACCTGTCAGAGTAAGCAGAAAGATTAATAGAAATCTGGTCATATTCAGTCACGGAAACGTAAAGGAAAACGGTTGTTTAAAAAGGGATCGGGATAATATTAGTATTTGCATGTGATTCTGCAATTAGACAAAGGATGGTGGAATTTATCAGAATAAAAACTTGCACCTTTCAGGATAGAGACTTAGTTTTAACGTATAACAAATAAATCAAAATTAGCGTGCAAAATCATTATCCTCCTACCATTTTGGATGTCGAAGCCAGCGGATTCGGCAGCGGCAGTTTTCCCATCGAAATCGGTGTGAAGCGTTCTGATGGTGCGCGTTTTTGCCGTTTGATAAAACCCTATAAGAGCTGGACGCACTGGAACAGCGAGGCCGAATCTTTACACGGCATAACCCGTGATGTGCTTTCCCAATACGGTATTGACGGCAGGGAAGTGTGCATTCAGCTCAATGCCTTCATGCAAAACAGTACCGCTTATTCGGACGGCTGGGTAGTGGATTATCCCTGGCTGATAAAACTCTATGCAGAAGCTGGTATAGAGATGAACTTTAAGCTGACAGCGCTGGAATACCTGTTATCTGAAAACCAGATGCAACACTGGCATGAAGTGAAACAGTCTCTGGTCAATCAGCAGTGTGTTAAACGCCATCGTGCCAGTGTAGATGCGGAGCTCATCCAGCAAACCTTCATGACTACAGCATCCATGCCGATGCCGGTACTGGCAAGATAATACGGACAGGGAACTTCAATGAAGCAGATTGGTATTATCGGTGGCATGAGCTGGGAATCATCGGCAACGTATTATCGCCTGATCAACAGCTATGTGAAGCAACGTCTGGGTGGTCTGCACAGCGCACGCATATTAATGAACAGCGTGGATTTCGCAGAGATTAGCCAGTGGCAGCATGAAAATAACTGGGATGCACTTACCCGGGCGATGGTTCAGGCAGCAAAACAACTGGAAGCCGGCGGCGCAGACGGCGTTGCTATTGCGACTAATACGATGCACAAAGTCGCTCCTGAAGTAGAAAAGGCGCTGAACATACCCTTACTCCATATTGCTGATGCGACAGCCAGTGTGTGCAGGCGTGATGGTGTAAATAAAGCAGCTCTGACAGGCACCCGGTTTACCATGGAGCAAGCTTTCTATACTGAACGGCTGCAAGGGTATGGGCTCAATGTGCTGACGCCGGACATGGCCGGCCGGCAGGTCATTCATGACATCATTTATAATGAACTGTGCAAAGGCGAAACACGGGCATCCTCAAAAGAGATTTATCAGCAAATCATTGAGCAAATGGCAGCAGACGGTGCGCAGGCTGTCATTCTCGGCTGCACGGAAATTGGTATGTTGATAAAGGCCGGAGATATCAGTATTCCGGTACTGGATACCACTGAAATTCATTGCGAAAGCATTGTGGATTTTATGCTGGGTTAACGCAGCCGTTGTCTTAGTAAGGCTCAGAAATAGTACTGCACACCCAGCAACAATGAATTGATGTCTTTATCACTCACTTCCCTGTATTGGTACTCCACTGCCATTTTCACCGAATTTAATTCTCCGATTTGCCAGCCGACGCTGGCGGCGGTGCCTGCGTTGTAAGGCAGATAAAGCCAGTCAGAATGGGCGGCCTGTTGATCGTTACTGGTTTGCAGCGCTGCGAATATGCGTTGACTGGAGTCTTTTAACAGTGAGCGGCTGGCCGAGACCCTCACGGAGTCTACAGAGTGATACGTACTGATCTTGTCAACCCACTGGTCGTGATAAGGCAACTCACGGTTGTAGCGCACACCAAATCGCCAGGCCGGCAGGCGCTGACTGCGAAATGAAATTTCAGACTGATAGGGGGAGGCAACGTATACCGGCTGACTTCTTTTCGTATCAGAAAGCACACTGCCGCCTGCATGACTCAGCGTACTTAATAAAGTCAGACAACTCACTAGCCAGAAGCATTTCATGGCATGGTTCCTATGTGTGTGCCTGAGTCTGCAGCTCAGTTAGGGATTGATTATCGGGCAGGCAATGCGATTTATACTTAAGTGTAGTTGGTTTGGATGATTATCCCAGTGGGAAAATGTAATTATTTTTAAAATAATTTAAATAAAAAGGCGGCATGTTTCCACATGCCGCCTTCCTTTTATCATTGTTTTTATACAGAGGCTTTAAGCGCTTCTGCTTTGTCTGTGGCTTCCCATGGGAATTCATCACGGCCGAAGTGACCGTAAGCAGCCGTTGGACGGTAAATCGGACGTTCCAGATCAAGCATCTTGATCAGGCCGTAAGGACGTAAGTCAAAGTGTTCACGTACCAGTGCCACCAGTGTTTTCTCATCAACCACACCTGTACCAAACGTTTCGATACTGATAGATGTTGGCTCTGCTACCCCGATAGCGTAAGACACCTGAATTTCACAACGCTTCGCCAGACCGGCTGCAACGATATTCTTCGCCACATAACGACCTGCGTATGCCGCCGAGCGGTCTACTTTTGATGGATCTTTACCGGAGAATGCACCTCCACCGTGACGGGCCATACCGCCGTAGGTATCTACGATAATTTTACGGCCAGTCAAACCACAGTCACCCATTGGTCCGCCGATAACAAAACGACCAGTCGGGTTAATGTGGAATTGAGTGTTTTTGGTCAGCCATTCCGAAGGCAGTACAGGCTTAATCACTTCTTCCATAACGGCTTCGCGAAGTTGCTCTGTGGTGACCTTTTCATTGTGCTGAGTAGACAGAACAACGGCATCAATACCAACCGGCTTGTCGTTCTCATAAATAAAAGTTACCTGACTTTTTGCATCAGGGCGCAGGAAATCGAGCTGACCGGACTTTCTTACTTCAGCCTGCTTTTGCACCAGGCGGTGTGCATAGGTGATCGGTGCCGGCATTAATACGTCGGTTTCGTCACTGGCATAGCCGAACATCAGACCCTGGTCACCGGCACCCTGTTCTTCAGGGCGGGCACGGTCAACACCCTGATTAATGTCAGGAGATTGCTTACCAATCGCATTCAGTACAGCACAGGAGTCAGCATCAAAGCCTACATCTGAGTGGTTGTAACCAATTTCTTTTACCGTCTGACGGGTCAATTCTTCAATATCGACCCAGGCGGATGTGGTGATCTCACCACCTACCAGTACCATACCGGTTTTTACATACGTTTCGCAGGCAACCCGTGCTTTGGGATCCTGTTCTAATATGGCGTCAAGCACAGCATCTGAAATCTGGTCGGCAATTTTATCCGGATGTCCTTCTGAGACTGATTCCGATGTGAATAAATGTGCGGCCATAAATCCTCCGTTATTTCTGGGTTAACCAATACATCACTATCATAAGCTTAAGTGACTGGCTGGTTGGGTATATTCGTTCGCCCCCGGGTATATTCTGTCGTCCCGGACGATGAACAGCATTGTACCGGGTTCGTATGAAAATACCATCTTTACTTCTGGACGTCTAAAAGTCTATTTGTTACGTTTCGTTGACAGTCCGGTTCGTTATTACGTGAGTAAGACGAAAAACGATTTCTGTCAGCAGAGAACCTGTTTTGCGCAACGACTATCCGAATAATTGTTATAAGTTAACTAAATTCGATAAGTGCACCCGGTATAAAACACATTGAACTGGTTATGCGCTTAGGTAAGAATAGTCGCCAGTTTGAAAATTCATAGTCGGCAGCAGGAATTCCTATCCGTTTCCGGATTAATCTCCGAGTTGTCATTGTCAAAGTTTTAAGCAAATTATTAAAGGAGTTAGCATGCCAACTCGTCGTGAACTTGCCAACGCTATCCGCGCACTTAGCATGGATGCAGTTCAGCAAGCCAAATCAGGCCACCCGGGCGCCCCTATGGGTATGGCGGATATCGCACAGGTTTTGTGGTGCGATTATCTTTCTCATAACCCGTCCAATCCCAACTGGGCGAACCGCGACCGTTTTGTGCTTTCAAACGGTCACGGCTCTATGCTGCTTTATTCATTGCTGCATCTCACGGGTTATGATCTGCCGTTAGAAGAGCTGAAAAATTTCCGTCAGTTACATTCTAAAACCCCTGGTCACCCTGAATATGGCTATGCGCCGGGTGTTGAAACCACCACCGGTCCGCTGGGGCAAGGGATCAGCAACGCCGTAGGTATGGCACTGGCAGAGAAAGTGCTGGCTGCACAGTTTAATCAGGACGGCCACGATATCGTCGACCATTACACCTACACGTTCCTGGGTGACGGCTGCCTGATGGAAGGTATTTCTCATGAAGTATGCTCGTTAGCCGGCACATTAGGTCTTGGCAAGCTGGTAGCGTTCTACGATGACAACGGCATCTCTATCGACGGTGAAGTTGAGGGATGGTTCACCGACGATACCGTGAAGCGTTTCGAATCATACGGCTGGCATGTCATTGCCGGTGTTGATGGTCACAACCCTGATCAAATCCGTAAAGCGGTTGATGAAGCCCGCGCGAATACCACACAGCCTACACTTATCTGCTGCAAAACAATTATCGGTTTTGGTTCCCCTAACAAGCAAGGTAAAGAAGATTGTCACGGCGCTCCGCTGGGTGATGACGAAATTGCATTAACCCGCAAAGAACTTGGCTGGACCCACGGTGCCTTCGAAGTACCACAGGATATTTACGCTGAGTGGGATGGCAAAGAGAAGGGCAGCGCGGCAGAAGCGAACTGGAACGAAGCGTTTGCAGCCTATGAAAAAGCGTTCCCTGAACTGGCAGCAGAATTCAGCCGCCGTGTAAATGGTGATGTACCGGCTGACTTCGTTGAAAAAGCGGATGCTTACATTGCGAAACTGCAGGCTAATCCTGATGCTCCGGCAACCCGTAAAGCATCGCAGAATGCACTGAATGCATTTGGTCCGTTGCTGCCTGAATTGCTGGGCGGTTCTGCTGACCTTGCCGGTTCTAACCTGACAATCTGGTCAGGCTCAAAAGGCGTTGATGCGAAAGACGCGTCCGGTAACTACATCTACTACGGTGTGCGTGAGTTCGGTATGTCGGCAATGATGAACGGCATTACCCTGCATGGCGGTTTTAAAGCGTACGGCGCTACCTTCCTGATGTTTATGGAATATGCACGCAACGCAGTGCGTATGGCCGCGCTGATGAAAGCGCCGTCTATCTTTGTTTATACCCACGATTCTATTGGTCTGGGTGAAGATGGTCCTACGCACCAGCCGGTTGAGCAACTGGTGGCATTACGCTCTACGCCTAACCTTGACAACTGGCGGCCTTGTGACCAGGTTGAGTCTGCGGTTGCCTGGAAAGAAGCAATTTTACGTACCGAAGGTCCTACCACCTTAATTTTTACCCGTCAGGGTTTACCGCAGCAAGCGCGCTCTGCTGAGCAGGTTGCTGACATCGCTAAAGGTGGTTATATCCTGAAAGATACTGACGGTACACCAGATGTACTGCTAATCGGCACAGGCTCTGAAGTGCAACTGGCTGTCGCTGCCAGCGAGCAACTGGCAGAGAAGGGCATTAAAGCCCGTGTGGTTTCTATGCCTTGTACTGATGCGTTTGACCGTCAGGATGCTGTATATCGTGAAGCCGTTCTGCCTTCAAGTGTTACTAAGCGTGTTGCAGTTGAAGCATTAGCGAAAGATTCCTGGTATAAATACACAGGTTTCGGCGGCGCAATTGTGGGCATGGACACCTTTGGTGAATCCGGTCCGGCAGGAGAACTGTTCAAACACTTCGGCATTACAACAGATGCCGTTGTTGAGGCAGCGTTGTCTTTATAATAGTTCGACAACAGGCGGTTTTTTATGGTCCGTGTAGCCATAAATGGGTTTGGCCGCATTGGTCGTAACGTACTGCGCGCCCTGTATGAAACAGGGCGCAATCAATTGATTAAAGTAGTTGCGATTAACGACCTGGCAGAACCTCAAGGCATAGCCCATCTGCTCAAATACGACACCACGCATGGTCGGTTCGGGTTTGATGTGGCACTACAAGACGAACAGTTAATGGTGGCGGGTGACAGTATCCGCCTGTTGGCTGAACCAGATATTCACAACCTCCCCTGGGACACTCTGGGGGTGGATATTGTGCTCGAATGTACCGGTGTATTTTCTGACCGGCAGGCCGGTCAGGCCCACCTTGATGCCGGTGCCGGCAAAGTGCTCTTTTCACAGCCCGGCAGCACCTATTTAGACAACACCATCATTTTTGGCACCAACGAAGAGTCGTTGTTACCTGAACACAAACTGGTATCTAACGGCTCGTGCACCACGAACTGTATTGTTCCTGTCATCCAGGCGCTGGATAATGCTTTCGGCGTATTAAGCGGCACTATCACTACCATACATGCGTCAATGCATGATCAGCAGGTGATTGATGCCTATAACAAAGATCTCCGTCGTGCCAGAGCTGCCAGTCAGTCTATCATTCCTGTCGACACCCGGTTGGCCGCCGGCATCGAACGTATTCTGCCAAAGTTTGCAGGTAAGTTTGAAGCCATTGCGGTGCGGGTACCCACAGTCAATGTGACGGCCATGGATTTAAGTGTCACGCTGGACACCGAAGTGAACATCACTGATGTGAACAGTGCACTGAAAAAAGCGCGTGAAGGGCGACTTTCCGGTATATTGGGTTATTCGGAAGCGCCGTTAGTCTCAGTAGATTTTAATCACGATCCTCATTCATGCATTGTTGATGGTACGCAAACCCGGGTCAGTCACCGTCAACTGGTGAAAACGCTGGTGTGGTGTGACAATGAATGGGGTTTTGCAAATCGAATGATTGATACCACGCTGGCTATGTACCAGTCGGGGTGTTGAGGAAATTAACTTCAGTTTTTAAGGGAAAACTATGGCAATTCCAAGCATGCAGGATTTGGCGCTGAACGGTCAGCGCGTGTTGATCCGTCAGGATCTCAACGTACCGGTAAAAGACGGTAAAGTTACGTCAGATGCGCGTATCAAAGCATCTATCCCTACAATTAAAGCTGCTCTGGAAGCCGGCGCAGCGGTAATGGTGATGTCTCATTTGGGTCGTCCTGAAGAAGGCAAATACGAAGAAGAATATTCACTGCAACCAGTCGTTGATTACTTAAATGGTGCACTCGACGTGTCAGTGTCGCTGGTTAAAGACTATCTGAATGGCGTTGACGTGAAGCCGGGCGAACTGGTTATTCTGGAAAACGTTCGTTTTAATAAAGGCGAAAAGAAAGACGGCGAAACCCTGTCAAAACAATACGCTGCGCTGTGCGACATCTTTGTCATGGATGCCTTCGGTACTGCACACCGCGCCCAGGCGTCGACACATGGTGTCGCAAAATTTGCTCCGAAAGCATGTGCTGGCCCGCTGCTTGCAGCTGAACTGGATGCACTGGGTAAAGCATTAGATAACCCTAAGCGTCCGATGGTCGCTATTGTGGGCGGTTCAAAGGTATCAACTAAGCTCACCGTGCTGAAAACGCTGGCAGAGAAAGTGGACCAGCTTATTGTTGGTGGTGGTATCGCCAATACGTTCATTGCTGCTCAGGGCCACAATGTGGGCAAATCACTGGTTGAAATGGACCTGGTTGATGAAGCGAAAGAGCTCATTGCACAGGCGCAGGCAAACGGCGGCGATATTCCGGTACCTACCGACGTGGTCACCGGTACTGAGTTTTCTGAGACCACGCCGGCCACATTAAAGGCAGTGGATCAAATCGGCGATGACGATATGGTGTTCGATATCGGTCCTGATTCGTCGGCGGCATTAGAAACAATTTTGAAAAATGCGGGCACAATTGTCTGGAATGGTCCTGTAGGCGTATTTGAATTTGATCAATTCGCCGCAGGCACAAAAGCGTTAGCGCAGGCTATTGCAGACAGTGACGCATTCTCTATTGCAGGTGGCGGTGACACGTTAGCTGCAGTAGATAAGTATGATATCGCAGATAAGATATCTTACATCTCTACCGGCGGTGGTGCTTTCCTTGAGTTCCTGGAAGGTAAAACCCTGCCAGCGGTCGCTGTTTTAGAAGAAAAAAACCAATAATAAAAACAGCGCTCGTGTAACGAAATTCGTTACTCAACTTGTCCGGCGAACAGTGACGTTTGCCGGCAATATTATAAACCCTACAGCCGTTTTTACACGCGGCACATAAAAAGGAGTGTTGCTCATGGCATCACAAGCGCAGCAGGCTATGCTGGATAAAATTAAAGTCCAAAAAGGTTTCATTGCAGCCCTCGATCAAAGCGGAGGCAGTACACCTAAAGCTCTGAAACTTTATGGGATCGATCCGTCTGCTTACAGCACAGACGAAGAAATGTTCGACATGGTACATGCCATGCGAACCCGCATTATTACCAGCGATGTGTTCAGTGGTGAACGCGTTCTGGGTGCCATTCTGTTTGAAAACACCCTCGACAGGGATATCGAAGGCATGCCTTCGGCAAAATTCCTGTGGGAGAAAAAGCGTGTGGTTCCTTTCCTCAAGGTAGACAAGGGACTTGAGGATGAGGCAAACGGTGTTCAACTGATGAAGCCTATTCCTACCCTGGATACCCTGCTTGCTAAAGCCGTGGAGCAGGACGTATTCGGTACCAAGATGCGTTCAGTGGTCAAGCTGGCTAATCATGAAGGTATCAAAGCCATCGTTGAGCAACAGTTTGAAGTGGGTAAGCAGATTCTGGCTGCAGGTCTTGTGCCTATCATCGAACCGGAAGTCGATATCAACAGCCCTGAGAAGGCGGAAGCAGAAGCATTGCTTAAACTGGAAATCATGACGCAGCTGAACCTGTTGAATGGAGGTCAGGAAGTGATGCTGAAACTTACCTTGCCAACTCAGGATAACTTCTACAAGGAACTGGTTGATCATCCTAAAGTGATTAAAGTGGTGGCATTGTCAGGGGGTTATACCCGTGATGAAGCGAATGCAAAATTGGCAGAAAACCCTGGTATCATCGCCTCGTTCTCCCGCGCATTAACCGAGGGTGTAAGCGCTCAGCAGTCGCAGGAAGAGTTCGACAGTACGCTGGATGCTGCCATTGAGTCTATCTATCAGGCGTCAAAATCTTAATTCATATCAACAAACCGGTAAGATCCCGCTTACCGGTTTGCTTTCTTTTTCCTCACACACTTTGCTGTCTTTAAGTTCTGCTTTATACTTTATTAGTAGATTCTAATTTATATTCTGTCCGGGTGCAGTTTATTAAGCATTTCATGCTACGAAATTGACAGATTGAAGCCTGCTGGACTATGGTTTCACATTGGCTAAAACTCCAACAAAGCGGCGCGAAGGCATGCGCCGGAATACTTCGCCAATAATAGGGATCCGTTGTAGTGAGTAATACAGAACACATCTATTTTTTAATTGGCATTCTCAGTTTGCTGGTAACGGTAGGTGTTGTGTTTACTTTTGCCTTGCCTGTGCCTAATCACCGCTATAAAGCGCAATCGCCGGTTTTCGGCCGGCTGTTCCTCATTTCAGTCTGGTTTGCATTTCTGGCTATTTGTCTGGAACCGCTGGGCTATCCTCTGGCCAGCGCGGCCACTCTGAATTTGTGTATTTTACTGGCGATGTATATGTTGCTGATGGTGGTAATGCGGCGCTACGGATTACCTCTCAGGCCACTGGAAGCTGCCGGCATAGTGTGTCACCTGATCTTGTGTGAAGCCGTGTCTTTGTATTTTTATCTGGTCAATGACCAGGTGCTTATCAGGGAACTCATTGTCTCCGCATGTGTGCTGGTACCGCTGGGAATGGCGCTGAAGCTCATTTACCGGCATATTCCGCAAAATAAGGGCGGCGATGAAATGATTTTCGTCGTGGTCGCTATCACTACAGTGGGCGTTGTTTTCGGAGTACCTGTTTACCTCTCCATGCTGGAAGAAGGGGAGTCAGTCAGTACCAATGTGGCGTTTGTCGCTATCTTTTTTCTGACTATTCTGTTCATGCTGGGCTTTCCCACCAGTCTGATGCAATCTTTATTTCAGCGGCTCAGCACCCAGGTGTATATTGATGCTTTAACAGGCACGAAAAACCGCCATTTTCTCTACAAAGAAGCACCGAAAATGCTGTCTCATACACGCCGGCATAACCAGCCCCTGTCCCTTGTGGCCTGCGACATTGATTATTTCAAAGCTGTGAATGACAAGTTCGGTCATCCCATGGGAGATATTGCCCTGAGGCGATTTACTGAAATTGTGGAAACATCTCTGCGGGATGGCGATACCATGATTCGTATGGGGGGCGAAGAGTTTTTGATCCTGCTTCCGAACAGCAAGCTGATGGAGGCCAGTACGCTGGCTGAACGGCTTTGTGAGCAGGTCCGCAGCAGCGAAATACAACTGGAAAAAGCGACGATCACACTCACTGCGTCATTTGGTGTTGCCGGTA
The DNA here is from genome assembly GCF_056160645.1 of Alteromonas sp. ABH4_456. Classification (NCBI taxonomy): domain Bacteria; kingdom Pseudomonadati; phylum Pseudomonadota; class Gammaproteobacteria; order Alteromonadales; family Alteromonadaceae; genus Alteromonas; species Alteromonas sp. ABH4_456. The sequence continues at coordinate 423,350 of NZ_JBSWXO010000003.1, forward strand.
TCAGCGACGATGAGACTATTTTTGATGGTATCCGCTACGCTGATGAAGCCCTGTACAGAGCCAAGGCATCAGGCCGCGATCAGGTAAAACGGGCACAGAGCTGAATCTGGCTTATAAACAGCTCTGCATTACTCAGTTTTCCTGAATCACTAACTCCAGTTCCAGTGTTTTCCAGTAAAGAATTTCTTGCTGAAGATCGGCAGACATGATGGGTTTGGTTTCCAGCCATCCGGTAGGAAACGTAAGCGTCAGGGCATGTTTGGATGCATTCACTTTCATTTCCGGCAGAAACGCTTCCTGACGTTTGATGTTCAGCAATGCGCCCAGGCGGATAATACAAATGGCCCGTTTCACTGCACTACTGTCAAACAGTTGAAACTCAGGGATCTCAGCCACTTTAATTTTCTTACGGTGAAAACGCACCAGCGTGGCCAGTAAATCCTGTTGCTCCTGGGTGAAACCGGGCATATCCACATTCGCTAAAATGTAAGCCGAGTGCCGCTGAACGCCACGGGAGTTTATTTGTAAACCGACTTCGTGTAACAGGGCTCCCCATCCCAGCATGGCGCGGAAATTTTTGTTTTTGAATTTCCAGTCACCGGACGCCTGGTCGAAAAGACTCAGGGTAGTGGTAAGCACCATGTTTGCCTGGTCGGTATCCACATCGTATCGCGTGGCGAGGCTCTTTGCTGTCCGCTCACGGATATCGGTGTGTTTAAGTTCATCTTCCATCTGATACAACACACCTTCCCGCAGAGCGGCCGGGGAATATTGCAAAGTGTCGATGCCAAGGGATTCAAAAATGCCGATAAGAATGGCCAGGCCGCCGGCTATCACCCCACGCCGGTCATCACTGATTTCCGGCATAGTGAGTTTATCGGTATGGCCGGCCTCGATGAAAGACTTCATCAGATTGCGCAAACTCTTCAGTGTTACCGGCTCATCGTGACCGTTTGATTTGTCGCGCTGGGCAAGGCTGAACAGGGTTTTAATTGTGCCGGACGTACCGATACACTGAGACCAGCCTAACTGCTTGTAGCGGTTCTCAATCATTTCAAGTTCTTGCTTCGCCGCCGTAATGGCGCGGTTGAAGTTTTTGGCTTTTAATTCACCGTCAGCAAAGAAGCGGTTGGTATAACTGACGCATCCCATTTGTAAAGAGCGGCAAATCAGCGGGTCAAAACCTTCGCCAATAACGAATTCTGTGGAGCCGCCGCCAATGTCAGCCACTAAACGGCGGCCGTCGCTGTGATTGGTATGAGCTACGCCCTGATAAATTAAGCGGGCTTCTTCCACACCGGAGATAATTTCGATGGGGTAGGGCAATACTTCACGGGCTGCATTGATAAACGCACGGGCATTGACTGCACGGCGAAGGGTATGGGTGGCAACAATGCGTACCGAATCCGGTTCGAAGCCCCGCAGGCTGTCAGCCACCAGTTGCAGCATTTTAAGACCACGTTCAATCGCTTCATCAGACAATATGTTGTCTTCGCTTAAACCCGCCGCCAGACGGACTTTTTCTTTCAGGCGGTGAAGGATCTGAACGGAGCCCGCATTAATACGGGCAACCACCAGGTGGAAGCTGTTGGACCCAATATCAAGCGCCGCAACCTTAGTGGTGTCACGGCTTTCAACAGCTTCAAATACGGATTCGGATGGACTCAAATGGCGTTACTCATCTTCGAGACGCTTAAGATAGTCATAGATTTCTATCTGTGAGCGTAGTTTTTTACGGTTACCTCTACGAACGTACTTATTCGTCTGTTCCTTGTCAATCACCCGCGCTTTCAACGTGTCTTTAAATTGTAGCTCAAGGACATCGACAATTTGCTGTTGCAGACGTTTATCGTATACCGGGCAACCTACTTCAATCCGGTTGTCCATGTTACGGGTCATCCAGTCCGCTGATGAGATAAATACTTTTCTGTCACCGCCACCCTCAAATACCATCACCCTGGGGTGTTCCAGGAACCGGTCGACGATGCTGATAATAGTGATGTTTTCGCTTATGCCCGGAAGACCCGGGACCAGTGAACACATACCCCGCACAATACCGCGAATCTTCATGCCGGCCTGGCTGGCGCGGTACAGGTCGTCAATCAGCTCTTTGTCTACCAGGTTGTTTATTTTGAAGGTGATCCGGGCGTCATGGCCTTCCTTCAAATACTGAATTTCCTGGCGGATTAGCGACTGAATTTTATTACGGCTGTTCAGCGGCGAAATTTGCAGATGCTGGAACTTATAGCGGCGGTACGGGTACTGGATAAGATCGAATACACTGGCGGCTTCTTCTGCCAGCTCCTGATTGCGGGTAAACAAACTGAAGTCGGTATAAATCTTCGCGGTTTTCTCGTTAAAGTTACCGGTACCGAAGTGCGCGTAATTGACCAGCGATCCCCGTTCCTCACGGGTTACCAGACACAGCTTACTATGAATTTTTAACGTAGGAACGCCTAATACAACGCGGATACCAGCGTTTGTCATCCGGCGGGACCATTCAATGTTGGCTTCTTCATCGAAACGGGCACGAAGCTCTACGACTACGGTTACTTTCTTGCCGTTGTCTACCGCATCAATGAGTGAGTTAATGATCCGCGAGTTGCTTGCTACCCGGTAAATGTTAATACGAATAGACTTTACGCTCGGGTCGAACGCTGCCTGACGTAAAAACTCGGTGAAATGCAGGAAGCGGTGATACGGATAGTACAGCAGAATATCGTGAGCGGTAATGGCATCGAAGACGGTATTGTGAGTTGAGAACATCTTCGTGTCGATTGCCGGCAGTTTAGGATTTTCCAGATACTCACGGCCTACATTCGGAAAGCCGATGAAGTCTTTGAAGTTCCGGTAATGACCTGCAGCATGCATGGTGTCCAGCTTAGTGACTTTCAGGCGCTTACGTAAATCCACTACCATGTCTTCCGGCATGGAGTAGTCGTGGATAACACGCACAGGTTCGGCAATAAGGCGTTGCTTCATACTCTCGGACATCTTGTCCATATAGCTCTCATCAATTTCGTCATTGATGGAGTATTCAGAGTCGCGGGTCATTTTAAAGGAATAAGCTTCAAGAGAATCGTATTTCACGAAGCCACGGAATATTTCTTCAAGACAAAGCTGAATGACGTCATCCAGCAAAATAATGTGCTTTTTCTTACGGCTTTTTTCCGGCGGGATCAGGATGAAACGTGAGGTTTCTGACGTGGGCACCTGAACAACGGCGTATCGGGTATTTTTGCCTGTGCGACGTAATGCCACATACAAGTAAACGGATGTGCCATTAAGGCGGCTCAGCAGATCGGTTTTTTTATCAATCAGGATAGGCGCAATGTGGCGCAGAATTTTATTGACGAAGAGGTTGCGCAACCACACCCGCTGGTAATCGTTCAGTTCATCTTTTCGCAGAATGAAAATGTTGTAACGGGCCAGAGCCTTCAGCACATCTTTGTGAATTTCATCGAACTTGTTGGAAAGGTGTACCACTTTCTTCTGAATTTCCGCCATTAAAGCCATCAGTTTGTTGGCTTCATCATCACTGCCATTGTCTTCTGCAATCGTGATTTGACGTTTTACGTCGGCGGCGCGGACTCGGTAAAATTCGTCCAGGTTGTTCGAATAAATGCCCAAAAAGCGAATGCGCTCTACTGCCGGATTATTTTTGTCGGCAGCTTCCTGCAGCACCCTTTCATTAAAGGCCAGCCAGCTAAGTTCTTTGGGGTAATACAGTTCGTTGTGTTCCATACTTACGGTTTTACAATTCAAAAGTTGCAAAGCCTGCCACTTATCCGTTACAACCGTGTGACAGGCGGGGTTTCCGGCACGGAACCGGAGGTGATTTTCGCAGCGTTATACGCTGGTGTTGATGTCGACAACCAGGTCGTTCGCGATACCTTCCAGCGCTGTCTGCAGTGCACTGTTGTCAAATGACTCCGGCACTGCGATAACCGCTTTAGCTTTAAACATCAGGCTTCCCCAGTTGGGGGCGCTCTCGCAACGGGAATCAAAAGAGACAATATTCAGGTTGAACTGGTTTAGAATATTTGTCAGTTCCTGTACGATGCCGGGCTTATCGTTACCCATGATTTCTACTTTAAGGGGGTCGCTGAAGGTCTGAGAATTCTCAGCAACAGTGACAGACTGCACAGTTAAATCGGGCAGGCTGTCTAAGGCCGATACCAAATCATCGTGATTTTCTTTGGGAACATGTACCTCAACGAAACCGGTAAACAGGCCAGCCATATGAGCAAAGCTGCTGCCCAGCCAGTTGGCATCGTGACGATAAACACACTTGGCAAGGGCATCAACCAGACCGGGTTTGTCCTTGCCCATGATAGTAATGATCAGAGGTTGCATTGGCACTCCTGTTATTTTGAATGGCGGCACCCGGCAACGGTGCTGACGAGTGGGTTGGCGCAGAGAGACTGCGTAACTTTCACTTGATTAGAAGTATTAAAATAACACATCATTGGCAATCAACCCTATCTGATCTTCTGAAAAATCAGGCAAAAGTTGCTTTTACAATAATGAAGTCACCTGCGGACAAACAAATTAAGAAAAGGCAGCGTAAAGACAAGCGCCTGACATTCATCGTGACACTGTTTGGTGGCATGGTGCTGTTCACGTTGGTATTGCTCATTACTCACCTTATTTCACAGGCAATGCCACTGGCTATGCGCCCTGATATGGTTAATGTGACCAGTGCGTCACTCAGCCCGGAACAGATACAGCAGGGACAGGCGGTGCTGGCCAGTGGCGATCTGATGGAAGGTCAGCCATTGATGACGCGGTCAGATGAATGCCGGGTGAAAATGCTGGCGCTGAACGGCAAAAAAACAGGCTTTGAGCCTTTTCATGACTATATTCGTCCCTGCGATCATGAAACCCGCGTGGTAAGTGAAACCGGACAGCATTTCATTGCTGATGTCTCCTCTTCCGGTCAGGTAAGGATTGTTGAAGTACAGTCGCTGGCTCTGAGTACCGCTGAACCACAATTTAATGCCGGCGAGCCGCGAACAATCGGCGCCGGATTAATCAGCTTTGCATTACCGCAGGATATCTGGAATGGGCGCATCCGCTGGCAAATTGAATTAGGGGAGCAGTGGATTGTCGCCGTTGTTCACACGCCGTCTCAAATTTTCGTCCGCTGGGTAAACCGCAGAAACCCGGTGAAAATAACGGATCATCATTATACCTCTGATGCCAGTGTACTGCCTTTGCCCGGCAGTGGTATCACGCTGGTTTATGAGAATGGCGTGCTCGGACAATATCCCCTGAAAGGCGCTCCTGAAGAAAAGCTCACCAGAGAGCCGGTTTCCTGGTGGCACAGCCTGCCAAAAGATCGCACCGTACTGATGGCGTCGCCGGAAGGGAAATTAACCCGCTGGGTGCTGCAGAATACTGACGGTAAGATGCGTTACTACCCTACCTGGACCATCACACTGCCAGAAAAGCAGCTCCCCGCGGATGTGACTGCCCATGCAACCACTAACGGTCTGGCGCTGCTTACAAAGCAACAACAGGTGTTGCTGATGAACAGAGTCACCGGAGAAGTGGTAAGCCATTTCAGGAATGCAACGCCACAAAATCATATCAGCTGGTACGGACAGCGGCTTTATCTGTGGTCAGACACCGGTGTATCCGTGGAAAAAATTAACTGGCTCACCGGTATCACCACGTGGTCCTCGTTATTCAGTCCTCAGCAATATGAAGGATACCAAGAAGACGGAACCATCTGGCAAACCACCAGTGGCTCAGATTATCAGGAAACAAAATATAGCCTGGTGCCACTATTAATCGGCAGTCTGAAAGCTTCAGTGCTGGCTCTTATCATTGCGATACCTGTAGCCGTGGGGGCTGCGGTGTATTCTGCATATTTCTCCAGAGCAGCACTCAGGCACTGGCTGAAGCCGGCTCTGGAATTGCTGGAAGCAGTGCCCTCTGTGCTTATCGGCTTTGTGGCCGCTATCTGGCTGGCTCCTATGGCTGAGCGGGTGCTTTTTTCCTTTGCGTTTTTCCTTGTGGTTGTGCCGCTGATTTTATTTGCAGCGGCTTTTGTACAAAACCGCCTGGCGCGAAAATTACCCCATGTATTGCGTCAGGGCACAGAACTGGTTGTTTTGCCTTTGATGGTATTCTGTTTGGGGTATGTCAGCATGCAATGGGCGCCTGAATGGATATTCAGTCTGGCGGGCGTAGACGGTTTTGAAGCCATGTCGGCATCGTCTGAAACACCGGTTGGAAAAACCACAATCGTGGTTGCGCTGGCCCTCGGCGTGGCTATTTCCCCGACAATTTATTCACTGGCTGAAGATGCAATCAGCGGGGTACCGGATTATCTCAAGCACGCGTCTTTTGCCCTCGGGGCAACACGGTTACAGACATTGCAATACGTGGTGTTGCAAATGGCCATGCCCGGTATTCTGGCAGCGATTATGCTCGGTTTTGGCCGCGCCTTTGGTGAAACCATGATCGTACTGATGGTCACAGGGAATACGCCGGTATCTGACTGGAGTCTGCTGGAGGGACTGCGGGCACTGACCGCGAACCTGGCTATCGAACTGCCGGAAACAGACGTGCAGGGCGCGCACTATCAGATCTTATTTTTAACTGCCTGTATCCTGTTCGGCTTCACTTTCATTGTGAATACGCTGGCTGAACTGTTACGGCAAAAACTTCGGGTCAATGCCCGTCATGATTAAAACCAAAATTGAAGCCATTATGACGCCGGCACAGCGTCAGTCGTTTGTTATCAGCTTCACTGCATTTTTAACCACGCTGTTATTGCTGGCGCTTGTCAGTATTCTTGCCCTGATCATTTACCGGGGTGTCGCTTATTTCTGGCCTGCACCGGTATATTCACTCACGTTTATCGATGAGCAGACGGAAGAGGCCAGATCTGTTTATGCTCAGGTTTTCAGTGAGTACAAAGAAAACAATAACACCGTGCGCTGGGTGGTGTATTCGTCGGAGCAAAATCCCCACGGTACACAGGCGCTTGTAGACGAAGATCGCACGCTTACGCTGGTGGAATCGGTAAACAGTGCTGACATCACCCTCAATGACGGGCTGTCCGTACTGGGTGTGCCGGTACAGATCACTGCCGGCGGGCAGCATGTTTTCGATGAGTCAGCCTACGGCACGGTCACTGAAAAAGTCAGCCGTCTGGAAGACAGTATTGATGATTTACGTACCCGCTGGTTGTCAGGGATCCACCAGAAACTGGCTGAACTGGATGCCCGGGGAGTGGCTGCAGATGCGCCGGCGCGGGAAAAGCTGAATGATGCTTTCCGGCAGTGGCAAAGCAAAATTATTGCACTGGAAACCGAGCGGGACAGTTACACACTGCACATTGCCATGGCTGACGGTTCAGTCATCGCGATTCCGGTAGCGAGCATACAGGAAATGATTTTTCCGGGTCAGCTTGGCATTGCCGGTAAAATCGGGGTTACGCTGAGTCATATCGGACAGTTCCTGATCCAGGCACCCAAGCAGGCCAATACCGCCGGTGGCGTGTTCCCTGCGCTGTTCGGCACAGTGTTGATGGTATTTATCATGACCATCATTGTAACGCCGTTTGGTGTACTGGCCGCGGTGTACCTCAATGAATATGCGCCGGATAATATCCTCACAGCAACCATCCGCATCAGTGTGTCGAACATGGCGGGTGTGCCTTCCATTGTTTATGGCGTATTCGGCCTGGGCTTCTTTGTTTATATTGTGGGCGGTAACATCGATTCGTTGTTCTTTTCAGACACATTACCCTCGCCAACTATGGGTACGCCCGGACTGTTCTGGGCGGCGCTGACCATGGCTATTCTTACTCTCCCTGTGGTAATTGTTGCTACCGAAGAGGGGCTGCGCAGGGTACCGCGGGGATTGCGGGCGGGAAGCTACGCCCTGGGAGCGACGAAGGCGGAAACCATTATGCATACTGTATTGCCCATGGCTTCGCCCGGCATCATGACCGGTGTCATCCTCGCGATTGCACGGGCTGCCGGCGAAGTTGCACCACTGATGCTGGTGGGGGCTGTGAAGTTTGCGCCGAACTTACCTTTTGACGGCGAGTTTCCCTATCTCCATCTGGAACGGCAATTTATGCATCTGGGTGTACTGATATACGACGGTGCTTTCCACAGCCAGACTGACGCAGAAGGGGCTTCCATGATGTTCGCCACCTGTCTGCTGTTATTGCTGGTGGTGCTCATTCTTAATATTCTGGCGGTGTTACTCAGAGCACGGTTAAGAAAACGGTACTTAGCGAGCTGATTATGCTGAAGTTATTTGAACATGAAACGCTGGATGTCCATCACCTGAATGATGACGATACGGCCATTAAGGTGGAGCATCTTAATCTGCGCTTTGGTCAGAAGCATGTGCTGCAGGACATCAGCATGAGCATTCCGAAGAACCGTATAACGGCATTTATCGGGCAAAGCGGTTGCGGTAAATCTACCCTTATCAGCGCTTTCAACCGGATGAACGACCTGGTTGCTGATTGTCGTTACGACGGCAGCATTTACATTGGCGGCCGGGATATTAATGGTCGCAAGGAAAATGTGTCTCAGCTGCGTACTAAAGTCGGCATGGTGTTTCAGCGACCCAATCCGTTCCCTATGAGCATTTATGACAATGTCTGCTATGGTTTGCGTTTGCAGGGAATACGGGTAAGACGTTTTCTTGATGATGCCGTTGAGCAGTCGCTTAAAGAGGCTGCGCTATGGGAAGAAGTTAAAGACCGGCTGTTTGAATCAGCACATATTTTGTCCGGTGGTCAGCAGCAGCGTCTGGTTATCGCCAGGGCGCTGGCGTTGAAGCCGGAGATTTTGCTGCTGGATGAGCCTACATCTGCACTGGATCCGCTGACCACACTGTTTATTGAAGAGCTGATGGCCGGCCTGAAGAAACGATGCACTATCGTGATTGTCACCCATAATATGCAACAGGCTGCGCGGGTGTCTGATTACACGGCATTCCTGCATCAGGGGAAACTGATTGAATATGCTGACAGCGATTCACTCTTTACCATGCCGGAACATAAACAGACAGAAGATTACATTACAGGCCGTTATGGTTAACGGGAGATATACATGCCACGTCAGATTGCGTTAAATACCCATATCTCCGGCAAGTTTAATATTGAGCTGGAGAACCTCAGAAATTCCGTGCTTACCATGGGAGGGGAAGTCGAGCTGCAACTGGTGGATACCCTGCGGGCGATTAAGCAGAATAATGCCGGTCTGGCTGAAAAAGTTATATTAAATGATCTTAAAATCAATGCCATGGAAATGCAGATTGATGAAGAGTGCTTGCGCATCATAGCCAGAAGACATCCCACCGCTTCCGATTTACGGCTGGTGATGATGGTGTCGAAAGCCATTACCGATATTGAGCGCATGGGTGATGAGATAGAACGGATAGCCCGTCTGGTAACGAAAAATAAACTGCCTGCTTCAGAAACGATTAAAAGCAGCATGATTCTGATTGGTGACCGTGTAGTGCAAATGATGCGGGGTACCTTCGATGCTCTGGCGCGGCAAAATGAAAATTCTGCGCTGGAAGTGTATGAGCAGGACAACCGCATTGATGCGGAATATAAGAAGTTGCTGAAATACACCACCGGAGAAATGCAGAAAAGTACCGACGATATGCAGGACTGGTTGGAAGTACTGTGGGCATTACGTTCTCTGGAACGGATTGGTGACCGGTGTAAGAATATTTGTGAGTATGTTGTTTACTTATCGCGGGGAACCGATGTGCGGCATTCGCCATTAGAGAACATGCAACAGAAATTAAAGCACCTGAGTTAGTGGCGATCTGTCACAAAATTGAAATATTTGGTGTATAAATAAGCGGACGCGCGGAGTTTTATTGCGATTTAACTTATTCCGCAAATTTACACTATTGCATTGGATTGAATTTCGTTATCATGCGCCGCAGCCGAATTGGAAACGTTTAAAAAATAATCTATGCCAGATATCACACCGTTAGCGCCGGTTGTCATTTTCGACTGCGAAGATAAAACCTCCTTTACTTTGCGCCAAATGGCGTTTTCTAGCTTAGTCAGCGAATAATCCAGGAGCGAGACCTGTGGAACTTCTGCAAAGTTATGGCATGACGCTTATTATCCTGGCCGCGGTAGTCGGCTTTATAATGGCGTGGGGAATCGGTGCCAATGATGTAGCCAATGCAATGGGTACATCGGTAGGATCTAAAGCCTTAACCATCAAGCAAGCAATTTTCATTGCGATGATTTTCGAATTTGCCGGAGCTTATCTGGCGGGTGGGGAAGTCACCAGCACTATTCGTAAAGGGATCATCGATCCCATGTTCTTCACCGACAGGCCGGATTATCTGGTTCTGGGGATGATTGCCTCGTTATTTGCCGCAGGTATCTGGCTGGGACTGGCGTCCTGGTTAGGTTGGCCTGTATCAACTACGCACTCTATCATTGGTGCCATCATCGGATTCACAGCCACCGGCGTAAGTATGGATGCCGTTGAATGGGGCGAAGTGGGCGGCATTGTTGGTAGCTGGGTGGTGACACCTGCTATTTCCGGCATCATTGCTTATCTTATTTTTATCAGTGCGCATAAACTTATTTTTGATACGGCAACGCCGTTTAAAAATGCCAAACGCTTTGTACCGTTTTACATGGGGCTGGCAGGCTTCGTCATGTCGCTGGTTACCATCAAGAAAGGCCTCAAACATGTTGGTCTGACACTGTCTCCGGAAATGGGATATGTGCTGGCCGTTGTTATTGCCATTATGCTGGCAGGCCTGGGCCGGTATGCGATTTCCCGCATGACATTTTCTGAAAATCAGAGTGCTGATATTCAAAGCGCCAATATCGAAAAGATATTCGCAATGCTGATGGTAGTAACGGCCTGCTGTATGGCTTTCGCTCACGGCTCAAATGACGTAGCAAACGCCATTGGTCCGCTGGCGGCAGTCGTCAGTGTGGTTACCTCTGGCGGTGAAATTAACGCAAACTCGGAACTAGCGCCATGGATCCTGCCTCTGGGCGGTTTGGGTATCGTTGCTGGTCTGGCGTTATTCGGTCATCGTGTTATTAAAACGATCGGTCAGGGGATCACCCATCTGACACCGAGCCGTGGCTTTGCTGCAGAGCTTGCTGCTGCTTGTACGGTTGTTATTGCTTCGGGCACAGGTTTGCCTATCTCCACTACACAAACCCTGGTGGGCGCGGTGTTAGGTGTGGGTATGGCACGGGGTGTTTCAGCGCTTAATCTGGGTATCGTACGCAATATCGTCGTTTCCTGGGTTATTACGCTGCCCGCAGGCGCCATTCTGGCGATTATCTGCTTCTTTGGTCTTAAGGCCTGGTTTGGCGTTGAGTAAGCAGTAAAGCTGATTGCCAGCCCGTTGATACCGGAATAACAAAAAAAGCGAAACAGTCACTATTTCGCTTTTTTCGTTACAGGCCGGCGCTCAAATCCGGCCACAAGTCTTCCGCTTGTTGTGGTTTAGCCGTCTACATCCACCGGTGTTACAAAGCCGTCAGGCTTTAAGCCCACCACCGCGCAATCAATCTGCTCAATGGTTTCTTCTGCGGTACCGCCCATGATATAGCCGGGCACGCCAAGACGGGACAATGTTCCCATTACAATAAGGTCGGCGTTACATGCAATTGCTGTAGCGGCAATGTCACGGCGGGGATAGCCCCGCACAAGGTGAACGGCAGGTTCCGCTATGGTTGGTGCTTTGTCGTTGTGATCCAGGGCTATCAGACCCAGCAACCGGTTGACTTCTTCTTCACGCTCCAGTTTGATTTTGCTTAAATCGTGCTGCACCGCGTCTTCATCAACGCTGATAAAGCCCTGCCGCAGGATATTTTCAGGCACCGCGTCATACACATGCACAACATGCAGTGTGGCATGTTCCGCTTCAGCCACCCGCCAGGCCGTATTGAGGATATCCAGAGCCAGTTGTTTCCGTATAGCCACTTCGTGTTGAGGGTAGTGATAATTTACATCGACGGCTGCCACTACGTTTCGCAGCGATGTGGTGCGTACTTTGTGCATGATCCAGACCGGGCAGGGGCACTTACGCAGCAGGTGCCTGTCGTCACTGCCGGTAATTTTACTGACAACGTCGCTTTCATTCAGCTTAATAACCAGATCATGGCCCGCCGACACGACCTGCCGGATAATATTGATAAACCGGTGACCGGTGCTGACAATCCCTTTGGCCGGGTATTGTTTACTCCACACCGCAATCTGCTCATCCAGCCAGCTTTGTGCAGACTGAGTCAGCGATGAATCTGACTCCAGGTATTCAAAGGACTGCATGATCATACGGGCATTAGGGGGAAGTGCCTCAAGTGCCAGCATGATTGTCAGTGATGCGTTATGCTTACTTGCAATTTGCATCGCCCGTTCTACCAGCACATCCTGGCCGTGTGTGTCGTGCAACACGCACAGTATATTAGTAAATTGCCCTTTCATTTATTTCCCTCCTTTTCCGGCAGAAAATGATGCGTGTTACCGGAAACACAAAACTGCTGTGATTATATTCATACATTGTCTTTTTAATTATAGTTTTTAAATAATTCCGCATCAGCCCCTGTTGATGAATATTTGGTGAAACAACAAAGCAGTAAGCGCAAGCATTGAATAATCCCCGTCAAGAGAGTAGTGTATGAAATTCAATCAGTTTATTAAAAGGGAAGGTTATGAAAAGGATTTTAAGCGTGAGTTTCGTCGTATTCACGGGCTTTTTATGTTTTAAGGCTCAAAGTGCAGTTATTACATCCGGAGTTGGGGCAAATACCACTACAAGGATTTGTCCACTTGCCAATTCTGAACAAGAATGTATTGAACAATCGTTTACGGGGCTCCCAAACCAAATTATTTCAGATGAGCAAGTCATAACGAACGGCTCTATCGCAAAAGTACAAGCATATAACAGCTGGGCAGCTGTCACTCTGGACAAAAATAATTTGTCACTGCCTGAGGTGCACTTTTATGCGCAGTCAAACACTCAGGAAAGAGCAACCGGTAACGTGGCAGCTTATCAACAATACATCTGGAATGGTAACAGCGACGTTTTAACTTTCACTTCTGCCTTTGATTATACGATGTCTGCAGGTGACTGGAATGGCACAACTGACAGCTACTACAGCGCCAGTATTGTACTGTTTTCAACTATGTATGCAGGAGGGTTGTTCCCAAGGTATTGTCCTGATCCAAACGTTACCTGTTCACCATTGGCTATAACCCGGTATTATTCCGGCGACTATAGCATTACCGGAGGGGAGCTGGTGAAGGAAACCATTTCCGTTTCCCTCAATGTCGAAAACGGCGATACGTTTTATCTTATGAGTATTGTTCAGGGGGGAGGAATGAATGGTGGCTGGGTTGATTCTGCAAACACGCTTGTAAACACTGTTACTGCGCAAAACGCATCAGTAACTGCTCTTTATACCAATTTGCGCCCAATGCAAATTGAAGTAGACGCGCCAGCAACGGCTGGACTGTTTTCTGCCGTCTTACTCCTTTTGTTCAGACGAAAGTGCGGATAAATGTTGTAGCACTTCTAATCTTTATGTTAGATTGATTTTTATTTTTTCAATCTAGTTTTTATTATGAAGTGGCCAAATTTAAAACATCTGCATTATCTGGTGACCTTGCATCAGGAACAGCATTTTCACCGTGCTGCCCAGCGATGTAATGTCAGCCAGTCGACACTGAGTACCGCCATCCAGAATCTGGAAGAGCACTTTGGCAGTCAGTTACTGGAACGTGAGCACAAGACCTTTGTCTTTACTTCGCTGGGACTGGAGATTGTTGAGCGCAGTAAAGTATTGCTACAGGAAGCCGGTGAGCTGGTGGAGTTTGCGCAGAATGCCGGTAACTGGGAAAAAGGTAAACTGAAGCTGGGTGTGATCCCCACCATTGCTCCGTTCATGTTTGAAGGCATGATTGGCGCATTCAAAACATTTCTGCCGGACATCAGTCTGGAGCTTCAGGAAGACACAACCCACAACTTGCTTCAGCAACTCACTGATGGCCAGTTGGATCTGCTTATCCTTGCGTTGCCGATGGAAACGCCGGGTTGTAAGCAGATGGTATTGGGTCATGATCCGTTTCATCTGGTGGCTCACGAAAGTCTTGCCAGCACATTGCCGGAACCCTTTGATATCACGACTTTGCCTAACAACAGTATTTTCCTGTTACAACAGGAACACTGTATGACCGGTCATGCCGTAAGCGCCTGTAACCTGCAACATCGTGAGCAGGTAAGCAGTCTGGCTGCCAGCAGTTTATATACACTGGTGCAACTGGCCAACAGTAAACTGGGCTATACCTTCATGCCTGAGCTGGCACTGAATCAGAACATCATTAAAAATACTGAACTGAAAGCACTACCCGCGGAAGACAATGCATACCGGGAAATTGGCCTGGTATGGCGTTCCGGTACCACACGGATGCGTTTGTTCAGAAGAATTGGTGAAGTACTGTCACCTTTATTACCGGTTCCGGTACTAAAATAGTTCTACTTTATGGACGGCCCGCAATCCGCATGATTGCTGGCCGTCAGCTCCTTTCGTAATCCCACTCCCGGATAAGTCAAAAATCGTCTCCACTCCCTTTTTCGAAAAAATTCAAAAACACTTCAAACTATTTCCTGTGTCACTCCGACTTTACTTGTAAGCTTCAGAGAAAAAGCGGCATGGCAGGCATACCCGCCTGCCGGAAAACCAATTAAACAGTAATAAGGAATGCACGTGTTTGAAAAACACGACGACCAGCTTGTGGCCAGCGCGTTGAAAGGGCAGAAGCGGGCGTGGATAACACTGATTAAACGCTATGAAAAAGCTGTGTTCAGTTACGGGGTTCGCATGACAGGCAGCAGAGATGACGCCGCTGATTTGATGCAGGATATTTTTGTGTCCGTATTTAAAAGCCTGGGAAACTACCGCGGGGAGGGCAGTTTCAAAGGCTGGTTATTCAAGGTAGCGCATTACCGGTGTATCGAATTCTATCGCAAAAGAAAGCCTGAGCAGGGGCTGGAGGATATACCGGAACCAGACAGTGGCCAGCCTTGCCCTGAAACCGTCATGCTGGAAACCCTGTCGGGTCAGGCACTGCTAAAAGCAATGCAAACCCTGCCGCTGGCTCAGAAGGCAGTGGTCGAGCTTAAATTTTTCGGGCAATTCACATTTGATGAGATTGCTCAGCAAACAGGTTTATCACCAAATACAGTGAAGTCGCGCTTATACAGTGCGATGACCAGACTGAAAGTGTTGATGGAGGATGAGCATGCAAAAGCATGAACAGGAAAAACTGCTGGCAGGGTGGCTGGAAGGTACGCTCACTAACACTGAGCAGGAACAGTTTGAGGCACTATGCGCGGAAAATATTGATTTTGCAGAACGGGTTGCCGCTGCACGGCATTTAACTGAGCTGGCAACGCTCACCGGCGAAAATATGAATGTACCGGAGTGGAATCGTGACAGTACTTTTACCGCTCCTGAAAAACAGAGGTGGTGGCAATGGCAGGGCTTGCCGGCCACGTCAGTGGCGATGTCATTGGTTGCCCTGGTGATGGTAGTCAGTGGCTTTCAGCTACAGATCTCTGAAGGCGGTGTGACAATAGGGTTCAGTCAGCCGGCTCACAAAGAAAACGAAGTCGCTGCTATCGTCGATGAGAAATTACAAAAATATCAGCAGCTCAATGAGTTGATGTTCAGCAAGTATGCCGATGCCATGGCTACTCAGCAAAGAGAGAATTCAGCGCAACTGACTCAATATTTACTGGCATCCGGCAGACAGGAGCGCCGTGAAGATTTTGCTGAATTCGTAAAGTTTATTAATCAACAGCGGGACGACGACCAACGCTTTATGGCCCGCCAGTTAAATCATCTTAAACAGGAAATCAACGCGATGGAAAATGGCTACAGCGCGGATTTACCGGTAACCGAATAATACGAGGACTTGGGTATGCGTAATCTGAACAAAACGAAACTGGCTAAAATCATTAACCGTACAACACTGGCCGTAATGACAGTGGCGGTATGTCATACGGGAGTTGCTGTCGCTGAGAATTATTCCGGGCTGGCTAAGGAAATTGAAATTGTGAAAGGAATTGTCGATACCTCCCTGAAGCAGCAACAGCGTTCAGAGGGAATACGTTACCGTTCACTGGATGCTATGTATCTGGCAGGACAAGGTGTTGTATTTACGGTTTCCTCAACGGGAAGTGGTAACTGGATGTCGCGTATAACAGATATTGTTGATCGCATTCCTCCCATCCCCCCGGTTCCTGATGTACCGGCGATCGTCAGTAACGGTGAAATTGATATTGAATTAAGCCGTGAGTGGGAAGCCTTTACTGACGAGACTGCCTCCCGGTTTGGTGAAGCCTTCGCTGAATCCACAGAACAGATGTACGACTTACGGAGTGAAGAAAGGGAAATCGCCTGGGAACGCAGAGATATTGAGCGCCGTAAAAGAGATCTTGAATTTGAAGCCGGACAGGCTGATAAGGCGCGGGCAAAAGCTATCAAAGATGAAGTGAAGACCCTTGAAAAAGAACTGGCGGCACTGAGCAGCAAAGAAGGATCTTTGCGTGCCCGCAGAGAAAGTATCGAGCAACAAAGACAGGAAAGTGCAGACGCCCGAAAGCAGGCACAGTTGAAAGCAGCAAAAGCCTTTTTAAGTAATTTTGAAGCAGGGATAGGGGAAGCGCTTTGTCGCTTTGGCGGCGGAATGCGGGCGTTACCCGATGATGAGCATGTGACTTTTGTGCTGAAAGGTTTTGTTCAGGGCGGTCAGTCAGGACAAAATGATAAAGTGTATGTGTTTAAGAAATCAAAAATTGAAGATTGCGTAAAAGAAAAATTGAATACTGACGGGCTGCTAAACAGTGCCAATGTTTACGATTTTTAACTGCAAGACAGTTCTGGCATGAAATAGTTGTTAAAAAAGTGTGTTGAGCACTCGTACATCTGGCAACGCAAAGATTACACACGCCTCAAAAAAAACGCCGCAACTTTCAAGCTGCGGCGTTTTTATTTAGTCAGTCTGTTGCTTACTTACGGGCGTTAATAAGCATTTTTGTCACTAAAGCCCCCGGTGACTGTTTGCAGAATGATTTTCAAGTCAAACGGGATAGACCAGCGGTGCATATAATCCAGATCGTATTCCACACGCTTCGCCATTTTATCCAGTGTATCAGTTTCGCCGCGCAGACCATTGACCTGAGCCCAGCCGGTAATTCCCGGACGCACTTTGTGTCGCAACATATAACCCGTGATCAGTTTACGGTATTCTTCGTTGTGCGCGACCGCATGAGGACGTGGTCCAACGATTGACATCCGTCCTTGCAACACATTGATAAACTGAGGTAATTCATCCAGTGAAGTACGGCGTAAGAAGGCTCCTAATTTAGTAACCCGGGGGTCATCTTTAGTCGCTTGTTTTACCACAGAACCATTATCCTGTGTCGACATGGAGCGGAACTTATACACGGTAATTTCTTTGCCATCGAGGCCGTAACGCTTCTGACGGAATATTGCAGGACCCGGTGAAGACAGCTTCACAGCGGCAGCGATGCACAACATGGGAATTGCCAGTACAGTTAGAATGCCCGTACTCACGACCACATCTTCAATACGTTTAAGAATGTTGTTAGCACCCTGGAAAGGCGTGTCATAAATACTCAGAGCCTGAACATTTCCTACACTCTGCCAGCGAGAATTAAGCAGTGTGTACATAAAGAAGTTGGGGATCAGATACACGTTAGCGGTGGTATCACTGCATTTTTCCAGAATCGCTTTAATGCGGTCTTCCGCAGCCGTAGGCAGAGCAATATAGATATAATCTACCTTGTGGGTCTTCGCCAGCTCAATGGCTTCATCAATGCTGCCTTTGATCTGGTTACGAAATTCACCGGTAACACGGTCGTGAGGACGGTCATCATAAACCCCTTCGAAACGAATACCCAGTTGATCGTTTTCCATCATCTGTACAGCCATATTGTAGCCGGCTTCGGTGGCGCCAATGATGATGGCTGAGCGGCTGTTAAGCCCGCTGCGGCGTACCTTAAACAGGAACTGACGCATCACAAAGCGCCAGCTTGTCAGAGTGATAAGAGAGCCACCAAACCACATTCCGGTTACCGCAACAGTGGTGGACAATGTGTGAGCAAATGCAAACGCGAAAACCAGTGTTGCAACAAAGCTGATAATACCGGCAACGGCTGCCATTTTCATCATTGCGCTGGTATTGCTGGAACGCCATGAGCGGTATAAATCCAGCGCTTCAGCGGATACCTGAAAAGCCACAACATTTATGAATAAAAGGATCAAAGCACCAGTGGACACCGGCACGGCGTAGTAGAACATCGCGACATAGAAACACAATGTGATAGCGGTCAGGTCGACTAACCGGTAAATAGTAGAAAAGCTACTTTGATAAGAGCCTGAAAGACCACTGCGTTCATCGCTCATTCTTGTAACGTTGCTATTCAGCGTCTGGCTCTGCAGCAAATTGAATTTCATTTTTCGTCTCTCCGAGTCGTGACGTTCTTTGATAATCAATGGGTTACAGGATAACTACCGGTATCTCATATCATTTATGTCACAGATAAAACCGTTTCCTGTATGAGTTAATGCAGATCCCGTTCCACTTTTTGAGAATATGATAGTAAATAAAGTAAAAGTACTAATAGACTGATAGCAATGGCACAGTAATCGCATAGTCCCATCCGGACGAACGGGCTCGCCTCCTTGCAAAAGGAAAAAGTAGCTATTCAATTTCAAACTCCGGGAGAAACTATGATTAAACGGACTTCAGGCGCAATTCTTGTCACCTTATTTGCCGGCAATGTTGCCCATGCGCAGGATGAAGGCGCTATTCAGGTGGGGAAGTTCGATATAAAACCCGGCCTGACCACCGATGTTCTTCATATCGATAACGTGGCGTACGCCAGTGAAGAAGCTGATGAAATAGATAGCTGGGTATCAGTCGTTTCACCAAAAATTGATGCTTACACTGAGTTTAACGGACATATCATTGAAATGGGCTACCGCCTTGAGCGCGGGGACTACTATTCTACCGACGCCGACGATTACACCGACCATTTCGCTCACCTTAAGGGCGACTTTGAAATTAATGACAGAAACAGATTCAAGGGCGTTGCAGCCTACGAGGCCGGACACGATGAGCGTGGCCGCAGATATTCGAACGGTTTTGGTAACGAGCTGACCAGTGTGGATACCTACAAAAATTCTGAAGTCGGAGCCATCTATTCCTACGGTGCATTGTCTGCTTTTGGCCGTATTGATCTGTCAGTAGGCTACGAAGACATGGACTATGACGGCGACACAGAACTGTATCTTATTCGCGACAGAAGCACGACAAAATACGGTGCCGAATTTGTTTATCGCATTGTCGACGGCACGAATTTGTTACTGGATGCTGACCGCAACGAAATACGTTATGACTATGATGCAAACCCGGCCAATCCACTGGATAGTATTGAGAATCGTCTGCTGGCAGGCTTCAGCTGGGATGTTAACGTGGTAACGCAAAGCTATGCCAAGGTTGGCTATAAAGAGAAATCCTTTGAGGCCGCAAGCCGTGATGACTTCTCTGGTCTGGCATGGGAAGTTGGAATGAGCTGGCTGCCATACTCCTATTCAGAATTTACCGTCAGTACAAAACAGGACACCCGCGAAACAAACACCACCGGTGCGGACTACATTCGTGGCACAGACTATGCTATCAGCTGGGAACATAGTTGGGTTCAACGCTTTTCGACTACCGCCACCATGGCATTAATGAACGATGATTACGTTGGCGACGTAGAAGACTTACGTGAAGACGATACAAAGAAACTGACATTAGCGGCTGATTACGAGTTTCGTCGCTGGTTGACGTTCGGTCTTTACTACTCAATGAACGATCGTGAAAGTAACCGCAGCGATATTGAGTTCGACAGAAACGTTTACGGTTTAACAGCAAAGGTAACCTTGTAATGATGACAAATGCGAAAAGGATATTTGCCACTTTAATTCTGCTGACCATGGCATGTGTTGCCGGCGCGCAGGAAGGAAATGCAAGTATGAGTTCCTATCGCCTGGGTGTTGGTGACAAAGTGCTGATCAATGTGTTTGGTCAAAGTGATTTGTCGATGGAAACCCGTCTGCCTGACGTAGGTAAGATTAACTATCCGTTTCTGGGTGAGTTAAAGCTTGTCGGGCTGACACTTTCTGAAGTAGAAAAACTGATTTATACCGGTCTGGAGGGGGATTATCTTGTTAATCCTTCCGTGGCCGTGTCTATTGTTGAGTACCGCCCGTTTTTCATTGATGGTGAAGTCAAACATCCCGGCGGTTATCCTTATCAGCCGGGTTTAACTGTGAACAAAGCCGCAGCATTAGCTGGCGGGTATACGGAACGGGCGTCCCGTTCAGACATTCAGATTGTCCGTGAACAGGAAAGTGGTCAGGACACCCTCGAGGTAAACGTAAGTCACATGATTCAACCGGGTGACATCATCACCATTTCGCAACGTTTTTTCTGAGCGTAGTGTATTTTGCAGCCCCGCTGACAACGGGAAGATTAATGGAATTAAAGGATAGAGTATGTCGTTGAAAATGAAGGACTCGCTGCAAGCGAACATCCTGGATGATGAAACCATCGACTTTGCGCACTACTGGCAGGTATTTAAACGTTATTTTGGTCGCATCATTACGCTGGCGATTGTCTTTACTGCACTGGTGGCAATAGTGGTGATGAAAATGACCCCTATTTACTCCGCCACAGCCAGTTTGCTGATTGAATCGCAACCGGCCAACGTGATGTCTATTGAGGAAGTGTATAAGTCTGACACGACCCGCAAAGACTACATGCGCACCCAGTATCAAATTATCCAGTCCCGGCAGGTTGCAGCCCGCGCTGTGGATGAGCTGGATCTCGCGAACGATCCGGTATTTATGCCGCCTTCCGACGGGGAGATCTCAATTATTAAAGAAGCGAAAGCCTGGCTTTTCGCTAATTTGCCTTTCATTGAAAAAGCGCCCAAAACTGAGTTAACCGAAAGCGAACGGGAAGAAAAGCGTCGCCAGGCAGCAATCAATAAATTGATGAAGTCTATTAATGTATCACTGGTAGAAAATACACAGGTCATCAATATTACTGCGACCAGTGATTCTCCGCGACTGGCAGCCGCCATTGCCACTACGATGGGCGATGTATATGTAGAAAACTATCTGCAGGCCAAGGTGGAAATGACCACCAAAGCAACCTCTTTTCTGACTGAAAGTATGGAAGGCCTGCGGGATAAGCTTACTTCTGCTGAGAAAGACTTATCTGACTTTTACGAGAAAAATCAGCTGGTAAATCTTACCAATGGTGTTGTCGGACTGGCAGCGGAAGAACTTGAACAACTCAGTAATCAATTGCTGAAAGCTGAAACTACGTTAAAGCAGAACAGAACGATTTACGAACAAACTCAACGTAACGGTGCTGACTACAGTGCACTGGCCCGCTTGCCGGAAGTACTGAATCATCCGAATATTCAAAGCGTACGTCGTCAGGAGGCGGAAGCCATGAGCCGTGTATCAGAGCTCAGCAAAGTATTCGGTCCTAAACACCCGCAAATGGTAGCCGCCAATGCGGAACTGGATTCCGTCCGCGACACACTGCAAACTCAGATCCGCGATCTTATTTCCAGTATTACTACACAATACCGTGCTTCACAGGAACGGGTTGTGACTTTGCAGGAAGAAGTTGCAGAGGCTAAATCTGAATATCGTCAGTTGTCTAACCTGGAAAATACACGGCGTGCATTACAGCGGGAAGTGGATATCAACCAGCAGTTGTACAATTCCATGTTTACCCGCCTGAAAGAAACCAGTGAGATGGGCGGCTTCGAGTCAGCGAATGCCCGTGTGTTGGATCCTGCTCCGGTACCGAACAATCCCACTGCACCGAACAAAACGCTGTTAATCGTGGCGGCATTCATTGCCAGCTTTGGTTTTGGCGTGCTGCTGGCCTTTGTGCTGGAAGCTATGAACAGCGGTGTGCGCTCTGTGGACGATGTTGAGAAGAAATTGGGTCAGCGCATGTTGGGACTTATCCCTGTTATTTCGGTAAAACGCCGTAAAGACATGGACCTGCGCGCCTTCTTTGACAGTAAATATCATCAGTTCAGCGAGGCGGTAAGAACCCTGCGTACCAGTTTATCTCTGATAAATCTTGAGAAGCAGAATCAGGCGATACTGGTAACGTCATCAGTACCGAAAGAAGGTAAAACAACGGTTTCTATCAACCTGTCCTTCGCTCTGGGTCAACTGGACAAAACCATTCTTATCGACGCCGACTTACGTCGTCCGGCCGTTGGCAAGCGGTTCGATGTACCTAATTACCAGCCCGGACTGTCTAACCTGATCATGAAAACCCACTCTCTGGAAGAATGTCTGGTTCATGACGAGCAATCGGGTATTGATATTATTTGTGCGGGCAGTATTCCTTCAAATCCTCAGGAGTTGCTGGCGGGTAACGGCTTCAAAGCACTGATCAATTATCTTAAGAAAACCTACAAATACGTGGTTGTCGATACTGCGCCTACACAGGCGGTCTCTGATGCCATGGTTGTATCGAAAAGCTGTGACTCGGTTATTTATGTTGTGCGTGCTGATAGTACCAGTGAAAAGATGATTAAAAACGGTCTGGGCCGGTTCCTGCAAGTGGGGCACCGTGTTGACGGCGTAGTATTGAACCAGGTCGACCTTAAAAAATCAGATGTGTCTGAGCGCTATGGTGGTTTCTATGACCAGTATGGTTACAATGCTAACTGAGTTAGTGTGAGGACAAATTGTGATTGATTTACACAGTCATATAATACCGGGCATCGATGATGGTGCCCGCGACATGGACATGGCTCTGGATATGGCGCGGCAGACTGTTGCGGCCGGAGTCACTCACCTGGTGTGCACACCGCATGTTCACTGGGGCACTTTTGACAATACCCCCGAAATTATTGCCACAGGATTCAGTGCCCTGAAAGACGCTGTCGACAAAGCAGGGATCCCCTTGTCTTTATCCCGTGCAGGGGAAGTGCGGATAAACGAAATGGTGCCGGTGTGGTTCAGGGAGGATAAATTACCTTATCTGGGTGAATACCGTGGTAAAAAAGTACTACTGCTGGAAATGCCCCACAGCAATATGCCGGCAGGACTCGATCAACTATTTCGCTGGTTACTGAATGCAGGCGTGCAGCCTTTGATCCCTCATCCTGAGCGCAATCGTGACGTATGGAAACGTCCGGAAAAGATCCAGTGGTTGCGCAATCAGGGTTGTCTGTTACAGGTTACTGCAGGGGCTTTCACCGGACGCTTCGGTGAGCATGTAGAAAAGATTGCTAAGGACATGTTGCGGGATAATCAGATTGATCTGGTAGCATCGGATACCCATGATACCAAACGTCGTCCCAACGATATGGGCGAGGCTTTTGCGGTGGTCAGTGAACTGGCTTCTGAAGAGGTGGCGAATACTCTGTTCAAAACTACGCCCGGCAACATCATTGCTGCTGGTGGAACCGCCTGACGGACACAATGGTAATAACAAACCCGCCATCCGGCGGGTTTTGTATTGTTAAGCTTCTAATTAAGAATGTTAGCTTTAAACCAGCTCCATATCCCCAGCGAAAAGTTTTCAAACAAGTTAATTCCCAGCGCTGATTTGATCAGATAAAGGATGAGCAGCCCGCTCAGAACACTGAATGTAATGAACACAGCAAACATCAGAGCCATTGTCGCCCGTCCAACCTGTTGCTCCAGCCGGGACAGCTCGCGGCGGTTCTTGCCGGCCAGCACAACAAAGTAGAAACTCGTCCGCCATATATTGATTGTGCCCCGGACATCCAGTTTATGTCTGGCCCAGCTGCGCCCGCCAATCGCTTTGTTCATGGCTATCAGCTGTTCTTCTGAAAAGGATGCGGCAATATCCGGTGGCATTTTACTGAGTAGTTTTTGGATCAGTTGTGACTCATGGACAGGATGAGGTGTGTTATCCACGGCGAATAATCTTCCGGTGATGTGACTTTCCGTCATCTTAACTCAAAAAGACAGCCGGTATAAATGTGCTCTGCTTCAGGAAGTACTGTGACACGGGCAGAGAAAATTCATGTGACAGGGAATAAATTGCCATCAACAGCGTAAATGTTGCTTCACAGCAACAGTCATTCAGATCTGAAATGCCATTTCTTATACTAAAGTTGCAATTCTGGGTTCGGTGCATGGATTCCTAATCCGCCTGCAAGCATAAAATGAACTCAAGCTAAACTTTTAAATTTCATCAAAATCAGTTGGTTAAGAACATCTGGTTTAGTAAGAGAGAACATCGGATTTAGATATTCTTTCAGCCAGACATAAAGCCCGTGCATTATTTTACGATCTGGCACAAAAGCTGAATAGACCCTGTATACCGCATTTAATTATGTATCGGAAGTGACCAGCAGGGAAAAGCACAT
This sequence comes from Alteromonas sp. ABH4_456, assembly GCF_056160645.1. Lineage (NCBI taxonomy): Bacteria > Pseudomonadati > Pseudomonadota > Gammaproteobacteria > Alteromonadales > Alteromonadaceae > Alteromonas > Alteromonas sp. ABH4_456. The sequence continues at coordinate 447,854 of NZ_JBSWXO010000003.1, forward strand.
GCAACAGGCAAAACACAACATCGCGTTTATTATCAACTCCCTCGAAGGCGGTGGAGCTGAGCGGGTGATGTGTAAGTTGTTGACTATCATGGAAGCGGATTTTCAGAGTGCTGGCTATAACGTGCATTTGATACTGCTTGATGATTTGCCGCAGGAACAGCAGTGTCCTGAGTATGTGAATCAGGTCGTACTCGATACGAAAGGTAGTTTGCACAGCGGTTACAGCGCATTGAAAAAAGCGCTGGAAAAAATAGCGCCGCACACCTGCGTAAGTTTTCTCACCCGCGCCAATATGCTTAATGTCTCTCTGGCTAAACGCCTCGGGTATCGCGCTGTGATCAGCGAACGGGTAAATACATCCAGTCACCTGTCCGGTGGTATCAAAGATTTTATCTCCCGTTGCCTGGTGAAAGCGACATATCCTTCTGCAGATTGCGTAATTGCTGTGAGCGAAGGCGTAAAAGCAGACCTTATCGAAAACTTTTCGGTAAAACGGGAACGGATTAAAACTATCTACAACCCTTACAACATGGCCAACATCAGCGCCATGGCACAGCAACCAGTGGACGATTTACCGTCAAAGCCTTACATCATTGGCACTGGCAGACTGGTTCGTAATAAGAATTTTGATTTGTTGCTGCAAGCCGTAGCGGCTTCTTCTGTCGAACACGACATCGTTGTTCTCGGGCAGGGAGAGGAAAAGCAGGCCTTATTGCAACGGGCTGAGTCTTTAGGGTTAAACGGGCGTCTGCATTTGTTGGGCTTTAAGTCCAATCCGTATCCTTATATCAAAGGCGCAGATTTTTTTGTGTCGACGTCGAACGCTGAAGGTTTCCCCAACGCCATTGCTGAAGCAATGTGCTTGGGCAAGGCCGTGGTGGCGACAAACTGTGAGTCAGGTCCTGCTGAAATTCTTACCGGTGAGTATCCGTACAAAGTATCAGGATTTGAAGCTCAGTCATACGGCTGTATTTGTGAAGTAAACAGTGTATCAGGCGTTGCTGGTGCTCTGGATTATATGTCGCGGGACGAAAACAAACGGCGTTACGAACAGCGAAGTGCTGAACGTGCCGCTACATTCAGTAATGCCGTGTTCCGCGAAAAACTGCTTAAAGCCCTTAAATTAGAACAATCACAGCCGGAGACAGAGCATGTTTCTGGCCGTTAAATTACTGTTCAGCCTTATCAGCGCCTGGCTGGTCTGGCAGACAATTCGTCAGCACTGTAATAAGTATCTTGCCTTTGTAGTTGTCGCAATTTGGTTACGCTTTTTCCTTTCCGCGTACCATCAAATCACTTATGACCCGCTTATTGCCGGATTTTCTATTAATGCCCTCGCTTCAATCGGCATTGCTGCAACCGGTTTACTGATTCTGCCGCCAAAAGTGTACCAGTTGCGTGTTTTGCTGCCCCTTTACGCCTTCTTTGCTGTTGTGGTAGCCAGCGGACTGATTAACGGCGGAGTAAGCGGTCTGATTAACGTAATGGTTAAGTGGATGTTTTTCTTATCAATAGCGTGTGCAATGTTCATGGCGATAAGAAAAACTGACAAAGATTTTGTATTAAAGAAGCTGCTGGTGAGCTTCTTTTTACCTGTTTCTCTCGCTGTGATGTCAGTACTGCTGGGTGAGGTGAAAGCCACTGAAGCCGATGGTTCAACCAGCTATATCGGGGGCTATAACCACGAAGCGGCGTTTTCGATGATCATCGCCGGCTTCATTTTAGTAGTGGGTTTGCTGTCTCCGGGCGCGATACGATTTCGTGGCGCGCTGTTTGCATTAGGTTGTGTTGTACTGGTGTTGGTGAACTACCGCACCTCGGTTCTGGCGATATTACCGCTGGCTGCCATTTTTGCTTACACCGCAATGTCATCAAAAATCGCACCGCGTTACCAGACTGTGTTTTTCCTTGCCGCGTTCTTCGGCATGGGGATGTTGTTCCTCATGGCCTCGTACACCATGCAGGACCGTTTTGCTGATGTATTTGTATTCCTGACCAGTATCGACGATCTGATCAAGGCACCGTTCTACTACTCCGAGGCTGAAAAAGACATTTTCTCTGCCCGGGTGTACCTCTGGAGTTTGTATATCTATGAGTATGTGAACGGTTCATTTGTACATCAGCTGGTGGGGTGGGGCCCTGAATCATGGTCCGGCGTATTCCCGAAATACGCACACAACACCTACGTATCGTATTTGTATGAGTATGGCCTGATTGGTCTGCTCACATTCCTCTTCGCTGCTGCCAGCTTTGTAGTGCAGGCGATGAGGATAAAGAACAAGCAGTTTGCCTGGATGCTTTGTTCATCAATGGTGGGATTTTTGATTATGAACTTCGCCACCATGCCTCTTTGGAATATCGAGGGGTTGATTTTATTTGCCATCTTAATTGGCAACGCCATCGGACCGGTGAAATTACCTCGCAATGCATGGTTTGACTCACCTGCCTTTGCGTCTCGTTTGGCGAATTGATTTTAACTCAGGTTTGTCCTGAGATATTGGAGAAAGTTATGAAACTATGTGCCGTAGGACTAAGAGGAATTCCCGACGTAATGGGCGGAATCGAATCTCATTGCCAGCAACTGTATCCGCGGCTGGTCAAATCGGGCATGGATGTCACTGTGATTTGCCGCTCACCGTATGTGGATCAATCTGTTGAAGAATACAAAGGCGTAAAACTGCGTTCTGTGTGGACTTTGAAGCATAAGTTCATCGAGACATTTTTACACACCTTCCTGGCTATTTTTTACGCCCGCTTCGTCGTGAAGCCGGATGTATTACATATTCACGGTATCGGGCCGGCTCTGTTTACACCACTGGCAAAGCTGCTGGGTATGCAGGTTATGGTTACTCACCACGGTGCTGACTATGACAGACAGAAATGGAATCAGTTTGCCAAAAATATTTTGAAGTTTGGCGAAACCATGGCGGTGAAATTTTCAGACCGCGCCATTGTGGTTGGCCGTTCTCTCACCGGCGTGCTGAAGAACCGTTTCTCCGGTAAATCGAACCGTATCCTGTTCGTACCCAACGGTGCTAAAACCGATATGGATACTCAGATGGGTGCTGAAGCATTGCCAAAGGATCTAGGTATTGAATCGGGTAAGTATGTACTTACTGTTGGTCGCCTCGTTCCTGAGAAAGGCTTTCACGACTTAGTCGAAGCTTACAAAAAATCTGACACAGATTTGAAACTGGTCATTGTAGGTGGTGCAGACCACGAAGATGAATACTCTATGAAACTGAAAAAGCAGGCCAGCGATAAAATTATTTTTGCCGGCCGCCGTCAGGGGGATGAGCTGAACGCTCTGTACAAGTTCGCCCGGGTATTTGTATTACCGTCTTACCACGAAGGCTTGCCTATCGTCGCACTGGAAGCCATCAGCGCCGGTACAGAAGTGATAATCAGTGATATTACACCGAACACCGATATCGGTTTGCCGGAAGATGCTTACTTCAAGGTTGGCGATACTGACGCGCTGGCCTACAAAATTACTCACGTGGATGATATGAAGCTGGCTATTAATAAAGAAGCGTTCCTGAACACCTTCAACTGGGATGCTATCTCTGATGATACTTACGTGATTGCGAATAACCTTGCTATGGGCATTCCTGTTCAACCACGTACGGCGGCCTGATGACTGAAAGACGTAAGCTGTTTCTGTATCCTTTTGTACATAGCAACGGGTTTGTCGACAGGATAAAAGGGGCGTTCAGCGAGCTGGGATATGATATCCGCCCGTTCAAACACCTCTTCCGTCCGGCAAACCTGTTCAGCAGAAAGGAAAACTGGCTGGTATTAAACTGGTATGAAGATCAGCCCTTTCGCAAGGGCATGAGCGGGCCCAAACGCTGGGCCTTCCTCCTCGCATTCTTTCTTACTGTCTGTTCCATTCCCTTGTTCATTAGCAAAGTAATTTGGGTACGTCACAACTACAAGCCTCACAATGTAAGTACTCACTCTACCCTTTACACATTCATATTGAAGCTCTTGACGCTTATTGCGGACCGGGTTGTCACCCTTGAAATGACCGACAGAATAGAATCAAGCGTGGTGAAGCACCCGCTTTATTTTAACGACAGGGATTTATTTCAATTCTTTGAGGCCATCGGAGATACCCAAAAAGGTATCGACTTTCTGTACTTTGGATCAATTAAGCCCTACAAGCGCCTCGATAAACTGTTAGAGGTGTGGCCGCTGAATCAAAAATTGCAGGTGATGGGCTTTTGTTCCGACAAGGAATATGCAGCCAGGTTGTACAGTATTATTGACCAGAGAGGTTTGCAGGTGGACTGGAATAATGAATTTGTAAAAGAAGAAACGCTGGAAGACGCGGTGTCTGACACGCGCTTTGTTATCATGGCCCACGATGATAACGCGATGATATCCTCCGGCACCTTTTACATGGCTATGAGTTTAGGCGCCAACGTGCTGTGTTTCGATTCCGCCTTCGCGCGAATGAAGGCCAGAGAGTTTCCTTTCGTTAAAATTATTGAACCGGATAATCTGGAAACCCAACTGGCCAATCTGGAGTACGTTGATTCCAGTGTGGTAGTGAATCAAGCTGTAGACCGCTACGGTGAGGAAGCTATCAGAGAATCCTGGCGGGTAGTACTGACTACCTGATTATCTCTTTCAGTTTCATAACAAAAAGCCCTGCGTCGTAGCAGGGCTTTTTCGTTGCAGCCAAATATCAGCCTGCTCTGGCCTGCAAGGTTTGTTTGTCATTCACCATTGCATACACAGCATCATAAATGGCCTGGTCAACGCGGTTCAGCTCTGTAATAACGCCCATTAATTTCGGGTTACTGGTAATGGCTGATGAGGCACCACGATTCGGGCTGGTATTTTTGCTGGCAATATTGATACGGGTACTGAAGCGCTGATTAAAATCTTCCTGCCATTTATCCATTTGCTCCAGCGTGCCGTACACCGAGAAATGACGCAAATTTGCAACAGCTTTAGCAATCACATCATCTGCATTCGCCATAATGTCAGCGGCATTGCGGTATCCGGAAAAATAGCGGGCATAGGTGACCGCCGAGTTAAGCGCCTTTTCTGACTGCAGATATTCTTCGATGTCAGTTTCGTTTTTCTGCCATTCCGATTCTTTAAAGCGGTTGTATACGTATTCAGAAATAAAGCGGTCTGCAGGCTTTCTGAGTATCGTCAAAAAGTGCCAGTCTTTGTAAAAGTTACTGACTACCTCAGGGCGCGCCACACAATGGCCGGTAGTAAATACCTGGTGTTTGCTGCTGAGTTGGAAGGTTAACTGGGTTTCCCTTGCGGTCATCATGTCCACTCCCAGTAACTTCTCGCACTCCCTGCTGGCTCTGAGATCAATATGGCCGGTGAAGCGGGTTGCTTTCAGCAGTGATGGATAGACAGACTGATAGATGGCATTAGACAGAGAGACGCCGGCACACTTGGGAACGTGGCAGAAAAAGATTTTCGGATATCGGGCGAGATACTTCTCTGATTGCTGCTTTAAGATTTCTTGCATGATTCTTGCTCCATCATATTCATGTTCGGGAAATCTACGCAGACTTCCTATTCGGATTGCAACTCACAGGGATACCAATGAGCGACAAATTCAGCGTTGTTATTACAACATTCAATCGACCTGCAGAACTCAAAGAAGCGCTGGACGGTGTATATGCACAAGTTGAGCAGCCGCTTGAGGTGATTGTAGTGAATGATGCATCTTCCTTGCCATATGATGACATTCTCACTGAATTTTCAGAAAAGCCGAATTTTCACTATCACTTTTTGAAAGAATCATCGGGTGCGAACAAGGCTCGTAACATTGGGGTGGACAGCGCAAAAGGTGATTACATTGCCTTTCTCGATGACGACGACATATGGCTGCCGGAATATTTGTGGGAACACAAGAAAGCTTACGACAACGGCGCGGACGCTGTGGTCAGCGGTTATCAGGTTTTAGGTGGTGAGCAACTGTTCGTGCAGCCTTCAAGACGGGTAGAGCGCGAAGTACTCCGCACCGGTAATCAATATTGCGGTATGAGCGGTTTCAGTGTGAAACGTGATATCGCTCTAAAGGAACGTTTCGATGAAACCCTGCCCAACGGGCAGGACTGGGATATGTACGTGAGGCTTTCAGAGCAGGGCTATTCATTATGGAATATTCCCAAGCCCATCTTTTTGTACCGCTTCATGAATATGGACGGCATCGGCGCCAAAGTAGCGAAAATGACGCCGGACGAAGCGGTGGTGCGCCTGCGCTCAGCAGACAAACACCGCCAGTTTCTCGGAGACGGGAATTACCGTAAACGGGTGGCTGCTCAATTACTGGTGTATTTGCCACTAAAAAAAGACAAGCTTAAATGGGTGATGAAGTCTGTTCACATTGCCGGTTTGTCTGTGACATTGAACCACCTGGCTGCGGTAACGGTAAAAAAAGTGCGACAGCGGGTCAGTTAGGGTTACGGGCCCTCATTACAGGAGAAGAGTCATGGAACTCTATCAGGATCAGTTTTCTTCAGAACACGACTTCCCTCATCAGACGGAAACCCAAAAAACACTGGTGATTGCATCAACCGTGCGTTCAGGCAGTCATATGCTTGGTCATGTGCTTCACGAAACCGGCGCTTTTGGCTTTCCCCTTGAATACGTGAACAGAAAAAACCTCGACGAATGGAAACTGCGTCTTAACCGCAGGACTTTGCCGGAAGTGCTTGATGAACTCAGGGCGCGGCGGACATCCCCGAATGGTGTGTTCGGTATCAAAGTGCACTATTCGCATATCGAAGAGTTCGGCGGGTTCAAAGCGATGTGCAAAATGCTGCCGAATCCGCATTTTGTGTTGCTTACCCGTGAAGATGTGATGGCTCAGGCTGTATCGCTGGCAGTAGCCAGACAAACCGGGGCATGGATATCACAGCAGGGCAAGCCGGCGGCAGATCCGGAATACAACTTTGAAGATATTGAAGCAGGCCTGCGCCGCGTCAGCCTGGAAAATGCGTCCTGGCGATACACCCTGGCGGCAACCGGCAGCAAATATATGGAATTGAATTTTGCAGATGTCAAAGCCAACACCGCTAATTCTGTACTCCGAATTGCTGACTTTATGGATTTGGCGGTGGAAAGTCACCGTATTCCGCCAACGCCGGTGACCAAAAAGCAAAGTAACATTTTAAACAAACAATGGCAGGTACGGTTTCAGCAGGAGTTTGACGGCGACGATGAACTGTTACGTTTTAACCGTGAAAGTTTCTGGCACAAGTTGTCGAAAAAATTATCCTGATTCAGACAGGTTCTGAGCCAGATAAAGAGTGGAACGACGGCGTAATCCGCCGTGAGTATTAAAGGAAAACTATGTTAAATCAATGGGCAGAAAAACAGGCGCTGGCAGAAGAGAAAAAGCGGGTGTACTGGTGGCAGTCGAAGAAAGATGACCGGCCAAATATCGGCGATTATGTGGCTTACGATCTGGTGAAGCGCGTACTCGCTATGAAAGGAAAGCTCATCAAAGACAAACTGGATCCCTCAACCAAGCTGGTCAGTGTGGGTTCTGTTCTGCATTTTGCGCGGGACGGAGATACATTGTGGGGCACAGGTTATAACAAAAAAATGGGCGATAAGGTCATTCAGTTTGATAACCTCGACGTCCGTGCCGTACGCGGCCCTCTTACCCGTGAATACCTTATGAACCGTGGCATCAGTGTACCGGAAGTTTACGGTGACCCGGCGTTACTGCTTCCTCATTTTTATTCAAAGCACCTGATGGAAAAGGCGCACAAAAAAGACTACATCATTATCAACCATATGAACGATGATATGGCGCAGTATGAAGGCTATGAAAAGGATCTGGTTACACCCATGCAGTATCCCGGCTCGTTCATTGAAGCTATCGTGAACAGCAAACGGGTTATTTCCAGTTCATTACATGGTGTCATCATTGCCGAAGCATACGGCGTGCCTGCCATTTTTTACGATTCCGGCAGTGGTGAGTCGATGTTTAAATATGAAGATTACTATCAGGGCACAGGTCGTACTGAAATTCCCAAGGTGACCAGCCTGGCGGAAGGCATCTCTATGAATTTACCTGCGCCACCGGATTTCACCGCAATCACAGATAAGCTTTATCAGGCTTTCCCCTTCGATCTCTGGGGTGCAGAGTGACGGTAAACACCAATAGCAAAGTCAGTGTGTCACACTGACTTTGCATCTGCCAATGCACCGGTACTTGTTGAAGCCTGTGCCTCCTTCAACCTTACTTTAATAAGAAATTGCGCGCCGCATCCTTCGTTGTCAATGTATTCAATCGTTCCTCCCAGTCCCTGAGTGACGATGGTGTACACAATACTCAGGCCCAGACCGATGTGCCCGTCTTTCCTTCTGGTGGTGTAGAACGGAGAGAAAATATTATGAATATGTTCCGCATCGATACCACACCCGTCGTCTTTATAGAGCAAGGTAAACTGATTGGCAGATTCACGTTTCACAGAAATATAGATATGGCCGTGCTTGTCCGGCCCGTAGCCATGTTGAATAGAGTTTATCACCAGATTGCTGATGATTTGTGATAACAATTCAGGCTTAATTATGACGTTAATATCTTCTGCACATTCAATCTGATTTTCAATCATTGATGCGCTCAGTGAACTCTCGAGGCAGTATAAAGTATCTCCGATATGTGTCCTTAAATTTACCGGCTGCTCCTCATCGGCGCTCTGTGTAATGTCAATTTTCTTAAAGCTTGAGATGAGATGGGAGACTTTATCAATTGAGCCTTTCACCATTTCTGAGAGTTCAGTGACGCTGCTGATGAAATCTTCAAATTCATCCTGAGTCAGGCTGCCATCTTCATATTGACGCTGGACAATTTTACTTTCCTCCAGCAGTTGAGTGATACCGGTCAGGCTTATGCCAGCAGGCGTGTTGATTTCGTGGGCGATACCGGCAACAAGACGGGCGATATTGGCCATTTTTTCTGATTGGATAAGCTGTCCCTGCGTTTCAGCCAGATTCTCTATTATAAAGTTCAAACCGACATTTGAAGCTTCAAGAGCCTGATTTCTCTTATATATCTCCTTCTCCAGTTCCATTTGCAGAGATATGTCCCGAATCATCAACAACAATACGCTGGCATCGCCGGAATCTAATCTGGTTATGGTTGTTTCTGTCCAGAGCAACGTTTGATCAGATTTTTGAAATAACCAATCAAATTTGAAGCTTGAGTTTTTTGCATTTTCTTTTTGAATACTGTGGAACATCGATTCAGACGATACGTTTGCAGTCTGGTATTCTGCAGAAATGTGTAGTAAATCGCGTCCGGTAAGAGAGTCCCTGCTTTCGTAACGCAGAAGCCGGAGAAAGCTGTCGTTACAACTTTTTATACGACCATTTTCGATAATAAGTGCGCCATCGATGGTGTTGGTCAGAAAAGTGGAAAATAGTGAATCGTCGGTGGTTGAAACTGAATCTTCTGACATTTTTACCTCACTACAAAATTAATCATAAAATGTCACTTCAACAGAGCTTATTTTTAATGACGTTCGTCTCTCACAATACGTTAACATTTGCCGCAAGTCAAAGCATTGCCACCGACAAATTTTTTGGCTACGCTACCAGCCTTTGCCTCTAAGAAAGGAATGCACAGTGTGCGAACTCCTTGGCATGAGTGCCAATACTCCAACCGATTTATGTTTCAGTTTTACCGGCCTGACCCGCAGGGGAGGGGAAACCGGTCCTCACAAAGATGGCTGGGGTGTCGCTTTTTATGAAGGAAAGGGCGTCCGGCTTTTTCACGATCCCGAACCCTGCGCGACTTCTCAAATCGCTGAATTTGTTTCGAAGTTACCGATAAAGAGCAAAACGGCAATCTGCCATATTCGCCAGGCGAATGTGGGTAACATCAACCTTTCTAATACGCATCCGTTTACCCGTGAATTGTGGGGGCGTTGCTGGGTGTTTGCCCATAATGGCCAGATCCCCGGTTTTACCCGCAGAGCCGGTATGTACGAAGCTATCGGTGACACAGACAGTGAAGAGCTGTTCTGCGATTTAATGAATCAAATCCGTCAGACTTTGCCCCGCGATGCCATGCCTGAGCAACTGGCTGCTTCGCTGGTGGCCCTGTCAAAAGAATATGCTGAGCAGGGTGTGTTTAACTGCTTGCTGAGTAACGGTGACTGGCTGTTCACTTTTTGCAGTACCAAGCTGGCCAGCATTACCCGCCGGGCACCATTCGGACCGGCCTGTCTGAAAGATGTGGAGGTGGAAGTGGATTTTGCCTCTGAAACCACGCCGGCAGACGTGGTGAGTGTTATCGCAACAGAACCGCTGACTCACGATGAAACCTGGGATATTTATGAACGGGGAGAATGGCGGTTATGGCAACTGGGTGAAGTGATTGCCAGTGGTAAAGTCGATGTGCCGGTACACAAGTCTGAAGCCGCCATGATCAGTCCCTCAAACATGCCGAGAGATTGCGCTTAGCAAATCTCTCAGCATGGCTGTCGGTCAGTCCGGCAGGATAAGACAGCTACACCTTCTTCTTTTTCTTTCCTGATTTAAATTCTTTCGCAATGGCCAGGGTTTTCTTGCGGAAAAACAGTAGCAGGCTGCCGCAGTAAATCAATGCGCCAAGGCCAACCAGAGCGGGTAGCTCAAGAAATACGTTATCCAGTCCCAGTAAGTGATTGCGCTCGACATATAACACCACACAGAACATTACTGTACCGGTAAGGGTGAACATCCAGGTTTCTCTGAATGCGTCTGTAAGGCTAATGTTCAGAGATTTTTTCACCAGCATAAATTTCAGCACCAGGGTGACAAAGTTAGCAACAACCAGCGCAGAGATCACTGCATACAGGCCCCAGGGAACAGCAGCTAACGGAAACAGGAAGTTAAAGGTCAGGTTTATCAGGTTAAGTTTAAATGCCTGAGCCGGTAAGCCTCTTGCAATCAGCAAGTTAGGCAGATAGTACGCCATCACGTTACAGGGCGTTTGCAGCGCCAGAATAGACAATAAGTATGCGCTGTCAGTCCATTTATCACCGAACACCACATCAATAAACGGATGAGCGATAGCACCGACACCGAAGTACACCGGTGTAACGAAGATGGCGGTCATGCTGACCACACGGGCGAAGGTTGCCGGTAGTTTGTGGTCCTCAACCCTTGCCAGACCGGCCAGAGCAATTCTGTTCAGTGGCTGGAAAGTGAGGTTGTTCAATACTGAAAACCCTTGTCTTGCCACTGAGGTGTAGGCAAAGGTGGCGGCCCCGAGAAAGGCCGCAATAACGATGTTTGATGTACGCTGGGAGAAGAAATTCATGAAAGACATGGCGATCAGCGGTTTCGCAAAGCGGATGATTTCAGGCAGGTGGGACTTATCCTCTACCTTACCGGGACGGAAATCCGAGCCGTGCCAGGTCAGGGCTGTAGAAACAAAAGCCTGAACAACTTTTCCGAGAATAATCGCCCATGCGCCGAAGCCGGTTAATGCCGTGGCGACAGACACTACGCCTCCAACCAGCACGCCGGCTGTGTCGTAGGCCGCCAGCCGTTTATTGGCAAAATCCCGTTCCATTTTTGCTTTATGGACCAGGCGCAAACCGTTAGCCAGCGGAATAATTGCCAGCGCCGCAATAAGTTGAGCGGCGAGTTCGGAATAGGTGTACCAGGCAACGGGCACTGCCACAGCGAACATCAAAATTGCGATGACCAGTGACACACCCATCAAAAACCAGAAGGATAAACTGGCGAAGTTATTGTCCCATTCTTTGCGCTGAATGAGATTTTGCGATACGCCCACGGTGACGAACAGGTTACAGAAATCGGTGACCATCAGACAAATAGCCACCAGACCGAACTCTTCAACGCCCAGAATACGCGCCATGATGGCGTAGACGACAAAATTTACCAGCTGGCCTGCGCCATTCGCGGATAAATTAAAAAACGCGCCCTTAAGGGACTTGGCTTTCAACGACATAGAGACTGACGTCCTTGTTACTGCACTTGATGTTGCTTATTTATTGTTACTCAATAATTCCGTAGATTGCTTGTGTGCCGTCTTCATTGAGTCTGGTGAAGTTGTTTATACGGTATTTGTCAGAATTTGGGAGCAATACGGTTTTGCCTTTTATAAATAAAGCTTCTGCGATTTGCTGATTCAGTTTAGCCTCATCAAATTCATAGGGCACGGTAATATTTGCCTGAATTTTCGGCTTGCCCGCAGAAAGGTTATAGAAGTAATTGTTGATATATTCTGATTCAGGGTAGCCCTGCGGATCGAAAACGGCAAAGCCTGAACGGTTCGCGTCTTTCTGATTAATTACCACATTATTCTGTACCTGCGTCCAGAAAGTGTTGTCGTCCTTAAACCGCGAAGCGGTTAATCCGTTACGTTTTGTGGTGATCAGGTTATGCAGAATAATGCTTTGTCCCAGCGGACTGGTGAGCAGGCCGCCCATCTTGATTGACGCCCACTGCTTACCCCGCAAGTCGCCCAAATCATGGATATAGTTATTAAACACAAAGCCCGGGCCAACGCGGACCGGCGTAATACTTATCCCCGAGTAAGTGTGTGAAATGTCGTTGTTGTAAACCAGTACATTCTGCTGGCCGCCGTCCACTTCAATGGCATCATCGTTGGAATATGCCAGTACATTGTTATAAATCGCCGAGTCACGGACAAAACCGCCAAGAGGCTCTGCATTCTTGCGCCCTTCAATGACATCATTTAAACGGTGGTCTGCCGTACCGGTAAAGTGATTGTTACGAACAATCACCTGACCTTTAAATTGCGGGTCAGGATGGTTTGCGTGTGCAAGAAACGCGTTAGGTCCTTTGGGATGACCATGAGACCAGTCATTGGCAATGGCGCGGGGATCGTGCACGTGACAGTTTTCCACCGTGATCACGCCGGACTGACGAAAGTAAATGGCTGAGTCATAGTTAATCGGGCCGGCATCCTCCATTTCATAGGCAATGCCATTTTTCATGACATTCGGTGCCCGGCCCCAGCCTGAAATATCACATTGGTTTATCCAGATATCATGGCCTTTTTCACCATAAATAGCATGCACTCTCGCGCCTTCTATGGTGATGTTTTCAAAGTAGATATAGCTGTTGTCGCCGGTAAAGATAGCGTATTTATCTGAATCGTCAGGGGTAATGACTGTGCCGGCGTCCCCCACAATTTTAGCGTACCCGTCTTTGCTGCCTTCAATGCCCAGCGCTTCAAGATCCAGCATGCCGCCTTTATAAATGTCGGAGAGTTTATATACCTTATCCGGGTCAATCACAGGTTTATTCGCGCGGGTGGTAAACTGGCTTTCAATTATCCTCACAGGCTGCTGAGGCGCATGCAGAACTACCTTCACATCGTACGCTGTGCCGGCTTCAAGATACACAACCGGCCCGGTCAGGATACCGTTGACCGGTTCGAAACTTAAATCCCTGCCTTGCTGCCATTGTTCAGTACCTGAGCGGCGATAAAGTAATTCTGCGCGGGTGTCAGCGGTGACATCAAATACCGATATACTGGCAGACTCAATGAGTGGCTGAATAAACAGACCCTTATCATCGGGAGCCGGCATAGTTGGTTCAGTAAGGACCCCTGCATTTTCTGCCCACTTGTTCAGCAGTGTATCCCGTATCCCCAGGTGTTGTTGCAAATAATGGTATAAGTCAGCCTGATTAAGAGGAAACAGAATAAATGCCGATTTAACCACATGGCCCATCGCGGTTTCAGATCCAGCTCTTTTGGCTAACTTCAGTGTCGCGTTTTCCAGTGACTCGCCGCGACTCATCATCATTAAAATCTCACCGGACTCGTCGTTGTAGTCCTGCTTAAGCAGATTCAGCATCCGTCCGTAGCGCTTCGAAGCCGCTAAATCTTCCACTAATGCCTCTGCACTTTGTAAATCTGACACGCCTTGCGCAGCGATTTTCTCCAGCGCCATGCTGCCCGGTTGAGCCGGTGCTACGCTCGCGGCTTGTGCGAAGTGTACAGTCAGGCAGGACAACCCTAACGCAAGTACTTTAACGAAGTGTGAAGGGCGTGACGTGCGAAGATTTCGTGGAAGTGACAGTGAGGCATAGACTGATTGCGGCGATAGTCGCATTAAGATACTCCGTGACGGGAAAATGAGAAGAAACTAATTACTCATTACTGTCAGAAGCAAAACAAAGGCCACAATGGGGATTTAACAGTGAAGCCTTGCGGCTCTGCGGTTTTAACCGGTTCAGGACTTGTCAGAACCGCAAAGAGGTAAGAGGAAACCTGCGGAGTGTCTTGTTTTGAATACACTTCGCAGGCAACAGGTTGTCTTATTAATGCACCGATAACCCGAGGCTGGCTGCCCACTGTAATTCTGCACGGCTTAAACGGTTTGCTGAGCCTGATGACAGGTCGTGTAGCATAGGGTAGGCACTGGATGACGGGATGCGGCGATGGTGGAGCAGGGCAAAAATTAACAACATACAACGGCTTCTGGCATCGTTGCAGTGAAAATAAAGCTGTTTACCTTCAGTGGTAAGCTTACCCAGTTCCTGGATATACTGCCTCAGTAATTCGAGTCCGGTCTCTGTACTGTCGAGGGTTTCGGTAAACGGAAACCAGCGCCAGTGCATGCCCGCATCTTTAACCAGTCGTTCCACCTGTTCAGCATGCTCTGATGAGGTCTGCAGCGTGATAACGTGGGTGATACCCTGTTGTTTAAGTGTCTGAATGCTTTGCGCATCCGGCACCGCTCCCAGTGTTATGGAGGCCGTTCCGGTGATCAGACGGTGAGAAGCCGGTTTGTCGGTTGTGTTCATGCTTGAGCGTTTACACCACAAAATAATAAATTGAAAAGAAATGGCAACTACAGCCACCCAGCACAAACAGATGCCAGATAGCGTGAGTGTAACGCTTTGACTTGGCAACGTAAAATAACACACCGATACTGAAGCATAGTCCCCCGGCAACTATCAGCCACAGTCCGGCTCCCGGCAGCGCCATATAAAGCGGATAAATAAGGCCAAGGGCTATCCAGCCCATCAGCAGGTAAGTTGCCACAGATACCTTCGGGAAACGGTGCCGGGCAATGAGTTTAAAGGCAACACCGCCTGTAGCCAGGATCCACACAATTGCGGTCATCGTAATTCCCAGCCATCCGCCGATACCGACCAGAAGGAGGGGAGTGTAAGTCCCGGCAATGAGCAAATAAATTGCGCTGTGATCAAACAGCTTCAGGATCCCCTTTACTTTGGTGTGGGAAATACTGTGATAGAGGGTAGAACTAAGAAACATCAGGATCAGCGTGGTACCATAAACTGCGGCTGCGGCGATGGCTACCGGTTGTTCTGCACGAAGCAGTAAAAACACCAGCCCCACAACGGCCGCAACAAACCCCGCACCATGGCTGATACTGTTTAACCATTCTTCCAGCACAGAGTAGGCTTTTGCCGCAACAGGCCGCTTTTCTGATTGTGTCATGTGATGCTCCCACAGATCTTACCAGTCGATAAAAACCAGTGTATAGTTTCAGCGTACACTTGTACACTCAAAATGCTGCAGAAGTATGACGCTGTCCGGGGATTACGCCTTTGTAGTTAATAAACCGTCACCCTTTAACGGCTTTTACTGTCAAACCGAGGCTTCCTTCATACTGACGCAAAGCCTCCACGGCGCTGTCGGGTATGGCAATGCTGAGGGTTACAGCCTGCGAGTAAGTGCAATCTGTGACTTTACCTTTTACCGATTCAGTCCAATGGCGGATAAATTGCTCCTGAGCAAAATCAGTGGTCACGGTAAAGGCATTCAGTTTTACCTGTGTAATAACCGGCAGGGTTTCCATGGTCTGTTGTGCTGCGCCAGAATAGGCGCGGACCAGTCCGCCGGCCCCCAGCTTGATACCGCCAAAATAGCGGGTAACAATCATCATGATGTTACCCACCGGTTTGTGCTGTAATACATTGAGTATAGGCTTTCCGGCAGTGCCGGAGGGTTCCCCGTCATCAGACATCGCCACGCTAAGTGGCTGGTCGGGATGGCCTAAAAGATACGCCCAGCAATGATGTCTGGCATCCGGATAGCGGGCTTTCACTTCATCAAGCATCAGCATGGCGTCTTCGCGGGTCTGGGCGAAGCCGGCACAGGCATAAAATTTACTCTTCTTAATTTCCAGCAGGGTTTCGTAACGCTGCGCAGGAATGGAATAACTCATCTTAGTTAAAAGGTTTCTCAATACTGTTAGCGGGCTCAGTAAACCATGCTGGGCCTTCATCTGTCATGTAGAAATGGTCTTCAAGGCGGATCCCGAAATCCCCGGGGACCACAATCATCGGCTCGTTACTGAAACACATTCCGGTAGCCAACGGCTGCGGATTATCTTTCACCAGATAGGGCCATTCGTGTATGTCCATGCCGATACCGTGACCGGTGCGGTGGGGCAGGCCGGGCAACTGATAATCGGGGCCCAGCCCGTAGCCCGCCAGACAGTCTCTGGCTGCGGCATCAACCCGTCCGCAAGGCGTACCGGGTTGTGCTGCGTTAAACGCGGCAATCTGCGCTTCTTTTTCTGCTTGCCACAAGCGGGCCTGTTTTTCTGTAGGCTCTCCAAAGCAGTAAGTACGGGTTATGTCAGACAGATAACCTTTTAATTTACAGCCCGTGTCGATGAGCACCAGATCGCCGGGTTTCAATACCTGTGGATCTTTCACGCCATGAGGAAAAGAGGTGGCTTTACCGAACAGTACGATACAGAAACACGAACCTGCCGGCGCGCCGGTTTTCTTGTGCGCTTGATTAATGAACTGTTCCACTTCGGTGGTGGTGATCCCTTCGTAAAGAATACTGGCGGCGGCTTTATGCACCTCCAGCGTCATATCCATGGCCCGCTGGATAAGGGCCAGTTCCGGTGCCGTTTTATGCATGCGGCATCCTGCAGTCACCGGACTGGCGTTAACCAGTTGGAGCTCCGGCATGGCTTTTTGAAAACCGTCGGTAATAAAAAAGGCCGTTGATTCATCAATACCCACTTTATCACCTGGCTTTACACCGGTCTGTTTTAACAAGCGGGCGAACAGGACATATGGGCTTTCATGTTCCTGCCAGCCGGCAATGTCACCGGCGATGATCTGACGTTCAGACAGGGAAGCTATTTCGAAAAACGGTGCGATAAAAGTGACCGGACCTTCTGCTGGCAGTAATGCGCCCACCAGTCTTTCACTGGCGTACCATTCAAGGCCGGTGAAATAGGTCATATTGGTGCCGGCATTCAGGTAAAGCGCCGCAATACCCTGCGCTTTCATTAATGCCTGCGCTTTTTGGATCCTGGCTTCAAACTCTTCTTTGCCAATCGCCACAGTATCTTTTGTCATATCCTGAAGCGTGGACAAAGCTTCTTCTTTTGTTTTTCCGCCTATGCCGTTTCCTGTCATGTTACCTCCGGTAAATTCGCTTATTTTGCCGGTTATCTGTCCGGCTTCTTGTGGTTGCTATCATACGGATAAATAAGCAAAGGATCTCCTCGTCCGGCGGTAAATTCAGTCCGCCTGCCGCTTTGCTGTTTATCCGCTCAATTTGCGCAACCGGCGGCTAAAAGTGGTAATCCGTTGTCCCGCCGTGTTAAAACTCAATACAACCCATTTCAGGTACATAACAATAAAAACAGGGAGAACATTTGTGACCACTTTTACACGCTCTGTCCGCATCCTCAGTTTATCCGTCTTTCTGGCCTTTCAGGGAAGTGCTGCGGTGTATGCGGCTTCTGAACCCCTTGCAACAGATACCGCCGACGGCCAGTTTGAAACCTTATACTCGCAGGAATGGCAGTGGCGTAAGAATTACTACAGTGTGGATGAAAACAGCGATACACACGCAGCGCCATCTGCTTTGCCGGATGTGAGTCAGGCCACGCAGGAAAAGCGCCTGAGCCGCTGGCAGTCTGTGCTGAGAGAGCTGAATACTATTGATACCGCCACATTGTCGGAAGAGAATCAGACCAACTATGCGGTATACCGTAATCAGATTGAAAACCTCATTATGGATCAGGAATACCGTAGCTGGGAAAAGCCTTTGCTGGGTGATACCGCATTCTGGAGCGACCTGACATACCTGGCGCGGGAGACATTTCACAGCGAACAGGATTATGTGAATTACATCGCCTGGCTTAACGATATGCCACGGTATTTTGATCAACAGATTGCCAACATGAAAATGGGTCTTGCGCGGAAGTTTACCTTACCGGCGATTTCTCTGGCTGGCCGTGAACGCTCTGTGGAGTCGGTAGTTGACGCTGCTGGTGAAGATAACGTGTATTTTCAGCCGTTTATTAAGTTCCCTGCCAAAATCTCTGCACAGCGACAACAGGTTTTGCGTGCACAGGCACAAAAAGCGATCAGCGAAGCGGTGATCCCTGCGCATAAAAAGCTGCTGTCCTTTTTAGTTGAAGAGTACATCCCCGGGGCACAGCCTTCCATTGCCGCTTACGATTTACCTGATGGCAAAGCTTATTACCGTGCTCAGGCAAAAAAGTACACCACACTGGATCTAACGCCGGAAGAAATTCATCAGATTGGTCTGGATGAAGTGGCGAAAATCCGTGACCGCATGCACGATGTCATGGCTGAAGTGAATTTTGATGGCGATTTAGCCGCATTCCTTCATTTCCTGCGCACCGATCCGCAGTTCTATGTCGATACGCCTCAGGCGCTGCTCGACAGAGCGGCCTGGACAGCCAAAGAGTTTGATGCCGTGGCCTCTGACTTTTTCGGTCATCTGCCCCGTGCCCGTTTTGCTATTATTCCTGTGCCTGATGATATTGCACCGTTTTATACTGCCGGCCGCGGTGGTCCGGGCGTTTATCTGGTAAACACCTACGATTTACCTTCACGCCCGCTTTATTCGCTGCCTGCCCTGACCCTGCATGAGTCAGCACCGGGACACGCCTTCCAGATGCCGTTGTCACTGGAAAATGACGGGATCCCGGACTTCCGGCGGGAAAGCTACATTTCTGCTTACGGAGAAGGATGGGCTCTGTATACCGAGAAGCTGGGCGAAGAGATGGGAATTTACCACACCCCCTATGAAATCTTTGGCATGCTGAGCTATCAGATGTGGCGTGCAGCACGGCTGGTGGTAGATACCGGTATCCATGCAAAAGGCTGGAGCCGTGAACAGGCGCAGCAGTTCATGAAAGACAACACGGCGCTGTCGGTCCATGAAATTACCACCGAAGTTGACCGTTATATTGCATGGCCGGGTCAGGCGTTGTCTTATTACCTGGGACAAATGGCAATGGAATCAAACCGTGCCCGCGCTGAATCTGCATTAGGTGAAAAATTCGATATCCGCCATTTCCACGATGCGGTTTTGCAACTGGGCTCAGTACCTTTGTCTGTGCTTGAACAACGCATCGACCGGTTTATTGAAGAAGGCGGTGTGTCTCCTTATCAAAAATAGCGAAAAATCTCCTCCTGCGCGGTTGTTCAGACCGCGCAATACTGAACTTTTTACCCTGATATCCCGTTATTTGATATAGCGTCTATGCTATATACAGTATCGGGCATGAGTTGTTGCCCGGATTCAATTTTATTATGCAGGATTTGTTTTGGATTACACGGATTCAACTCATGAAGGGAATCAACTTGCCGGAAATCTTCACGAATTACTGGTGAGTCTCAATGATGGCTTTACAGCTTTTTATGATAAAAATAAATCGCTGTGTAAGACATCAGCTCCGGTATCACACTTTGCTTTTCACGCTTTACTCCCTCATTCGTTAAAAGTATTTGAAAATATAGAGTTAACGGATTTGCCCCGGGTTTTGGACGTACAGAATTTCCTCGGTTATCACTGCGTCTTATCTGCATCAGGGTCTGGACAGTACCCCTGGGCATTATCGGTGATTGCCGATAGCAAGAGCATTTCAAAAATTGCCCATGATTTACCAATCGGCGTGATCAACGTGGACAGCAACTGGAATGCGGTTTTTATTAATGCACGTTGTGCAGACATGTTGAAAACCTCATTGGATGAGTTATATGGCAGGAAATGGATCGATTATTTACCCCCGTCACTGACCAGGGAGTTCCGTGATCACGTAAGCAATACTGAGAGTTGCAGAAACTTATATAAAACCCGTATAGAGTTTGTTACGCCACTGGGCAGCATTTACGTATTTTCAGTGCAACTGGCAGCTTACTTTGACTCCAGAGACAATTTTATCAGTGCCTCGGTAACCCTGAATGATGTAACGAATGAATTTCGGGCAGAAAGCAAATTGCAGTACATGGCTGAACACGATTCATTAACTGAGTTATTTAACCGGTCCGCCTTTATTCGCAAAGTCGAAGAGATGGATGCCAACCGGTTTTCCCGTTCGTTATTTTTGTTTATCGATATCGACAGGTTCAAAGAGATTAACGATACCACGGGTCACAAGTTCGGTGATGCAGTGCTGAAATATGTAGGAAGAAAAATTGCTTCTGCGGTGCGCGAAAATGACCTCAGTGCCCGTTTTGGAGGTGATGAATTTGTTGTTTGTATGTCTTCTATCACCTCAGACAGAACGGTAGAGGGGATAGCGCGAAAGATAGATTCCTTATTGAACACTACCTGTGTGCTGGAAGGGCGCGAAATAGAATTGCGTTGCAGTATTGGTATTGCCTGGACGCCCACTATTCAGTTTGAAGAAAATCAGACCAGAGCTGAAAAGGTTCAGGCTGTTCTGGATGCAGCCGACCAGGGTATGTATGAAGTAAAGCGGGGAGCACTTACTGCAGAACATTTTAAAATTTATGATGTGAATCTCAGAGAGCAAAAGAAGTGGCTAAAAAATCAGAAAAAAGAACTTCAGGACGTCTTGAGTGATGATGGCCTGACGTGTCATTTTCAGCCAATCTACAGTGTTGACGGCCAAATCCGTTCAGTAGAAGCTCTCGCCAGATTTAAAACACCGTTTCAGTATTTCAAAGGCATCGAATCCGTTATCAGTTTTGCTAAACGGCAGAATATGGAGTTGGCACTTTTTGATAACGCATTAAAAGAGGCATTGAAAGGCTTCGCACGATTACGCGAACATCAGCCTGCGTTGACGCTGAATATGAATGTGGATATCAGTCAACTCGAAGAAGAAAATTTCAATAAAGTGGTTACACAACTCTGCATGGAATTCGGAGTTCCTCTTTCCAGTGTTTGCATTGAAATCACAGAGATGATGCTAGAGCGTAACAGCACAAGAGTACAGCGACAGATAAAACAATTGCAGCGCAGAGGGTTTTTAATTTCAATGGACGATTTCGGTACCGGATTCAGTTCATTTAAAAGGTTAATGAATTACGATTTTAATGAACTGAAAATAGACCGCTATTTTGTTCAGAATGTGTCCACCAATGACAAATATAAGAAAACTCTGACAGCAATGATCGCAATGGGGAAAAGTCTTAATCTACAAATTCTGGCTGAAGGTGTGGAAACAGAGGAACAGTTCCAGCTCTGCAGAAATCTTGGTGCCCAGCTTTTTCAGGGGTTTTATTTTTCTAAGCCACAGGATTCAGATACACTAATAAAAATGCTTAACAGTCAGCCTTGTGTAACCTGACACGGGTAGTCTATCGGGAACGGAAAATGGATAAAAGAGCAACGGAAAAGGAAGCGCAGTACATTGTAGGCATAGGAGCTTCTGCCGGCGGTCTTGAAGCTCTGCAGGAACTCTTTAATGTACTGCCGGACAATCTTGGCGCATCGTATGTCATTGCTCAGCATTTATCGCCTGACTTTAAGTCGATGATGGACGAGCTGTTAAGTAAAAATACCAAAATGGCTGTACACCAGGCCGTAGAGGGGGAAAAACTGAAACCTGATACGGTTTATCTCATACCGGCTGGCAAACTGATGAGGGTGGCTGAAGGATGCATTTACCTGTCTGATTTACCCCCTGACAACCGCATAAATCTCCCCATTAACGAATTATTCAGAACCATCGCAGAAGACGTACAGAATCGCGCGATAGGTATAATACTATCCGGGACTGGCTCCGATGGTAGCCGTGGCATTCTGTCTTTGAAAGAGATGGGGGCGATGGTCATCGCCCAGAATCCCGCTGAGGCTCGCTTTGATGGCATGCCGTTAAATGCAATCAATACCGGCTCTGTGGATTTCGTGCTGAATGTTCAGGAGATCCCTGAACAGTTAAGACGTTTCATCGAGCATCCGCTGGTGCGGGAGCAACCCAGTAAGTTCCGTGATCACCTATCTAAGAACTCTAAAATACTCGACGACATTCTTGGTTTAATTAACGATCGTACCGAACTGGATTTTCGTGCTTACAAAGAATCTACAGTCTCCCGCCGTATTGAGCACAGAATGAGCATTAACAGCAAGCATACTTTGCTTGAATACTGGGAATATTTAAACGGCACGCCGGATGAAGTTGAGCTGGTAAAACAAGATTTGCTCATTGGTGTCACTCAGTTCTTCAGGGACGCTGAGGTTTGGGAAAGGTTGTA
The DNA here is from genome assembly GCF_056160645.1 of Alteromonas sp. ABH4_456. NCBI lineage: Bacteria > Pseudomonadati > Pseudomonadota > Gammaproteobacteria > Alteromonadales > Alteromonadaceae > Alteromonas > Alteromonas sp. ABH4_456. Next base: position 470,321 of record NZ_JBSWXO010000003.1, read on the forward strand.
TGAAGATGTTGTAAAGCCTATGGTGCTGGAAACATCGAAAGATGACACCATCCGTGTATGGGTTCCGGGGTGTTCTACCGGCGAAGAAGCTTATTCTTATGCCATCCTGTTTTCCGAGGCAATGCAGGAATTAAAAGTGGAGCGACAGGTTACACTGTTTGCCAGCGATATTGATCAGTCTGCCGTAGCGTTTGCGGCGAATGGAATTTATCCCGGCAGTATTTCTTCTGAAATGTCTTCAGAATTCATCGCGAGGTATTTTAATTTACTGAATGACGGCAGTTACCAGGTGACTAAAGAAATCAGAAATATTGTGGTGTTTGCCACCCACAATCTGATTCAGGATCCGCCATTTTCCAATATGAATCTGGTGAGTTGCCGTAACACGCTTATTTATTTACAAAATGCAGCGCAACAAAAAGTGATGGCGTTTTTCCATTTTGCGTTGAAAGTGAAAGGTTACCTCGTATTAGGAAGTGCAGAATCTCCGGGAAGCTTCAGTATCTATTTTGACTTTACCGATCAGCGCAACCGTGTCTATCAGAAAGCCAAAGATATAAAAGTGCCTTCCTCCCAAATTCATTCTGCAAAGCCTTTTCAGAACCGGCATTACAAGCCGAAATCTGTAGCTCACTATTTGAGTTCTCCGAATAAGCGCATTGAGGTAGATCGCAAGTCTGCAGCCGTTGGCAGACAGGCAATGATGGAAGCTTACCTGCCTCCGACATTAATTACAGATACAAAATTGCGGGTTATATACAGCTACGGCGATACGACCGCCTTCACAGCACCTCTGCGGCCGGGTTTGGTTACCCATGATTTATCCGATGTCTTGAGAGACGATTTATCAGGACAGACCATATCAGCTGCCCATCAGGTATTACGTGAGAATATCTCGGTATTCATGGAAGACATCAGAGTCACTGAAACGGAGCGCTGGTCCTTGCGTTGTTTCAGTTTTAACGAAAACGGCCCTGATAATGTTTTTGTCGCTTTAAGTTTCGTACCGGGTTCAATGCAATCAGCGCCTGATGCAGACATCACCTACAAGCGTAGCGAGCAGACAGTTAAACGCATAGAAGAACTGGATAATGCTCTGATAGAGTGTCAGAAGCTTTATCGTGAAGCGCTGGAAGACTTAGATACAACCAGTGAAGAGTTACAGTCGAGCAATGAAGAGTTGATGGCAGCTAATGAAGAACTGCAGTCGACCAACGAAGAGCTGCAATCGGTAAACGAAGAACTCTATACTGTTAACAGTGAGTACCAGCAAAAAATTGTTGAGCTGACGGACATCAACAATGACTTAGAGAATCTGATGATTGCCACCCATCTGGCAGTTCTGTTTCTTAACAGCGATCTCAAAATCAGAAGATTCACATATGCAATGAAGCAATATGTGAATATTATTGATTTTGATATTAACCGGGATTTCAGAGATTTGTCGTTTAAGAAGCCGCTGACTGCATTAGATGAGCTCGTTTCCCAGGTTAATCGTGGTCAGAAATCTACTGTAAAGGAAGTCTATCAAGACGACAGTACCGCGCAGCGTTACGAGGTAACCGTCAGTCAGTATAAGATTGGCGACAGTGCAAAAGGCGTGATTATCTCTATTGTTGAATTACATCAATGAGTGATTCACTCCACCGGGATGCCATGCTGGAGCAAGGACAGCATTACCTTGAAAAAGAACTGCTCAATTTGTTGCAACGCGACAAATTAATGTTCGAATTTTTTCAGGATGATGTTGTCGACGGCCTTTGGTACTGGGATTTAACCGACCCTGAAAATGAGTGGATGAGCCCGAAGTTCTGGCGTCTTTTTGGTTATGACCCGGAATTTAAAGAGCACAAAATTACTGAATGGCAGGACATCATTTTTCCTGAAGATCTTGCTGTCGCCAAACGCAATCTTGAGCTTCACCTGAAAAACCCGAAACATCCTTACGATCAGGTTGTCAGATACTGGCACAAAAACGGCACAATCGTGTGGGTACGCTGTCGCGGGATTGCCATTTACTCCAATGAGGGTGAGCCGGTAAGGTTGCTGGGATGCCATCTTGACATGACAAGGGTCATGGAAAGACAACAGGAGTTGCTCGGCCTTCAAATAAAATATGAACATCTGCAAAGAAGACTGGATGAAGTGCATTCAGAGCTCTCCCGGGTAAAACTATTAAATGACTCTCTGCTCCGCCGCTCGGAAAGTGAACGAATCCGGGACGAATACGGGTTTGCCGGAAGCCAGTTTTTTATTGAGCATGTGCGCTTGCTTGCCCAATCTGCTGACCGCTTAGGATGCAAGCTCACAACATTAAGATTTTCTTTCAACGGCATAAATGGCGATATCACTCAGTCTGACGAATTAAAAAACTTTCTCAATAAATTCGTTTTTGCGTTGATTCCGGGGTGTGTTCCTTTTCAGTTTTCAAATGAGCTGATAGGCGTTGTTATGCTGGATTATTCCGAAGATGACGTCAGAAAAATTGAGTTAGAAATGCGAAGTGCTGTTCAGACTCATCCGTGGTTGGCAGGAAAGCCGGTCATAGGCTTGCAATACCGTGTTTTGCCGGTAAACAGCGAAATGTTAGATAAATATCTGGACCTGTCATACATTCTCGAAATGTTCTTTAAATAAAAAGGGTGTGCTGTGAAGCACACCCTTCGCTCTCTTTCTGAATTTCCTCAGATATCGATACTTAACGGGCCAAGGTTCAGAGAAATCAGTGAACCCGAATCTCCCGAATCACCGGAATCAGAGCTTGGGCCACTCAGGAAGCCTTCAAGTAGTGACAGACTTCCTCCTTCACTCACAGTGGTTACGTTTCCGGCCGCATCGGTAATAGATGCCGATAACGATAACGGGCCTACACCCAGATCGAGGAACGGTCCGTATGTCCAGGTACCATCTTCAGCAACGGTAGCGGTTACTGACACAGTTTGCTCAATTCCCAGAATATTAGCAGTCAAATCTACATTGACGGCCAGGCCTTCCAGTTCGGGGTCGGCAGTACCGGAGATAAACGGTTCAGTGATTGTAGGTACGTGGGTCACATTCAGTGACGGCGGGGTCACGTCGACTTCGCCACTCAGAGCTACCTGACTCAGGTTGCCGGCCACATCCAGCACTGACACATTTACATTCAGAATACCTTCCGCCACATCAGCGGGGATATCCAGCGTGTATGAGCCGTCACCGGCTACCGTCGTTGTCAGCGACTGGGTTGCGCCCAGCGCATCTTCTGTTTCAATGGTCACCGTCGCACCAATTTCATCAGATGTACCTGAGATGGTCGGTGTTAAATCGTTAGTGAAACCAATTGCATCAACAGTCAGGATGGGCAGGGTTAAGTCAATCAGTCCTGAGGTGCTGACCGTTGCCAGGTTTCCGGCATCATCAAGTACCGATACATTCACATCCAGCAAGCCCTCTGAAATGGCGGTTGGCACAGTCGCCGACCAGGTGCCATCACCGAGAACTGTGGCGTTGAAGCTCTGGGTATCACCATTACCATCCGTCACAGCAATACTGACAAGAGCGCCAATTTCATCAGAGGTACCGGAAATCAACGGCGTACTGCTGGTCAGATCCGCAATCGGGTTGACGTTCAGAATTGGCAACGTCAGGTCAATCAGGCCGGAAGTATTCACCGTGGCCACATTACCCGCTGCATCCAGCACCGACACATTCACATCCAGCAAGCCTTCTGAAATTGCCATGGGCACGTTGGCGGACCAGGTACCGTCGCCGAGAACTGTCGCGTTGAAGCTTTGCGTATCACCGTTACCGTCAGTAATATCGATAGTTACCAGGGCACCGATTTCGTCTGACGTACCGCTGATGAGTGGCGTGTCAATGGTCAGATCGGTGATTGGGTTGATGTTCAGGATTGGTAACGTCAGGTCGATGAGGCCGGAGGTATTCACCGTAGCCACATTGCCCGCGGCATCCAGTACCGACACATTCACATCCAGTAAACCTTCTGAGATCGCCACAGGCACATTGGCGGACCAGGTACCGTCGCCGAGAACTGTCGCATTGAAGCTCTGGGTATCGCCGTTACCGTCAGTGATATCGATGGTTACCAGTCCGCCGATTTCGTCAGAGGTACCGCTGATGAGCGGTGTGTCGCTGGCGAGGTCACTAATGGCATTCACGTTCAGAATTGGCAGCGTCAGGTCGATGAGGCCGGAGGTATTCACCGTAGCCACATTGCCTGCTGCATCCAGCACCGACACGTTCACATCCAGCAAGCCTTCTGAAATCGCCACAGGTACATTAGCAGACCAGCTACCGTCGCCCAGTACCGTCGCGTTGAAGCTTTGGGTATCACCGTTACCGTCAGTAATGTCGATGGTTACGATACCGCCGATTTCGTCAGACGTACCGCTGATGAGCGGTGTATCGCTGGCCAGATCGGTGATCGGGTTGATATTCAGCACTGGCAGCGTCAGGTCAATTAATCCTGAGGTACTGACAGTTGCCAGATTGCCGGCATCATCCAGTACCGACACGTTCACATCCAGTAAGCCTTCTGAAATCGCCACAGGAACATTAGCAGACCAGCTACCGTCGCCCAGTACCGTCGCGTTGAAGCTTTGGGTATCACCGTTACCATCCGTCACAGCAATACTGACAAGAGCGCCGATTTCATCAGAGGTACCGGAAATCAACGGCGTACTGCTGGTCAGATCCGCAATCGGGTTGACGTTCAGAATTGGCAACGTCAGGTCGATGAGGCCGGAGGTATTCACCGACGCCACATTACCCGCTGCATCCAGTACCGACACGTTCACATCCAGTAAGCCTTCTGAAATCGCAACAGGTACGTTGGCAGCCCAGGTACCGTCACCGAGAACTGTCGCATTGAAGCTTTGCGTATCGCCGTTACCGTCTGTGATATCGATGGTTACCAGTCCGCCGATTTCGTCAGAGGTACCGCTGATGAGCGGTGTGTCGCTGGCGAGGTCACTAATGGCATTCACGTTCAGAATTGGCAGCGTCAGGTCGATGAGGCCGGAGGTATTCACCGTAGCCACATTGCCTGCTGCATCCAGCACCGACACGTTCACATCCAGCAAGCCTTCTGAAATCGCCACAGGTACATTAGCAGACCAGCTACCGTCGCCCAGTACCGTCGCGTTGAAGCTTTGGGTATCACCGTTACCGTCAGTAATGTCGATGGTTACGATACCGCCGATTTCGTCAGACGTACCGCTGATGAGCGGTGTATCGCTGGCCAGATCGGTGATCGGGTTGATATTCAGCACTGGCAGCGTCAGGTCAATTAATCCTGAGGTACTGACAGTTGCCAGATTGCCGGCATCATCCAGTACCGACACGTTCACATCCAGTAAGCCTTCTGAAATCGCCACAGGAACATTAGCAGACCAGCTACCGTCGCCCAGTACCGTCGCGTTGAAGCTTTGGGTATCACCGTTACCATCCGTCACAGCAATACTGACAAGAGCGCCGATTTCATCAGAGGTACCGGAAATCAACGGCGTACTGCTGGTCAGATCCGCAATCGGGTTGACGTTCAGAATTGGCAACGTCAGGTCGATGAGGCCGGAGGTATTCACCGACGCCACATTACCCGCTGCATCCAGTACCGACACGTTCACATCCAGTAAGCCTTCTGAAATCGCAACAGGTACGTTGGCAGCCCAGGTACCGTCACCGAGAACTGTCGCATTGAAGCTTTGCGTATCGCCGTTACCGTCTGTGATATCGATGGTTACGATACCGCCAATTTCGTCAGAGGTACCGCTGATAAGCGGCGTGTCACTGGCCAGATCGGTGATCGGATTAATATTCAGGATTGGTAACGTAAGGTCAATCAGGCCGGAAGTATTCACCGTGGCCAGATTGCCGGCATCATCCAGTACCGACACGTTCACAACTAATAAGCCTTCTGAAATCGCCATGGGTACGTTGGCTGACCAGGTACCGTCGCCGAGAACTGTCGCATTAAAGCTTTGCGTATCACCGTTACCGTCGGTGATATCGATGGTTACGATACCGCCGATTTCGTCAGACGTACCGCTGATGAGCGGTGTATCGCTGGCCAGATCGGTGATCGGGTTGATGTTCAGGACTGGCAGTGTCAGGTCAATCAGGCCGGAAGTATTCACCGTGGCCACATTGCCGGCATCATCCAGTACCGACACGTTCACATCTAATAAGCCTTCTGAAATTGCCATAGGGATGTTGGCAGCCCAGGTACCGTCGCCGAGAACTGTCGCGTTGAAGCTTTGGGTATCACCGTTTCCGTCGGTAATGTCGATGGTTACGATACCGCCGATTTCGTCAGACGTACCGCTGATGAGCGGTGTATCGCTGGTCAGATCCGCAATCGGGTTGATATTCAGCACTGGCAGCGTCAGGTCAATCAGGCCGGAAGTATTCACCGTGGCCAGATTGCCGGCATCATCCAGCACCGACACGTTCACATCCAGTAAGCCTTCTGAAATCGCCATGGGTACGTTGGCGGACCAGGTACCGTCGCCGAGAACTGTCGCGTTGAAGCTTTGCGTATCACCGTTACCGTCCGTGATATCGATGGTTATGATACCGCCGATTTCGTCAGACGTACCGCTGATAAGCGGTGTGTCGCTACCAAGGTCTGTAACCGGATTGACGTTGAGTACCGGCAACGTTAAATCAATGAGGCCGGAGGTGCTGACAGTTGCAACGTTGCCCGCATCATCCATGACCGATGCGTCGATTGTCAGTAATCCTTCATTGAGATCTGATGGTACATTGACAGACCAGGTACCATCAGGCTGAACCGTGGCAGAGAGGGTTTGTTCAACACCTAAGCCGTCTACAATCACGATTTCGACATTTGCGCCCAGCTCATCTGAAGTACCGGAGATCGTAGGCTGCACATCGTTTGTATCGACAAACGTGTCCAGCGTTATGCCCGGATCGGCTGTATCGATTGTGCCCGCAGCACTCACGTTTACGATATTGCCTGAATCGTCCAGAATCTGCGCCTCAACGGTGACCGAGCCGTCCGGAAGAATGGGGAGATCTGAGCTCCAGCTTCCATCAGCCTGAACAACTGCAGAAAGATTGTATTCAACGCCATCTGAATCCGTCACGGTTAACAGGACAATAGTGCCTACACCTACATCCGTACTGCCTGTAACTGTCGGAGAGTTGTCATTGGTGATATCAATAGGATCGATGATTAAGCTCGGTGCGGCCATATCAATAGTTGCAGTGAGCGTTGCCGTAGCAGTATTACCAGCATCATCTGTAGCCGATGCCTGAACCGTGAACTCACCTTCAGCCAGATCTGTGGGAACCTCAACACTGAATGAACCATCTGCGGCTACAGGAACAGTAAGAGTTTGCTCATTTCCGGCAGCATCGGTGATCACAAGTGTAACGATATCACCTTCAGGAATATCCAGCGTACCAGTGATCATGGGGGTTGCATCATCATAGGTTGTAGTAACAACAACGTTTCCTGTAGGAGCTGTGGTATCCACCTCACCACTTGTCGAAGCAGTGCCGGTATTCCCCGCGGCATCCGTAGCAGATGCATCAACCGTGTAGTTGCCATCGGCCATGTTTGCAGGCACATCCGCACTGAACGTGCCATCAGGCTGAACTGTTGCAGTGAATGTTTGTACGTCACCATTTGCATCAGTGACGGTTAATGTCACAGACTCACCCGGCGGCAGATCCGTGGTGCCGGAGATAGTTGGCGTAGCATCATTTCCAAGACCTTCAGCATCCAGAGTGACTGTCGGTGCGGTGGTATCCACTGTACCAGACGTTGAAGCAGTGCCGGTGTTACCGGCTGCATCGGTTGCGGCTGCATCAACGGTGAAGTTACCTTCTGCCATTTCCGCTGGTACATCGGCGCTGAAGGTACCGTCTGGCTGCACAGTTGCTGTTACTGTTTGTGCATCGCCGTTGGCATCGGTGACTGTCAGGGTGACGGATTCGCCGGCTGGCAGGTCTGTTGTGCCTGAGATAGTCGGTGTGGTGTCATTGCCTATGCCCTGGGCATCCAGGGTGACAGTCGGTGCTGTGGTGTCGATATTGCCACTGGTTGAAGCAGTACCTGTGTTACCGGCGACATCGGTGGCGGCAGCATCAACGGTGAAGTTACCTTCTGCCATTTCCGCAGGCACATCAGCACTGAAGGTACCGTCAGGTTGCACGGTAGCCGTTACAGTTTGCGCATCACCATTCGCATCTGTCACGGTTAACGTCACAGATTCACCGGCTGGCAAATCGGTGGTACCAGAAATAGTCGGGGTAGTGTCGTTACCGGTACCTTGAGCATCAAGAGTGACCGTTGGTGCAGTGGTATCCACCGTACCTGACGTTGAAGCAGTACCTGTGTTACCGGCGACATCGGTGGCGGCAGCATCAACGGTGAAGTTACCTTCTGCCATTTCCGCAGGCACATCGGCGCTGAAGGTACCGTCTGGCTGAACTGTCGCTGTCACAGTCTGTGCATCACCGTTGGCATCAGTGACCGTTAAGGTCACAGATTCGCCTGCCGGCAAATCCGTGGTGCCGGAAATCGTAGGCGTGGTGTCGTTACCTGTACCTTGTGCATCCAGTGTGACTGTAGGTGCAGTGGTGTCGATATTACCGCTGGTTGAAGCAGTGCCGGTATTGCCGGCCGCATCGGTCGCGGCTGCATCAACGGTGAAGTTACCTTCTACCATTTCCGCTGGTACATCGGCACTGAATGTGCCGTCAGGTTGCACAGTGGCTGTTACTGTTTGTGCATCACCATTCGCATCTGTCACCGTCAGGGTGACGGATTCACCGGCTGGCAGATCGGTGGTACCTGAGATGGTCGGGGTGGTGTCGTTACCGGTGCCCTGCGCATCCAGTGTGACCATCGGTGCAGTGGTATCCACCGTACCTGACGTAGATGCAGTACCAGTGTTTCCGGCGGCATCGGTGGCGGCAGCATCAACAGTGAAGTTACCTTCTGCCATTTCCGCTGGTACATCGGCAATGAATGTGCCGTCTGGTTGTACAGTCGCAGTCACAGTCTGCGCATCACCGTTGGCATCAATGACTGTTAACGTCACAGACTCACCGGCTAGCAGATCCGTGGTGCCGGAAATAGTCGGGGTGGTGTCGTTACCTGTGCCCTGAGCGTCTAATGTTACCGTCGGTGCAGCCGTGTCGATATCACCGCTGGTTGAAGCAGTGCCGGTGTTACCGGCCGCATCGGTTGCCGCAGCATCGACAGTGAAGTTACCTTCTGCCATTTCCGCAGGGATATCAGCACTGAACGTGCCATCAGGTTGCACAGTGGCTGTTACTGTTTGTGCATCACCATTCGCATCTGTCACGGTTAACGTCACAGGTTCACCCGCTGGCAAATCGGTGGTACCAGAAATAGTCGGGGTAGTGTCGTTACCGGTACCTTGAGCATCAAGAGTGACCGTTGGTGCAGTGGTATCCACCGTACCGGACGTTGAAGCCGTGCCGGTGTTACCGGCCGCATCCGTGGCCGTCGCTTCAACGGTAAAGCTACCTTCTGCCATTTCCGCTGGTACATCGGCACTGAATGTGCCGTCAGGTTGCACAGTGGCTGTTACTGTTTGTGCATCACCATTCGCATC